>JANMBV010000002.1:0-1769 GCA_031360585.1 Actinomycetes bacterium | reverse complement strand
TTTTCTTAATAATGTATTTTCTTTTAATAAAGTTTTTGTTTTTTCAGCTCTCTTATGCATTTCATCATTGGATAATATTCCTCCTTTCATATTAGTGATAGGTATATCTAATGTTTCATCATATAATGGATCAGCTCCCATTTCTTCAAATGCAGATCTTCTATTTTCTTCTAGTTTTTTTAACTTATTCTCATTAAATCTTAATTTATGATGAACATTTAAATATCTACTATTAAGTTCTTCTAAAAACCTAGTTTTAAGTGGTTTTGATAATTCAGAATCATTAAGGCGATCGTCATTAAGATTAATTAATCCTTTACTAAAATTATCAAATTTATCATTTTGTTTTGTTAAAAATTCAGCAAGTTCCATTGTTTCTTTAACAATTTGACTATTTGATTTAGTGTGATCATTTAAATTATTGTCTCTCTCTTTAACATCAGTTAATTCTCCATTTTTCTTAAGTTGTTGTTCTAATAGAGACAATCCTTTTTTACCATTGTAAGCAGCTGTTTTAGCTAATTCAAACATTGCATTTGACTGTTGCTCCTCAATATAAGAATTATCACCATTATCTACAGCTTCTTTATATTTGTCAAATTTTTTATCTACTAATATTAAACTTCTTAATAATTCTTGACTTTTAACTAAATCTACTTCAGGTTCTGTAGTTATGTTATTGTTTTCATCTTTTTTATATTTAACACTTCCATCTTCATTTCTCTTATAAATATCTGAAATATTGAAAGCATTATTTAAATTATTTAAAGGAATACTTAAGTTATTTAATATTTCATTTTTAATTTTAGCTTCTTGTTTCGTTTTACCGTAAGATGAAATACTGGTCATACCACCTCCTAAAACTCCACCAAGCATTATAGCTGTTTTACCTTCAGTGGTTCCAAGCATTTTAGCGTACTCTGTAAATGTATCTTTTGCAACATCACTAATACCAACTTCTTCAGAACGATTTTGTTTAACATAATTTTTAAATTGTTCAGAAGAAGATGTTTGTAAACCCTCTTCGTAAGCACCCTCAGTTACTAAATTCTCAGCTCCAATTTTAGAAACCTTACCTATTCTTCTTGCTAAAGTTGTTTCTAATGCTTTTCCTATTCTACTTGTTGCTGTTTTTTCAACAATTTTTTCAGCTTCACGACCAACCTTGCCAAATAATTGCATATGCATTAATGTATTTGGTCCTAATAATAATAAAGAATTTCTACCAAATAACCTTGATTGAGCATCAGCTACTTCATTTGCAAATCTTCTATCTAAAACCGCTTGATTCAATGTTCTATCGTTAGAAGTTATTGCATTTTGTTCATCAATAGTTAATTGACCACTTCTTCTTTTTAAATCTAATTCGTGTAAAAAATCAGTTTTTTCTTTTTGAAAACCTTTAGAATTAACATATCCAGAATCTATCCAACCTTTTTGTATACCATCTTTATCTTTTCTTAATTCATCGCCAGCTTGACTGGCTTCAGCACCTGCTTCAGCAGCTGTATTGTAACCTATTGAGATGCTACTATCTATAACTTCAGTTCCTAAAATTCCAAATTTAGATGCTATAGCTTCGGCTCTAGTTATACCATTAAATAATTTACTGCCCTCAGATATTTTATCTATACCACCTAAAAGTTTAGCTCCAAGACCTAATCTACCTAACACTTGCCCAGGAATAATCATGCCTAAAGCGTATCCTAATCCGTCAGCACCATCCGTAGCCCAAAAAGCAGAAGATAACATTTTAGTCCCTAAATCAC
>JANMBV010000108.1:0-2221 GCA_031360585.1 Actinomycetes bacterium | reverse complement strand
TGCTGCGCGAGGACACGCCGCAGGGGGCGCGCACCGTCAAGGGGCAGATTCGGATTGAGATGGAACAGCGGCTGATGCGCAGTGCCGAGAATGACGCAGGCAGGTCAAGCGGGGTGCGCGGCATCGTCATCCGCGCTGGGGATTTTTTTGGCAGTGGCCGTGGCACCTGGTTTGACAGCAGCATCGTCAAGAACATAAGCAACGGCGTGTTCACGTACCCCGGCACGCGCGGCGTGGCTACGCCTTGGGCCTATCTGCCCGATTTGGCCCGGAGCATTGTGGCCGTGGCCGACCGACGCGCGCAGTTGCAGGCCTTTGAGGTTTTTCACTTTGCAGGCCACAGCATCACGGGCCAGCAGTGGCTGGATGCGCTGGCACCCGTGGCGCGTGCGCAGGGCTGGGTCCAGCCGGGCGGGCAGGTGAAATTCAACCGCTTGCCCTGGCCCATCATCCGACTGGGCGCACTGGTCAACCCGACCTGGCGCGCATTGCTGGAGATGCGCTACCTCTGGGAGACGCCGCATTCGCTGGCCAATGGCAAACTCACGGCCCTGATCGGTCCCGAGCCGCACACGGCATTGCCGCAGGCGGTACGCCTGGCGCTCGCGGACTTGGGCATGCTCATTGATGCAACTTCCCATATGCTGCCCCATGTCGTGAGCAAACCCTCTGCTGATCTCGCTGCGGGGCGTGTTTTTGCGCCTGCCCTTTCTTCGGCGCATGCGGTCTGCGAACACACCACACCTTCCATCGAATCCCGTGTACCAACCTTCAACCAAGCCTCACTTTAAGCAGGAGTCAGCATGCAACGCAGAAATTTCATTCGCCTTGTGGGTGGCGGCGCTGTGGTGTCGTCTTTGGCCAGCCTGACGGCTTGCAGTGACGCCCTTCCGGCAGAAGCCGTGGCCCCCTGGCAAGGACCCGGCAGCGAGCCTGACATACGCCGCTGGGCCCTGGGCTATGCCATCCTCGCGCCCAATTCGCACAACCGCCAACCGTGGCTGGTGGACTTGCGCGAACCCGACGCCATCATGCTGCACGTGGACCGCACGCGCATGTTGCCCATGACAGACCCCTGGTTTCGCCAGATTGTGGTGAGCCAGGGCACGTTTTTGGAATCGCTTGTACTGGCGTTGCGTGAGCGGGGCTTGCGCCCCGAGGTACAACTCTTCCCGCAAGGCGAATTCAAGCCGCGCGAGGTGGACGACCGGCCCGTGGCACGGGTGAACTGGGCTGGTGAAGCACCCCCGATGCCAGGCAAAGACCCCTTGTTCGCGCAACTGCTGCGCCGCCACACGGCCAAGGTCGATTACGACACCACACGTCCCGTGGCACCGGCCACACTCGACGCTTTGCGGTCTGTGTTGAACGACCCTGAGGCGGCCGTTGCCGGCGTGAAATTCGGCGGCACCGTCGATGCCGCCCGGCTGGAGCCGCTGCGCACGCTGTGCTGGGAATCCGCCCGCACTGAGCTGCTGGCGCCGCGCACGGCGATGGAAAGCGTGAAGCTCACCCGCGTTGGCCCGGCCGAGATTGCGCAGCACCGCGATGGCATCAGCGTCAATTCCATGGTGCCGCGCCTGGCGGCGATGGTCGGCGCGTTTGACCGCAGCAACCCGCCCGCTGAAGGCAGCACCGCCTACAAGCAGATGATGGGCCGGTTTGAGGGCCACAGCCGCACGGCGATGGGGTTTGTCTGGCTGTCCACCCCCACTGCCCGCCATGCTGCGGCAGGCACCACCCGCAGCGCCGAGGTGCAGGCCGGGCGCGCCTACCTGCGCCTGCAACTCAAGGCGACCGAGCTGGGCCTGCAAATCCACCCCATGAGCCAGGCCCCGCAGGAATTCGCGGAGATGAAGCCCTGGTATGACCGCCTGCACGCCCTGCTGCTGGGCCAGCCCGCCACGCAGGAAACAGTGCAGATGTTTTGCCGACTTGGCCACTGCGCGCCGCAGCAGCACACACCCCGGCGGGAATTGCAGGGGTTTTTGAAGACTTGAGGGCATGTTGGTCGGCCACCTGATCAGCGACGCATTGCCTTCGACGAGCACGCCGACACCGCCAATGCCAGCCAGCATCAGCACGGCGTCTGACACCGCACAAAACAGCACGGCGGCCAACACATGTTCCTGGCGGATGCCTTGGCGCAACACAAAGACGTTTTGCGATCCAATCGCCACGATCAGCGCCAGGCCGGTGGCAAAACCGGTCCAAAAGTCAG
>JANMBV010000056.1:0-2100 GCA_031360585.1 Actinomycetes bacterium | reverse complement strand
CCTTCCTTACCTTGAAGAGGTGGGCAGGAGGTGGTCGGAGAAAACTTTGAGCGTTGGGCAGGAGCACTTTTCCAGCAACGTGATACGCGGACGCTTGGTCGAGTTGGCCCACGGTTGGGGAACGGGTGATGGACCGGTGGCAATTCTTGCCTGCCCGCCCGATGAAGCACACGAGTTCGCTCTTTTCATGACTGGAATTGTGCTCCATCGGCACGGATGGCAAATCCGGTTTCTGGGGGCAAACACACCAATAACCGATCTCCTGCAGATCGCAGCCGAGATCCATCCAGCAATTGTTCTGTTGGCCTCCACTGCGAAAGAGCGCTTCGCTGCGGTAATCCCAGAATTGATACAGCTGTCGCAGGTCGCACCTTTGGGGCTCTGCGGGCGTGGAGCAACTCAAGCAATCGCTAATAAGAGTGGCGCGTTATTTTTTAGTGGGGATCCTGTCAGTACAGCTCAGGAATTGGTGAAAGATAACAAATAACGCAGGTCTTTTCGACCTTCTGACAGAGCGGGCGACGGTGTCCTGTTCCATGACATAGGTGACGGATGTGTCGAGACATAGGTGACACTTTTGGTTTAGATAGGGGATGTCATCGAGTCCTCGCCCTAATTCCAAGTCCCAGGTAATCATTTTGAGCCTTCTCCACGAGGGACTCACGCCCACGCAGGCATCGCGTCGCTTCGGGGTCAGTCGCAAGTGGATCTACCAACTTCTTGCCCGCTATCGAGAAGGAGGGCTAGGTGCGCTGGAGCAAGGTTCGCGCCGTCCGCACTCTAATTCTCGCGCTCTGAGTAATGAGTTGCGCCTGGAGATCGCCACATTGCGAAGTGAGCTGCTGGCCCAAGGATTGGATGCAGGGGCTGCCTCGATTGCCTGGCATCTGAAGAAGAAACACGAGAGCGCACCGGCCCTTTCGACAATCTGGCGCACTCTTAAAGCCCAAGGCCTTGTCACACCGCAACCTAGGAAAAGACCCAAGGCCTACATCACCCGCTTTGAGGCTGTGCAGCCGAATGAAACCTGGCAATCGGACTTCACACACTGGCGCCTATCCGATGGCTCAGATGTCGAGATCATCAACTGGCTCGATGACCATTCCCGACTTCTCCTGCACATTAGAGCGATGAAGGCGGTTACCGGCCCGGCGGTCATCGCGAGCTTTAATGCGTGTCGAGGTGAGTACGGCACGCCCTTTTCTACCTTGACTGACAACGGCAATGTTTACACAGCAAGGTTTGTTCAAGGCAAGAATGGATTTGAATACCTTCTATCTGAACTGGGGGTCATTCAGAAAAATGGATCGCCCGGCCACCCGCAGACCCAAGGCAAGATCGAGCGCTTCCACCAGACCCTTAAAAAATGGCTCAACCAACAAATACCAGCACCTTCCATTGAGCATCTTCAGGAACAACTCGATGAATTTCGCAGCGTCTATAACACCCAGAGGCCTCATAGGGCGTTGGAGATGAAGACACCTGCGATGAGTTACGCGGCAACTATCAAGGCAACTCCCAAGAGCGCCGAGGCTAAAGAGCATTACAGAGTTCGTTACGACATCGTTGACACATTCGGGAAAGTCTCACTGCGCCGAGCGGGCAAGATGCATCACTTGGGAGTCGGACGAGGAAACCGTGACAAGAGAGTCATCATCGTTGTCGATCACGTCAAAGTGAGCGTGGTTGAAAAGAAGACAGGCGAGATGCTCTCCGAGCACGAGATCAATCCTGCCAAGGAGTACTGGGCAAATATCATGCCAGATCTGCCATCAATGACAGCGGATCGGCCCATCTAAAAGTGTTACCGATGACGCGGGACATCTGTAACCTATGTCCCGAGACATCACACAGGTAGCCCCGAAGGGATTCGAACCCTCGTAGCTGGCTTGAGAAGCCAGAGTCCTAGGCCGCTAGACGACGGGGCCCTAGTGTTGTCAAAAACGATCGCCTACGGCTTTCGCTTTCTAGCAAAGATGTAAAACTGTCTTTCGCTGGGGTACCAGGACTCGAACCTAGACTTACTGAACCAGAATCAGCAGGGCTGCCAATTACCCCATACCCCAAAAGGCGTTCGCAAGGATACCGTAGAAACTAGAG
>JANMBV010000051.1:0-1762 GCA_031360585.1 Actinomycetes bacterium | reverse complement strand
AGGAGCAGTTTTCTGACTTCCTCGACATGGGAAATAATGCTGTCACTGGAAATGAACCCCATTCGTATGGCCAAAAGAAGCTGCGTCTCTAATTCAGCGACCGAACCCGAAGCGATGTGTAGAAACTGGATGAATTCTTTTCGGGAGTGTCTTGCTGCGCCTTCTGCGATATTGCTCGGTATAGAGACGGCGGACCGTCGAATCTGCGAAGTCAGGCCATACAGCTCTTCCTTGGAAAACCGCGCCGTCAGCGAGTAAACTTGCGCTACCAGATCCATGGCTTTTTTCCAGACCTCTAAGTCCTTGTGCGTGACTACAGTCTTTTCAGCCACTCATCACCCATCATTGATCACTCATCACTCGCTCGTCACTTGTCACGGAATGTATACCGCAGCACTCTGGTTTGCATCCACCGCACGGCGATCAAATCATAGAGCGATTTGAATAATCGGTTGCCCATGCCGTATTTGGAGACACCGTGAATGCGCGGATAGTGCCGGACCGGCACCTCCGTAACCGTGAACCCATGCATCAGCGCAAGCGCGGGAAAGAATCGGTGCATGCCTTCGAAGAGGCGCAGTCGCTCCAGCACGGGCCGTCGAAATATCTTAAGCGGGCAGCCCGTGTCGTGGACGCCGTCGTGGGTAAAGAAGTTCCGCACACGGTTGGCGATTCGGGACGACATTTTTTTCACCAGGCCATCCTGCCGCTGTTGCCTCCATCCGCACACGAGATCGTAGGTGGCAGTATAGGGGAGGAGTTTCAAAATGTCTGCGCTGTCCTGTTGAAGATCGCCGTCGATTTGAATGATGATGTCACCGGAAGACTGCTTGAAGCCCGCGTCGAGCGCGCAGGTCTTGCCGTAGTTTCGGTCGAGGTGGAAGACCCGCACCTGCTGGTGCTGTGTCGCCAGGCGATCCAGATCCGCACTACTGCCGTCGCTGCTGCCATCGTCCACGAGGATGATTTCGAACGGCCGAGTCTGCGAGGCCGCATGTGAAGTCATGACGGTCAGGAGCCCCTCAAGCAGTGGAACGAGATTGTCTCGCTCATCCTTGATGGGGACGATGACGGAAGCCCAAGGGTTGGGTGATGCGGTCATAACAAGTGAAGGTTCCGGACCAGGCCCGCTCGGTGTGAGATCACGCGGGCATTCTAACGAATGCCCTGTGGGCGGTCAAACGCGCCGGGCTCCGTGCTGCAATGTAAGAAACCCCACATGCGATCGTATAGGTTCTCATAGGGAGCTTTGAACTGACGCTGCCGTTCCCGAAGGTCCGTCATCGTGAGTTTCTCGGCGCTCATATTGTCGGCCAAGGCTTCCATCACTTTTGCTAAATTGGTCTTTAACTGAATCTCCTTTTTCGCGCGGACCTCGAGGGGAAGCGCTTTCAGCTCGTTCCACAGATAGACCGCCACTTCCATGTCGTCCCACACCTCTTCAGCGTGGACCGTTTCGGTGGCCCAGGACTCGACCCGAACGGGCCGCATCCCCAGCCCAAACAAGTAGCCTCCGCCGAACCAGATAGGAGTGCTGGTGAGAAGATTGAAGCCTACATTCGCAAGCATCGCAGCGGGATTCCACGCCGTCGCCAAGCCCAGTGCGATAGTTTCTGCCGTCGTATCCATGAGCATGCCGGTTGCGAGCCACTGCCACCGTACCTTCCCGTAGTCCAGGATGCTCGCCCCGACAATAAGATCCGCGTCCAACTGCGTGCGCAGGGCTGCAAGATCTGATGGGCTTGGCTTGCTTCCCGGCTTG
>JANMBV010000044.1:0-14401 GCA_031360585.1 Actinomycetes bacterium | reverse complement strand
GCGGGCAGTCACCCTGCAGGACTGGTCGATGAAGGCTCCGGCTGATTTCGTGGCAACCACCACGGGAGAATTAGCGGGAACGACGATCAGCGCCTCGTACGGACCTCCCTACAACAACGCTGGTGAAGGCTTGGCCCTTGGACCACTAAAAATTCAGAAATGGGCTGGGGTAACAATTCCTGTTGACCCTGCCGTTGACTTTGTGGTCGATCCACTTAAGTTCAGCAAGGATGCTGCAATACCTGCGGCGCTTTCATTGTGGAACGGCTCGAGTTCTGATCAACAAATCAAGTGGGCCGGCGATTATGCAGCAGCGATCGAAAAGGCAGGTGGTGACTATACAAAAGTCGCTGCAAGTGGTGCATACGGTCCCGTTCCCGCGATGACCAACGGCTTACTCGCGCAGGCACAGGAAGGCGTTCTTGATGGACTCCTGACGACGAAAGCAACTCCGTATCCGAGTGATTTCACTGGTCCAATGCTCTTTTTGGCCGATGGCGCATACCTGGATGACCTGGGAGCGGCGCAACATCTTCACGGGGATCAATGGGGCATGATGAACGAGACTGGTTCATATCCCGGACAGTCTTGGTTGTGGCTCTTCTCGCTCGGGTACCAGATCGAACCATTTAAATCGTCTGCGAATGCAGACATTCAAATCTTTGCGCTGCTGATGCTTCTGACTTTGGGCTTCATCTTCATGCCAAAACTTCCGTTTATCAATCGTCTGCCTCGATTGATACCGATTCACCGGCTCATCTGGCGTCGGTACTATAAAGAGAACAATCTCTAACCTGAAGTAGTTATTAGTCTCGTGACTGGTTTGCTAACCACGATCCAGTCACGAGACGACGCATGAGTACCCCGGTCGTAAGAAAGATTCCCGCGAGTATTACCCAGCCGATCTTGCCCATTCCTATGGCAAGGGCCGTAACCAAACTTGGCCCAACTGCCCCACCGAGACCGGATCCCATGGAATAAACGCCTTGATACTGGCCTTGATGAGCTTGATTGGCCAATCCGAATCCGATACTCCATGATCCGGCAGAGCCAATGAGTTCACCTGCAACATGAACGAGGGCTGCAAGGACCAAGACAGCGCAGGCCACAATTCGGGAAGCACCTGCGGAAAAGGCGTAAAGAACACATGCGGCAGCCACAAGATAACCGGCGCGTGCATACATTCGTGCACCCTCCTTCACATCCCCAGAACCCTTGCTCGCACGAACCTGGAAGAGAACGACAGATATCGTGTTGATGAGCATGAGCACTGCCACCCACCATCTGGGCGCTTTCGTCTCATGCACGATCCAAAGGGGTATAGCCACGTTCTGGATAATGAAGTGCAAAGTCATAATGCCGTTTAACAATGTCGCCGCGACAAATTTCTTGTCTTTCAACGCGATGAATGAGAATGGCTCACCTTTGCCAACGGTCGGAGCAACATAAGGCAATCGTCTCCAGACAAGGGCTGCTGCGAAGAAAGTGGCCGCATCCAATAGCAGCATCGTGACGTACGCGGACCTTGTGTTGACTGCCAACGCAACACCTGCAAAAACCGCACCTAACCCGATCCCTAGATTTGTAACAGCACGCGTGTATGCGCGAATACGCACGCGCGCTTCGCCAACTCCGAATTTCGCGATCGTTGCCATGCGCAGTGTCTGCCCAGTAGCACCCACTGCTCCCATCAGTCCGGACATGATAAGAAAGGGAATAAGTGAGTGAATGAATACGAAGCTTCCAAGAGCTAAACCTTCACCGGCGTAGGCGATGGCGGTAATGTCTCTTGGCCCGTATCTATCGGCGAGATGACCTGCTGGAATGTTGAAGAGTAAAGAAACTGCTCCCCCGAGTGAGAGTCCCAAACCCACTTGAGCAGGTGTGAGTCCTACTTTCAAGGTGAAATAAATGACCTCGATAGTCATAAAGAGACCATTTCCAAACGTATTTATGAGAGTTGCAAGGCTGAGAACGCGTATAGCACCATCTTTCGGAATCGCCGCATTTATGAGTCTGGTCAGTGACTTTCTTGGCCTTGATGACATTAGGACACGATAACCCTTTCCGCTGCGAAGGCGCCACGAATTTTCCTCGCATGGATACTCTTGCCACATGGTCCGCCGGATTTCACAGACAATGCGCGATTTTTTCGCCACTGAAAGCGCCGGTGGCATTGCACTTGTCGTGGCAGCCGCAGTTGCTCTCGTTTTCGCTAATTCTCCGATTCGACACGGCTACGCGGATTTTTGGCAGCCCGGACAGGGTTTTATTGGCGAGGCATTGATGAGCGTCTTCTTCTTTTTAGTCGGGCTCGAGATTAGGCGTGAGTTCGTAATGGGCGATCTGCGAAACCCTAAATCCGCCGCCTTACCGATTATCGCGGCAATTGGAGGAATGATCACTCCTGCAATGATCTACATGGCAATCAACCACGGCGGATCGGGTTTTCACGGCTGGGCAGTTCCAATGCCTACAGATATCGCCCTTTCTCTTGGAGCCCTTGCCCTATTGGGTTCCAAAATCGATCCGGCAATAAAAATATTCTTGCTAACTCTGGCCATAGCTGATGACCTCGGTTCGCTAATAGTTATGGGATTCTTCTATTCGGCCGGAATCAGCCCCTACAAAATACTTTCCACATTTGGAGCAGTGTTTCTTGCATGGATAGTGCCCACCGGAAAACGAATATCGACGGATCATCTGATATCCCTCATTCACCCTTGGAGCAGCTTCGTAGTGATTCCCATCTTTGTACTTGCAAATCTGGGTATCTCCATTGACTTCCATCACTTCGGAGATTTGATCTCCTCCCCCGTTGCGACAGGGATAATCCTGGGCAGAGTGGTGGGTAAGCTCATTGGCATCACTTTATTCGCATGGCTAGCGGTTAAAGTTGGATTTGCAAAACTGCCAGAATCCATGTCCATGAAGCACATAGCCGGTGCAGGAGCATTGGCCGGGATGGGTCTTACAGTCTCGCTATTCATCGCTGAATTGGCAAGTAGCAGTCCAACTCAGATGGCGCAGATAAAAATTGGGCTGATCGTCGCTGCATTCGTGTCGGGCATCTTGGGCCTGACCATGCTGCGAAAATTCTCAACTCCCTAGCTAGGAACGGGTTTCCTGCAACGCAATGGCTCGACGGGAAAGGAGAATGTGTCCAAAAAATCCCACAATGAGCGCAAATATCACACCTACGTTGGCATAGGCCCACGTTCCGGTCTTGCCTCCGATCATCCCCATGAAGTAACCCTGCCAGGAAAGCCAAGACGCAAACGGGTTTGTTACGAATCCCCAGCCCACAATTGAACCGACGAAGGTAAGCAGGATGGATCGAAAGTTCCAAGCGCCGTAGCGACCGGCGGCATCAAATAACTCCGCCTCTGCATAATCGCGTTTTCGCATCATTACATCGGCTACAAAGATCGCAGACCACACGGCAATAGGGACGCCTAAGGTAATAAGGAACCCCTGGAAAGGGCCGATGAAATTGGAAGCATGCCAGACGATATAAATGGTGCCTAGCAACATTATCGCTGCATCTATGGATGCCGCAACATGACGACGAACGGGCAAGCCGATCGAAACCAGAGCAAGACCAGAAGAATAGAGGTCGAGAATTGCTCCACCAATGAGACCCAGAACCGCAACAATCGCAAATGGAATCAGATACCACGTTGGCAGCAACGCCGTCAGCGCGCCCACGGGATCGCCCATGATTTTGTCATTTAATCCTTTGTTACTTCCCGCCAAAAGTGCGCCGTAAATTATCAAGATAACTGGGACCAAGGAGGATCCAAAAACCGTCCACCCGACGACCGCCTTGCTTGAAGTACGTCGTGGAAGATAGCGGGAATAATCGGCGGCCGAATTGACCCAGCCGAGTCCAACGCCGGTGATTCCGAAAATTATTGCGCCAACCAATGCTTGCAAATTTCGGCCATGAATAGATGAAACTTTGCTCCAATCAACATGGCTGAAAGTCAATGCAATATATCCCACCGTCATGGCCGCGGTAGCAATGGTGAGCCACTTCTGCAATTTCATAATGACCTGGAATCCGAGTACGCCGCCGAATACCGTCAAACTCACTGCGATCAGAAATCCGATGATCCTGGCGAGGTTGTGATCCATATGGCCCAAACGTGCAAAGACTGTCTCGGTGGCCAACGTTGCCAGTGAGACTAGGACGGTCTCCCATCCGACGAAGATCAAATACGAGAGCAATCCAGGAACCACATTGCCTCGTACTCCGAATGCGGCGCGAGAAAGGGTCATGGTCGGTGCGTTAGATCGCTTTCCGGCAAGTGAGCTCACACCAACCAGGAGAAAGGAGAGCACAACGCTGAGAAATGCGGCCACGACTACCTGCGAAAAGGAGATTCCAAAGCCCAGAAAAAATGCTCCGTATGAAAGGGCCAGGAGAGAGACGTTTGCGCCACACCAGGGCCAGAAGAGCGAGCTGGCCTTACCGCCACGTTCTTCCTCTTCAATGAAGTTAATGGAGTTCATCTCTAAGTTCACATCGAAAATCGGCACTCTTATCTCCTTTTAAGTTCGGGTCATTCTACTTATCTCGAGCGCGCGCACGGGAACCTAGAGTAATCTTCCCAGGTGAATCCAACGGAGTTTTTACGCAATATTCGCGCGCCGCGCACGCCGTTTGATCATGTTCCGTTTTTCGACCCCGGCGAACCCAATATTTCCTCTACTTTTGCCTTTCTCTATTGGATAGGCCGCAGTCAGTCCAGAATTATTCTCTCAGGATCCTTTTTTGGAATTCTAAGTTTTGGCTGCCTTGCCTCGATGCCTGGATTTCTGGGTAAGGCCGTACAGTCCATTGCCGACCATAATCAAAAGGCTCTCAACAAGTGGGCACTGGCGATCATTATTCTCGGCGCAGTCCAATCATTCTCATCGATATCGCGACATCGGCGCGGGGTCGGAAGTTGGATTTCTGCAGCGACTCGCCTCAAGCAAATCATTGCTCGCAAGGCCTCAGAACTTGGGGCCGACCTTCCACGTCTGGTGTCAACAGGTGAAGTGGTCTCAGTCAACAACAATGATGTAGAGCGAATTGCGCGTGGCTTTGACAACATTCCCCGGCTTATCGGCGCGATTGTTTCCTTCATCTATGTTGCAATTTTGCTTATTCGATCCTCCCCCAAGATTGGGCTGCTGGTTGTTATATGTGTGCCCCTTATGAGCCTTCTCGTGGCACCGATAATCAAACCCTTGCAAGCGCGAGAAGCTGAACAGCGTAAGAAGCTCAGTGACTCCTCCAATTTGGCCGCAGATACAGTTGCTGGGCTTCGAGTGCTGCGAGGAATTGGTGGAGAAGAACTCTTTCTCTCAAGATTTAGAGAGGCCTCCCAAGCCGTGCGAAGGGCAGCAGTCCGCACGGCCATGATTCGTTCCCTATTGCAGGCTCTGCAGATCATTCTCCCGGGGGTGTTGGTTCTCATAGTGATACTGATCGGCGGGAATTTAGTAGCGGAGGGCAAAATGAAGGTGGGAGAACTTCTCTCCTTCTACGGGTACAGCGCCTTCCTAGTGCTTCCATTGCGTGTCCTGACTGAGACCGCTCAACGCATGACCTCTGCAGTGGTGTCGGCGGGTCGCGTTGTAACCCTACTTTCGGTGAAAACCATCAACCAATGGGGCAATGATGAAGCCCCTGACCCAACAGGTTTGCTGAAAGACACGCTTTCGGGAATAGAGATAAGGCCAGGGGAACTCCTAGTCGTCGTCAGCGACAATCCCCTGTCGGCCGACAACCTATGTGATCGCCTGGGCGGATATTCAGAAGCAGGCACTGTCTATCTCGCCGACAAACCTCTGACTTTCTTTACGCGCGAAGCGATTCGACGGACGATCTATGCCCAGGAGAAAGAACCGGCCATTCTCTCCGGGACAATTGGATCCATTTTCACAGTCCCCAACTCAGGCCGGATCCAGATAACCCAAGCAATTGATGCCTCTTCGGGGCAAGATATTCTGGATTCATTGGACGGAGAGGGGCTCTTAGCAGAAGTCGTGGAACGGGGGCGAACGCTCAGCGGTGGCCAGCGTCAACGCCTAACACTTGCGCGGACCCTCTTCGTTGATGCTCCGATCACGATATTGGATGATCCGACAAGCGCGGTAGACGCCCACACCGAAGCACGCATTGCTTCTCGCATTTTCGAGTTGCGTCGCGGAATGACCACGGTCGTATTTTCCAACTCACCTCTAATCCTGGATAAAGCCGATCGAGTGATCCTGCTATCCAAGGATGTCTTCCAGATTGAAGGAAGCCACCACGAACTTCTCGCAACGAGTGATGAGTACCGCGCACTAGTTATGAGGGGCGCATGAAAGGCAAACCAGTTAACCCATCCCTTCTTCCACCGAGCGCTTTCCAATCACCTCCCCCTCGTACCGAACGTATCCCAAAGGATTTTGGTCTTGAAAGATCATCTTCTCGCCTGCCAATCGCCAGCACGAAGACGGTAAATGGCGAAATGATTGCTCTGATCAGGAAACACCTCAAGGGATTTCTTCTCGTTGCTCTGTTACAACTGATCACAGTTGGTAGCGCTCTTGTGACACCTCGCGTATTTGGCAACCTGCTGGGGCAACTCGGAGCGGATGCTCATCATGTTCACATCAAAGGCGCAATACTAATTGCAGGGGTTGCCCTAGTGATTCAGACTCTCTTTGCGTACTGGACTCGAGTCAAGGCATCCATTTTGGGCGAATTTGTCCTGTCATCTCTACGTGAGAGATTTCTGGAAAGAGTCGTCGAACTGCCCCCAAACATCATCGAGCGAGCAGGCAGCGGCGAATTATTGGCGAGAACAACTACAGATATTGATCACATTACTTGGGCGGTACGTGATGCGTTCCCCATCATCACGATCTGCCTGGTAGAACTCACGAGCATTTTGATAGCAATCGCGTTTACCGCACCCATCTTTATTGCCGTTGTACTTGCTAGTGCACCGGTCATTTTCGCCATCACCAGACGATATCTTCGCAAATCTCCGCAGGCCTACAGGGTGGAGTCTTCCTCTTACGCGCTGATGAACTCCATCCTGGTGGAGTCAGCGGAGTCGGGGCGGACGATCGATGCCCTGCGATTAGGGCAGGACAGAATCGAAAGGAGTGATTCGGCGCTGGGACGCTGGGTGGAGTGGGAGCGATATACGCTCCGACTTCGAACTGGATGGTTTCCCTACGTCGAATTTAGCTACATAGTACCGATAGGGGTTGTGCTGCTCGTTGGGGCGCATTTCTACAATGCAGGAACGCTTACGATCGCACAGATCACGACCTCGCTTCTATATGCGCAGATGATGATCGACCCACTAGAAGGCTTATTGTGGTGGATCGACGAACTACAAGGAGGAAAGGCATCGCTTTCCCGCTTGTTAGGGATTCACGAGATCGAAGAACGAGAGATCAAAGATTCCGAGCCAGAAGGATTTGAAGTTCGGGCGCAAGATGTCCAATACAGCTACAAAGAAGGACGCGAAGTCCTCAAGGGAATTTCATTCTTGGTGGAACCTGGCACGCGTATCGCCATCGTCGGTCCTTCGGGTGCAGGAAAATCCACGCTGGGCAAATTGCTTGCTGGAATCCAACCTCCAAGAAGCGGACGAGTGACCATCGGCGATTCTGAAGTTGGGTATCTCCCGGTTGAAAAGGCGCGATCACATGTTGCCCTTGTTACTCAAGAGCACCACATCTTCGTTGGAACCCTGCAAGACAATCTCATCTTGGCCAACCCTGTAGCCACTGAGGACGAAATTTGGGCAGCCCTTAATGCCGTAGACGCCAAGGAATGGGCCGCCGAATTGCCGCAAGGTTTGCAGACACTCGTTGGAACAGGCGGAGCACGATTGCTGCCGGCGCAAGCCCAGCAAGTGGCATTGGCACGATTAGTTCTCGCCGATCCTCACACTCTCATCCTCGATGAAGCAACATCTCTTCTGGACCAACGTGCAGCCAGACACCTCGAATCTTCCTTATCGGGAGTGCTGGAAGGCCGAACGGTCATTGCCATCGCCCATCGACTGCAGACTGCCCACGATGCAGACATCATCGCTGTTATTGAGGATGGAAAAGTCTCGGAATGGGGATCCCATCAAGAACTTATGACTGCAAATGGCCCTTATTCTCAACTGTGGCGATCGTGGAGAGATGAAAGTTAGCCTCATCGTTTCTTCAATCGAGAAAGAAGTCGGTTAGGAAGTCTTTGGTACCCGGTACTACTGAGTAATGATCTAGATCAGTGACTCCCTCTGCCGCAAGAACTTCATCATCGATAAAAAAGTTCCCTGTGCAATCTCCTGAGACTCGACTAAGAATTGCATATGCCGCATCGGCAAGAATCTCTGGTTTGCGGCAGGCGTTTAGATCCACCCCTGGAATCATGGCAAGCGCGGCCGTGTCTATTGCTGTTCTGGGCCACAGAGCATTGACGGCAATCCCATCTCGACGAAACTCCTCTGACATCCCCAAGACACACATGCTCATGCCGTATTTAGCCATGGTGTAGGCGAGATTGCTCTTGAACCATTTGGGGTTGAGCGACAGGGGCGGAGATAAATTCAATATGTGTGGATTTCTCCCCGCTTCGGCCGATTTTCGCAGGTATGGGATAGCGACTTGGGAAGTCAAGAAAGTTCCTCGTACATTGACGTCGAACATCAAATCGAATCGTTTGGCCGGTGTTTGTTCAGTGCGCGTCAGATTGATCGCACTGGCATTGTTGATAAGGATGTCGATCCCACCAAACTCGGCCGCAGTCTGGGCAATGGCATTTGCAATTTGTTCTTCATCTCTAATATCACACTGGATTGGAAAAGCATCTCCCCCTGCAGTGCGAATTTCCTCCGCTGCCGTGAAAATGGTTCCAGGTAATTTCGGATTTGTTTCAATCGTCTTGGCAGCTATCGCAACAGAGGCACCGTCCCTTGCCGCGCGCAGCGCAATCGCCAATCCAATACCTCGAGAGCCTCCAGTAATGAAGATCCTCTTGCCCGAAAGACTCATCTCTTCTCCTTCTTAGTCGCGAAATTCATAAGCGCCTCCCTTGCCTCATGCGATTGAAGAGCCATAGTAAAAAGTTCTGCCTCAGCATGCATTACCGCCTTAACCGCATCGTGTGACTTGCTCTTTAAAAGTGCTTTCGTGTGCAGCACCGCAGTAGGTGGCTGCTTGGATATCTTTTGAGCAATCAGCATTCCCATTTTTGAAGCATCATCGGCCACAACTGTAACGAGCCCCATTTCCTTTGCTTCAAGTGCCCCGAAACTCTCTCCAGTTAGGAAGAGGTGCGAGGCCCGTTGGTGACCCACTAACTGAGGAAAGAGATAACTAGAGCCCGCCTCAGGTACCAATCCGAGAGTCACAAAGGGCATTGAGAACGATGCCGTCGGATCGGCCACGACTACGTCACAATGCAACAACATGGTCGTTCCGATGCCAATGGCAGATCCTTGCACCACGGCAACAATCGGTTTCGGAAAGTCGCGAATTTGCGTGAGGAAGTCGAATCCCTCGGATTCGGCCACAGTCCCAGAGGAGGCAATGAAGTCGTTGATATCGTTGCCAGCGGTGAAATCTGCCCCTTCGCCTCTGATGAGGACGCAACGGATACCAAAATCCCCCACGGCCTGCCGTAGGTGACCGGAGAGGCTGGAATACATGCCCCGTGACAAGGCATTCATCTTCGCAGCTCGGTTGAGAGTGAGAGTCAAAACACTACCGTCGCTTGTTGCCAGGATTTCATTCATTTGGCAATCTTATGGGTGGCAGTAGAGAAAGTAATGTAGGACAATCTCCATTGGAGTCCTCGGAGAGGCAAGGTCCAAACGGATGAGCGCAGATATCACGATACTGTCAAGGGAATTGACGCCTTTTGAACGCCTGGTCATGGACTTGTTGTGTGAAGGCAATTCAAATGCTGCCATTGCCCATGAAACCTCGCACACTGAAAAGGTCGTGGAAAACACCGTCAGCCGAACGGCGAAAACCTTCGGCATCAAGGCAGATGGTGACACCAATCTTCGAGTCCTTCTCGCGTTGGCATACAGAACCCATTATGGCGATAAGGCTTTCGACCGTCTAGGAGTTGCATGCCAACACCTGGAAATTACCGCCGATGGAAAGAACGTTTGCACTCGCCATATTTAGTACGCGCGATACTACTTTTTTAATGTGATCTAGTTAACTTCAGGTGACACACATAACTCGTTAACATTTATCACACTTTTCCAAGGGCTATCCCTCGCCATTTGCTTCCAATCACATCAATATCCGAGTGTAATAAGAACGTTCCTAACAAAAGGGATATAGAAGGAGAGTGAATCATGAAACGTCGCACATTCGACAAGATGGTCACATTAGTTGGTATCGGTCTTAGCGTCTTTCTATTCGTAGCAGCCGCCTTAATGAACTGGGGCTACTCATTCACCAACAACACCGTGAAAACACAGCTGTCAGCACAACAAATATCCTTTCCCGGTGCAACCGGAAATGCTAAAGAAAATGCTTCTACGACAGCATTCTTCAAGGATAACGGTGGCAAGATGATGACCAACGGAAAGCAAGCGGAAATGTACGCCGATCACTTCATCGCATTTCACCTATCAGGCATGCCGACCTACGCAGCTGCATCTACGGCCAACAGGTCAGCCACAGCCGCACTTGCAGCCGATCCAAAAAATGCAGACTTGCAGACAAAAGCCGATTCCGCATCGGCAATTGTCGAGACTGTATTCAAGGGCGAAAGTTTGCGAGGAATGTTACTTAACGCATTTGCTTTCTGGCAGATCGGGCAGATTGCCAAGATCGGCGCATTGGCTTCGCTAGTCGGAGGAATTCTTCTATTGATCCTGTCAATAGCTGGTTGGGTGCACCTTCGTCGCACTCCAGAAGGCGCAACAATCTAGCCCTCTACTCTCCGTGAGGGTGAAGGAAACGCCCCCCGATTTCTTGGGGGGCGTTTTTCATTGCTTAATTTTCCTTATCTACAGTTTCCTTACCGTTCAATAGATCCTGAAATGAACTCTTGCGTGCGTACTTGTGCCTGATCATCTGTGTATTGGACAGGCGGGGTCTTCATGAAGTAACTCGCTGGCGAAAGTAGCGGACCACCGATTCCTCGGTCCAGACCGAGTTTGGCGCACCGCAGCGCATCAATGATTACACCGGCCGAGTTGGGTGAATCCCATACTTCCAACTTGTACTCAAGATTTAGAGGAACATCGCCAAAAGCTCTGCCTTCAAGACGTACATAGGCCCATTTGCGGTCGTCTAGCCATGGGATGTAATCCGATGGTCCGATGTGCACATTGCGAGCACCCAAGTCGTGCTCTAACTGCGAGGTCACGGAATTTGTCTTGGAAATCTTCTTTGACTCAAGACGGTCGCGCTCGAGCATATTCTTGAAGTCCATGTTTCCGCCAACGTTGAGTTGGTACGTGCGGTCTAGGTGAACTCCGCGATCCTGAAATAACTTCGCCATAATACGATGGGTGATTGTGGCGCCCACCTGACTCTTGATGTCGTCACCGATGATTGGGAGTCCGGCCTTGGTGAACTTCTCAGCCCATACTGGATCGGAGGCAATGAAGACTGGAAGAGCATTGACGAAAGCACATCCGGCGTCGATGGCGCATTGCGCGTAGAACTTTGCAGCCTCCTCTGATCCAACTGGCAGGTAGCAGATCAGAACGTCAACAGCATTGTCCTTGAGAGTCTTAACGATATCTACGGGAGGAGCTTCAGACTCCGTAATGGTCTCTCGGTAATAGCGACCGAGGCCATCAAGGGTGACTCCGCGCTGCACGACGACACCAGACTTTGGCACGTCGGCAAATTTGATGGTGTTGTTCTCGCTGGCCCAAATAGCGTCGGCGAGATCCAGCCCCACCTTCTTCACATCGACATCAAAGGCAGCTACGAACTTCACGTTGCTGATGTGATAGCCACCGACAACGGCATGCATTAGACCTGGAATTTCCTGATCTGTCGGAGCGTCCTTGTAATAGACAACCCCTTGAACTAGTGAGTTGGCGCAGTTGCCTACGCCGATGATTGCAACACGGATGTCGCCTTTGCCAGTTGTGATGGTCACGCTATTTCCTTTCGGTCTTAATCATGTCTTCCAACCAAGCGATTTCTCGACCAGCGGATTCCAAAGAATGACGTCGCCATTCTTCAAGGTACTTATCAATGCCTACGGGTGATTTTTCTAATTCACCTCGAAGAATCTCTGCTCGCTCTTTGAGCCGTCGGTGACGACCCTCCAGAATACGAACACGGTTAGGTCGAGAGGTTGGGCCAAAAAAGGCGAAACGGATCTCAAAGCCTTCGTCCTCCCATGTATCGGGGCTGACGGTCTCGGTAAGGGCGGCAAAGCGGGCTTTGCCCGTCTCTGAAAGTCTGTAAACGATGCGAGAGCGACGAGACAATCCCCCGTCATCACCGAATGACTCCTCAATGAGGCCGGCATCTAACATCCGTCGCAACTGGGGGTAGAGCACGGAGAAGGAGAGCGCCCGGAAAGGGCCATAAATGGCGCTCATCCGCTTGCGTAGTTCGTAGCCGTGAAGGTTGTCCTTGGAAAGAAGGCCCAGCAGGGCAAACTCCAGGGATTCTGTCCGCGAGCGCATGGTCCTCCAACTATCGAATTGATATATCGATTCGATATATCGCATGCATAGTCAAGCGGATATATCCAAGAGTGGCAAATCCTCTCCCCTCGGCGTGGCGGCTAGGGCAGAGCGTCGGTTTCAATGGCGCCGCGCCTACCCTTAAAGCGCCTTCCCCGAGGGTTTACGAGCCATCGCGGCTCACTACTGAGGAAGGAATCATTCATGTCCTTAATGACTTGGAAACTTCACGGCACGGGGAAAACAATCGCTCCCGGTGAGGTTGTCTCCACGGATGAACGCTTGAGTTGGCCTCGTACAATCGGTTTCGGCCTCCAACACATCGCAGCAATGTTTGGAGCCACCTTCCTTGTCCCCCTCATTACGGGACTTCCCCCGACAACAACCCTATTCTTTTCAGGTGTCGGCACGATGCTCTTCCTTCTCATTACAAGGAATCGAGTTCCCAGTTACTTGGGATCATCCTTCGCATTCCTGGCCCCGATAGCCGCAGCCGTCTCCAAAGGCGGAATGTCTCAAGCTCTGGGTGGAGTCGTGGTCACCGGAGTCATTTTGGCCCTTATCGGTCTGCTCGTGCGCGCTGCCGGAATTGGGTGGATCAACTATCTACTCCCACCGGTAGTAACAGGAACGATTGTTATGGTGATCGGCTTGAATCTGTCCGGGGCCGCCAAAAATAATTTTGCTAAGGGCCCTCTTGATGCGATCGTGACGCTGGCCGCTGTTGCCCTCATCGCTGCGTTCTCGCGCGGATTTCTCGGTCGCATCAGCATCTTCGCCGGATTGGTCATCGGCTATCTCTTTGCGATGGCCAGGGGAGATGTCGATACAAAGGCAATCTCAGCAGCCAAGTGGGTCGCCTTCCCACATTTCACAGGCCCATCGTTCAAGATCAGCGCAATCGTGCTCTTTCTTCCAGTGGTTCTTGTGCTCATCGCCGAGAACGTAGGTCACGTCAAGGCTGTTTCCGCAATGACGGGTAAGAACCTGGATGACCAGATGGGGATGGCTCTCTTTGCGGACGGGGTTGCAACGACTTTAGCGGGGGTTGGTGGCGGCTCGGGAACGACAACATATGCGGAGAACATCGGGGTCATGGCAGCCACGCGTGTCTACTCAACTGCGGCCTATTGGATCGCCGGACTTGGCGCCATCGTGCTCTCGCTCTCACCCAAGTTTGGCGCCGTTTTGTTAGCCACACCTGTTGGCGCACTCGGCGGCGTGGAGACCGCACTCTTCGGAATGATCGGCGTCCTCGGAGCGCGCATCTGGATCGAGGGCAAAGTTAACTTCGCCGACTCCACCAACCTCATCATCGCCGCATCGGCATTGGTGATTGGCATTGCGGACATGTCATGGACTCGTGGTCAGTACACCTTCACCGGAATCGTCAACGCGACTCTGGTTGCAGTGATCGGGTATCAAATACTCCACATGATCGCAAAGTCTCGAGGCAACACGGTCTCATAATTACTTCTATCAACTCTTTTCATTTAACGTTAATCGCAATTTCTCGCTGAACGATAAGATCGCGGAGTGATTATTCCTACGCGAATCTGGGAGTACCTCCTCGCGTCGATAGTGATCATCATTGCTCCGGGGCCAAGCGTCCTGTTCATCATCGCAAGGGCGATCGCATGGGGCCGAAAGACCGCGATCTTCTCTGCCCTAGGAAATGTCAGTGGAGCCTTTCTTCTTTCGGTTCTCGTCGCCCTTGGCTTAGGTCCGATTCT
>JANMBV010000042.1:0-2313 GCA_031360585.1 Actinomycetes bacterium | reverse complement strand
GCCGTGAATGCCCTGCCGCTGGAACTTTGTCCGCGCGGACTACGACTGATTTCAAAAATCATATCGAATTAAATTACCCTCGTTAAGTGATGCCTCAACAAGACGTACAGTTTTATGTTTAATACATAAAGAGATGAAAGTCGTAGTCCGCGCAAACTTAACTGTGAATCTTGATTATGGGATAGTAGTTGCGCCTAGAGTCGAGTAGGAAAAAGTATTTCAACCTAATCCTCTCACAGAACCGTACTTGAAAGTCTCCCTTCATACGGCTCTTGTTATTCAATCTACTTCAGGCTTGCGAACTTCCAGTGTGCAAATAAATTTGGTTTCTCCTTTCGCATGTTTCGCAACATATCAAAAGCTATTCGTACCGAACTTATTTTATATTTATTCATTATATACCATCCTAATCTATCTTCCAGTTTCCTCATCACGCGATTTAGTGCATGCTTTCCAAATTTACCATAGTAGTTAAGCCATCCTCTTAATTTTGGGTTTAGCTTTTTAGCTATCTCTTCGATTGAGTCTCCGCTCCATCTATGTAAATTGGTTTTCCGTATTTCTGAAATTATACGTTGTCTGCTTTCTTTGCTGATGGCTGGTAAATAACCCAGAAACATTTTACCATCTCTTTTTGACTTCACACTACGCGGTTGAAATCCAAACCCAAGGAATTTAAATTGAACCTTGTCGTGCTTACCTTTTCTTCGGTAGTCCTTACAGTACACAATTTTTGTTTTCTCCGGATGTACTTCCAATCCACAGACTGCTAATCTTTCTTTGATTTGGTTTAATCTGATCTGCGCTTCTTCATTAGAATTGCAATGAATAATAATATCATCTGCGTATCTTTCAAATGCACTACAAGAATGATTTATTCGCATCCATTCATCAAAAGCATAATGTAAAAACAGGTTGGCTAACAACGGACTGATAACACCACCTTGTGGTGTTCCTTTTCCTTGTTTCAATTCTATCGTTCCATCTACTTTTTGTATGGGTGCTTCCAACCATCTCCTGATATACATTCTTTCCCACTTGTTTGAATGTCGTTCTAACGCTTTCTCTAACAACGCATGATCGATATTGTCGAAGAACCCTTTTATATCAAGGTCTATCACCCAGTCAAACTTCCGACAGTTTTCAACTGCCTTCTCAAGTGCCATGTGCGCACTTTTTCCCGGACGATAGCCAAAAGAGTTTTCACTAAACATAGAATCTACTCGTTGCTCCAGTGATGTTTTAACCACCATCTGCGCAATACGATCACTTACTGTGGGGATACCCAAATGACGAACACCGCCACTTGCCTTTGGTATACCGACCTGCCTGACTGCCTGCCTGCGGAAAGTAGCTTCCTGATGTTAAGCGGTTCCAAAGTTTGTAAAGATTATTTGGTAAATCTTCTTCAAAGTCTTTTAAACTCTTTCCATCAATGCCGGCACTTCCGCCGTTTTTGCGAATTTGCTTCCACGCTTCGTAGACCATCTCTTTGCTGATCGGTAACGATTTTGTTGTTGTCTTCATTAGTCCTCCTTTAATGTTCTTAAAGTTGTTACTGTTTCTACAACTGAATAACTGACACGCTTCGCTCCACGAACATTACATTCGCTTCTTCACTACTATCGTGTCATCCGCCACTCATTAACGCTTCTTTTCATCTGTGATGAAAATTGAGTTGTAGTTTTCTGTTGATAAGAGTATCCTCGAATCCCTACAAAGCATTCCGCGCATCATTAATGAGCTTCTCCTGTTTCTTAACTGAGCCCGTATAAAAGTCATGCCTCCTTAACAACGTCTGTCCTATAACCAGCAATACAGTTATCCGTTATAGTTTATCATGGGATACGTAGATGTCCCACTTTCGACAAAGGGTTTCGCTTTCTCGATGCTTCTTCAAAGGTTCATTTGCATTCATCTCTTTTATACTTACCTAATTCCTTAAAAGAACTTTTTCTTTGCACGCTCAGTACCTTTAGCTCTTAACATAAAGCACCTGCAAAGCGGTTTGCAGCCTGCTCCTGTAAGCCGACTGCGAAGGGTCAGATAGATTTTAGTTTCTATCTTCCTTCATCTCAATTAAAACATTTATCTTTCATACAACAAAAGATAATTCAGGACACACCTACTCCGAGCGGGGAAGGGTTGGAGCAAATCGTTCTGATTTTTTTCCGTAAACGATTTTGAGTAATTGCTCTAGTTGATGTTGTAATTTTTGGATTTGTGATTGCTGATGTAATATTTCTTCCCTGAGTTTCTTATTTTCTAAAAGCAGTTCCTGTGTTTCAATCACAAAACAAATATAAACTAAAC
>JANMBV010000114.1:0-10110 GCA_031360585.1 Actinomycetes bacterium | reverse complement strand
TGTAATCGTTACGATGTTCAAGGACCGGGCTGCGTTAGCCGTTGGCGCAGTGTGGATGATAGACCGTCTCGTTACAGACTTTATTCATAGTGGCATTCGCGGCATGTGGAACGACTTGGTCGGAGCACTGGTCATTGGGTTCATCGGCGCTTCAATCACTCACCTCATGTTAAAGAAGAGAAACACCTCAAAGAGTTGACTTCTCCTCACCGCAAAATGGAGAACGGGAGTATCAATACCGCCGTCGCTTAGTGGTGCTAAAACCGTGGGCAACCCCACTAATCGTTAATACACCCCTTGCTGGCTTGGTGGCGAGATTTCAAAACGTTTTTGGCAGGGCCCACACTGTGTTAGTGGAAACCCGCCGCCTCGAGTACATCGCGAGTCGGTATGCCGACCAAATCTGACGCACTTCTCTGGGCAGACTTAGCGTAGGACGCGCAAATTTGATATCCGTATGCATAACCAAACCATCTTGCTATGTCGTCTACACCGAAGAACCACTTGGCTTGGCTGAATGTTTGCCGATGGACTTCCAATCTTGCTTTCTCTATCTCCAAGGAAGTGACCGGGACTTGACTGTAGATAGGCCGAACTCCCGTGACTTCCTCCTCAAAAAGTTGGGCAAGGCCCTCACTCACCAGCATGTCTCCGAGATCGCCATTGCAACCTGGTCCCCGCCAGCGCATGGCATGGTGGAATTCATGGATAAGTGAGGAAAAAATATGTTGCTCGCTCAGATTGGGGCAATCTGGGTCAATCGCAACGATGATGACGTGGGGACCATACGTATAACCACCAACGCCCAACTCTGGAATAGCCTCATTCGGTGAGTCAATGAACAGAACGTCAATTGCCTCAGCATGGAGGAGGTCCCGAACGATTCGTTCGGACGACTCAAATGCCGCCTCGATAATGCCCCTATGCTGAACGAGTCGACCAGAGGTGTTTGCAATGTGACTCTCCATAGGCTTCATCCTTGAATCCTCGCATGACTCATCATCAAAACTTCATCAATTTGCGTCGCAATCAATAGGACTTCAAGATTAGGTGGGAATTCAAGTCGGCGTCCGGGTAGAAGAACTCAACAATTCCGGGCAACCTGGCAAGTCGTTAATGCATCCCCTGCGGATGTATCAGCCTTGATGTTCTACGCTGATTGGGAGTGCGTTGCTATGGAGAGGGTTGCCGGATGATGCGAAGTGGTTCTGCCAGGCTCGTTCTTATGTGCGGACCGCCGGGTTCGGGTAAGACCACTCTTGCTCGCCGCCTTAAAGTGCAATTGTCTGCCATTAGTTTCAGTCCAGATGAGTGGTTGACTCAACTCGGCGCCGGAATGGACCACCCTTTGCGAGAATCGCTGGGTGACTTGCAGTGGTGGCTGGCGCAAGACCTACTGACGAAGGGCCAGACCATCATCATGGAGTCCGGCCACTGGATGCGAGTGGAACGAGACGAAAAAAGACTCGTGGCCCGTGCGCTTGGAGTGTCGGTGGAGTTGCAGTACCTGTCAGTACCTCTGGAAGAGTTGCACAGACGTGTCGCGCAAAGAACCGCCGAGCGCACGTGGGGCTCATACCCTCTCACTCCGGAAGAATTCGACAAGTGGCTTGCTCTCTTCGAGCCGCCCGACACCAGCGAACTTGCGCTGTTCGATGAGCCTACGGTTCTTGAGGTGCTAGATGACGATGTAATCTCCTGAATAGCGATCGAGGGTAAGTCACCCAATCAACCCGACTATTCATTAATACAACCTCAAATGGGATATCGGGATGAGACAGCACCATGCGACACCTTTTTCAAGAATCTCACCGAACCTTGATACGCCTCTCAGTTTTCAGATCGAAGCGTGCCAGATTATGGGATTCCGAATTCTCAAAAAAATTATGACCAGTCATATGAGCGCGGGCTCGCGCTCAGAATAGAAATTCATTGAACGCCCTGTAACAAGGGCTCTCTCTGGTGCGTTCTTCTATCCGAAGAACTCAGATTCTATTTCTGTGGGATTGAGTTCTCCGACTAAGGGCAACATGCCTTATACCAACTCTAAAGCGCAGGGAAATCTGCGAAGATAAGGCTTCCTTTGAAAAGTACTCGAACTAAGGCACTCTTTTCTGCACTGGCGATTTTTGCCAGCGTGTCAATAATCGGCGCTGGTTCTGCATCCGCGGCCACCTCCCAAGATCGCGGACTGGCACTCGCGACATCCGTGTTCGCATCTGCGGATCCTCAAACAGCATATAGGCAACTCTCAGCGAGCGATCAAGCTCTTTTTACTTCAGTCGAAACACCTGCAAAAGCACCGACGGCGCCCGTTTCCATCCCCAAATTGGGAAGCACCCCGAGCCTCGCGACTGCTGCATACACGGGGTGCTGGGGGTTGGCGTTTCACTGCGGCAGACTCCACAACACTCAACATGGGTTGGGAAGGTCGAGGTAGAAGTCAATTCCACTTTATCCTCGGTATCGGTGGGTGGGATGTTCAATATGAAAATCCGTGTTCGCAGATTAGGGTGAACGCTAATGGCTACAACTATTCTGTGAGTACGGCTTGCAGTCTCGTTTGATTGGAGCATTTAAATGACTATCACTCAAGAGTCACAGCACAAGTCTCGAGTATCAATTACATTTGAGATTGCGATTGCGATTTTTGTCCTGTGGCTTGCATTTGCAATTCCCCTAATGGCTCCAATACTGGCCTTGCCGGGTGCGATTGCCTATTTCTTCAGGTTACGCAAGAACAGAACCCGTCAAAACATGATCCTGCTCAGCGTATTCGTCGTCGCATTTCTGGTTTCAGCCGGAATTGACCTGACGATGATTTCATTTGGTCATGGATCAATCGTCATTACACCGGGATCAGCGAATCCTCCTTCGGGAATCCATCCCGTTATGACCACGGCGCCCACGATTCCCGCGGGTTAACGTTTCCGTACGCATTCTCGGAAAGTTGGAACGCCCCCTCGACTGTTTAGGAGTAGAGGGGGCGTTCTAATTTGCCACAATCGATAGGCAATGGTCACTTCAATCCAGGGGGCTCGCTTGTCTTTGGTTATGTCTTGTGAAACAAATGGGGCGAATTTGTACTCGTCGCCTACGTGACAAGCGTAGCGCCGTCACTACCCGGATAGGCAACTTAACTAACTAACCCCGCTAACCGTTAATGTCACCCCACTAGTCCAAAGTTTCGCTACTCCGAGTAAGCAGATTTTCTGCCATACTCTTTCTAACTTCTGATTGGCGAGAGAATGACCCGAGACCCTTCGGGTCATTTTTCTTTGTTCCCAGTCCACAGTCTCTCCATACCCACAATTGTCATCATCGACAACGTGCTGGCCGTGCCCTTGCCTCAAGATTCGGATGCGTTGTTCATGTGGTGTAACGGCAGCACTTCTGTTTCCGCCAATCAGAGGGTGCGGGTTCAAATCCCGTCATGAATTCCGCAGTCTCAGAACTTCTTAACTGATCTATGGGCACCGATCAAGAAGTTAGGGAGATTGAGCAAGGGCTTCGAGGAAACTCGAAGCCCTTTTACTTTCCATCACAATCTTCGGGAACCCCGCTAATCGTTAATACAACCCCATGTTCTTGAGTTTGGTTATGTGACAAGATGTAAATAGGTGCTTCGTCAAAGAGTTCCCCAAAGTCAATAAAGGTCGGCCATGAAAATTGTTCGTTTGTCAGGTCTGGTTGCCGCGATCATCGCGGTCGGGTTCGGCTGGTGGGCCGGGGTAGGGAGCGGTAACGGTTCTCCCATCGTTATCTGGGCCGCGTCGCTGGCGAGTGCTGGTCTGATTCTGGTGGCTACAGGGTTTGCGGGGCGATCCGACATACTCTCTGGAATCGGAATGGTGCTCGTCGGCGTGTGCGCCCCAACGGGATTCGGGTACTTGGCCAACCTTGTGGCGCTCGTGTGCGGAATCGTACTGTTGCTTCGTAGGATTTTTCGGCATTGATGTCGAGCTAAGACGGGCAATCCCACTAATCGTTAATACGCCTCTTGTACTCCAAAAGGAATTACTCATCTCAATTTAGCCCGTCTTACGGAACCCACATTCTTGGCATGTTCCTGCCCTCGGGCCACTAAAAAACTCACTCCCGCTATTCCCTGCGTCAGCAAACCTAACATTCAGGAAAGCTTTAAACCATGATTTCAATCTACGAACCCGAGTCCGCCCAGCGTCAAGTACTAGACCATTTTTTTTACAATTCGGACAGATCTCGACCCACTTATTGCTTCCCATGAAAGACTCCGGCTCTTTTCACTAGATAGTCAGGTCACCTTCTTCAAACTAATTAAGTGTAGGCAGTTCTTCCGAATTAGCAATGCTTGATAGACCCATTCAGTCTCACATCGCATCCCTCGTGAGGCCGCATGACATAATGCGAGGCGATTGAATTAGATCCTGTGACTGAGAAAGCCGATACTATTGCCGAAACTTTGGACCCAGAGTCTCGTGACATGCTTCTTTCTGATTTTACTGAAGTCGAATATTCTTTAGTATTTGCCCTGGCATTTAACTCGAACCTAACTTTTGCAATTGCAACAAAAAACCATCACAACTTCAGCGCAAGTGACGGTCTCTTGATGTAATTACTACTTGACGATTCTGCTCTCTCGGAAACTCCTGACAATGGAAAGTGAAAAAAAGACAATGCCTCCAAAGAAGGCGGTTAAACCGAGGGCGCCGGGCATTCCAGTAGTACGCGCAATGGCATAAAAAATGACCTCACCTCCAAGAAACAACGCCGCACGGCTCATACGATGTTTATTGGTCATTTTGAACTCCTTAATACGATGCGAGGCAATTAATTGTACTTCTGCTACCCGTTAATCCACTAGCAATGTCACAACTCCCCCGTGAATGCGGCTAGTCATTAATGCAACCTCAAAACCACCAAAAGTGTGACGACTACGTCATCCTTTTTAGTTGGCCTGGTCCGCCTCGGAAGTGTCGGAATTGATTTATCTCTGCTCTGTGGCCTGCTTTCCACATTACCCCGCTAATCCGTTCTTTTCCCTCCGCACGTCCCTCTGATTTTGCCACCTCTAAGTCAGCACTGGCCCGCTTGAAAAACTTCATGAACGCTCGGCGGTTATCAAAGGCCGCGATCGCGATATTCCTGCGTTCTCGTCTTTCGGGATCGTATTTATAATGCCAAATAATCCATCGATCTTTTGAGTCGTCGTTTGGATCGATATTCGGATCCTGATTTGGAAAGAAAAAATCACTTCGTAAGATCGATCGGATTTTCATCTAATCCCACCTACTTCCATCTCATGTGACCCCACCCGAATTCTAGAGTAAACTCAGCGTCACTGGTATGGCTGGTCCGATGCGTTACCGCAGCAGCCAACCCCACCAATCGTTATACAACCCCTTCAAGATGGATGTCGAAAATGATTGCATGATAGGTTGCTAAACATGGACGCCACGGGATCAATTGCAATGACTCGCAATAACCGTGACTCACGATGAGAGGTATGAAGCCTTACTCCGCACTGGTTCTCGCTGCAGCAAGTTGGGGTGTGGCAACAGCAGGTGCCAAGTACGCGGTGCAAAAACTCGGGCCATTCACGACACTGGTCATTGAGGTTGGCATGGCTGCCGCGGTTCTATGGGTGGCGATGCTCATTGTTCGCCCGAAACGAACCCTGCCTCTACGAGGATATGTCTGACTGGCTCTACTTGAACCAACAGTGGCCTACGGTGCACTAGATCTGGGGTTACAGCGAACCGGAGCAGCAGAGGCTGCCCTTCTCGATGGGCTTCAGTCTTGCATGGTGCTCATCCTCGGTACCATATTTATTGGCGAGGCGATTAGACGACGCTCTGTGGCTGGAGTGTTGATCGCAACAATCGGCGGTGCCTTGCTAACTGGTGCTCATTTCACGCCGAAGGCTGGTCTTGGGGATGCATTGGTGCTCATCGGCTCCCTTGGCGCGTCGGCATCAGTAATTGTCGTTCATCGACTCGCACCACAGACTTCGATATTGGAGCTGACTGCCTACCAGTTCGGACTGGGATTCCTCTTCTGCTTGCCACTGGCACTGATCCAATGGACACGTGGCAGTGAGTTGGTCCCTACATTGTCCGACATGCGTTACATCGCTGTTGCAGCGGCGATCGGACTTTTCAGCTTTGCTCTTGGATATTTTCTCTACAACTACGCAGTTGGTGAGGTTCCCGTTGGAGTTGCAGGAATCGCTTTGAACTTAATCCCGCTATTCGGTGTAGTTGCAGCAATCGTTCTACTAGGTGAACGCCTAACTTCGTGGGAAGTCTTCGGCGGGCTCCTAATCCTTCTAGGCGTCGCACTCTTCCCTCTTGAAACTAACTAATCTGATCACGAACGGTTTGAGTTGTGCGAAGTTGCGGAATCCCTTATCTAGCTAGAGTAAGCATCCCAGACAACCCCACCAATCGTTAATACACCCCCTGATTGCGAACTCTCCCAGCGTGCATTGGGCAATATAGCTGGCTTGAGGAATTGTGAAGCCATAGACGGTACGGGAGTCAATATTGTTTTTCTAGATGCGATAGCGTTTCGCGCAATAGACAACAAGAACAGAATCAGACACAATTCCGATTAAAGGAATTCAGAGGGGGCGCTATGGGAGAAAGCGCGCTGAGCCAATTTGTGTTCATCCCTCTTATCTTCATCGGACTTCTTTCAATTCTAGGCCTTATCGCTTGGCTGTCGAGGAAGAGACCTAACTCGTTGACTTATCGATTTGCAAAATGGTGGCTCAGTTTTGTTGAGAACTGGAGATTTTAGTTACGTTGGGCATTGGCTATAAAGCCTCGCCAATCCGGCCTGTGTGCATCCTCAACCGCCATCACTTGCTCAAGCCAAGCAAAACTAAACGTTGAAGCTAAATTCGCCTACATCTCCATTACCCATGACCTTCGCGGCGCTTTCCATACAAACTTGTACCCCTGTGCTGATAAAACTCTTTTGCAAATCACTATGAATGAGTCTCGCTACCGTCCTACTTGAGAGTTTTCCCGACTGCCCTCGTTTGCCACAGTATCAATACCTGTTTTGTGATGGACTGGAGAAGACTCTCGGTAGGTGGTCGTACTGCATGGGAAACGCACGAAGGCAGAAGATTGCACGGCCACGTGGTCATGCCGGCGTCAAATACTGCTGAGCCCGACGGTGTCGTGAACCAAACCGTCTGTTCAACTGGAATTTTCTCCAACTTAGAAACTTCTTCTTGCTGAGAAGGTCCCGTTTCCGTGAAATCTAACTTTCCGGTGAAGAGAACATGGACATTTGGTGGCTGCGCTGCCGATTTAACGGTGGCGTCTATCTCAGTATCACCTGATATGCCCTTTATGGAGGATTTAGCAGGAATTATTAGCCATGCTGGAATGTCTGCCGAGTGGACGTTGCCGAAGACATGCACGCCGTTCGTCAGAGTACCCGTTAGCAAGTTCGGTGGAGTATTTACATGCGGATCTTGAAATTTGACTGTAACTTCGCGATTAGCCGTGATGGGATCACTTGTTGTCGCTCTGTAGACAATGACACGCCTGAAGGCGCCGGTCGGCGAGGGTGCAACTCGAGTCTGCCAGTAGGCATTATTTGCCCCAAGGAATGCAAGATTTATCCCCTGATTTCTATCGGCTGTTATCGTGTCAAACATCCGGCGAGTGAAATACTCTGCGTGTCCGCTGAAAACAATTCCATTGTAATTCCTTGTTATCGATGGCCACTGATGTAAGTCGACATCCAAAAATTGATCGGTGTTCAGCCCTTCTTTTTCCAAAAACTGAACTAAAGTGATTCCGTCACGATCCAAGTGCAGTGCACCACTTCCTTCGATTGGTCGATCCATCGAAACTACCCGACTCCTTTCAAGACGGCGGGCCACAATACTGCCCCCAGGACCTAGATAGAGCGACCTTCCGCCGAAAGTATTGTAGGCAGACCAGGTCAACATTGAATGAACTACGACAAGCTTGGAACTACCTAGAGGCGATCGGACAACAAGCGGAGCTACCGACTCGAACTCCCCGCTGGGCGATACGGAAGCAATTAAGTAAAAGCCAGGAACCCAGTCCTTTCCGACTGTGAAGGTCAAGGTGGTTTTCCAACGTGTCTCTACCATTCGTTCTGCATTCTTAACGATAGGTGTTCTCCGCATTTTCAATTTCATTGGTTTCGATTTCCAAACTAGTCGAGCACCGGAACCTCCGTACCAGCCAATTCGAAGTGCCTCAAAGGTTCGCTTCCCGCGCGGCGCTTCTCCGACCAAGTGCAAGGAGGCGTGGATGCCGACGGTCTGTCCGCAGGAAACCGAGTTTTGATCCAACCAAAGGACACTTCCCCGGGGGCTTGCGATGTCAAACCTATTCCAACTGCTCATGGTCATTTTGACACCGGGTTTCATGTTTTCTCGTGCTACCCAGTTGCCCACTGGCACAGAACACGTCGAATTTGCATATGCACTCAAATCTGCCGGCAAGGTTGCCTTCAGCGACTGTGCGAACGTTTCTAAAGTGCTCTTCCTAATATCAGGGTGTCTGGCCAACGGCGCAATCTTTATCGGCTGAGTGTCCTGCAAATCCAAGTAGAACATGATGCTCGATCCAGCACCCAATGCGATAAGAGAGACTGCGATGACGGAAAAAAGAGTAGCTCTTGGATGAGAACGGTAGGTCTTCCACATCTCTGACATCGTGCTACTCAACCATGACATTCTCAACATATCCCGTCCATAGCAATTGGAATAAAGGCTACTCCTACAGTTCTGTCACTTTGACACAAATATGATCTATCCGACATCCCAAATTTTATCTGAAATACGCCGCAAAGAAATCACGACTGGTCGGAGAAAAATACCGATTTGCGGGACGCTGGAAATTCAATATCTTGTGAGGCGTCATCAAGTCTGTCCCTGCTCTCGGCTTAAACCACATGTAAGAAACCCACGATTTGTTGATATCCAATTGCATCGCACGTACAGATCCAGCGCGAAATAACAAACTAGCCAACGTTCGTGCCGATAGCGCATCACCCGCTGCATAGACTAGATCGCCGCTTGCGGTGATACCGATTCCACTTCGCCAGACATTAGTGGTTGCCCCAACAGTCGTGCCCCAATTAGCCTTCACTGCCGCATCAAGATTTGTAGAGAGTTGTCCGTTGGCAATGAGTAATTGAAGATTCTGGCGCACCGAAACCACGTCCGGTGTCATTGTCACATCCCTTCCCCAGGCCCCAATATCCGTAGTTCCGTTTCGATAAACAACCAATGAGGCTGCATTTGGCGTCAACGTCCCGATAGTGTGACCATTCTCGTAATAGCCTCCGCGTGCATCCTTTAGTTTGAATCCACCATTGAACGCCGCCATTAATCCGGTTGCTTTCGAATTGACAATTATTGGCCTCTGCGACCAGAGCGAAAGTTTTCCTGGATCCGACTGCCCTGGATGTAGCTCGAGACGAGTGTGCTTTCCTGACATCCACACGACTGCGCTGAGGTAGGAGGTATGCAGTGAATCGGGGCGAAGATAAGCCACCTCCACAAGCGGAATTCCATGCGATACCACCAGGGATTTGAATGTGCCTTCATTCGGCAAAGACGGAGTGACAAGAGTCGCCAAGGATCTCTGAAGAAAATGCGCAGAGCGGGTCGGGCTATTTAGCAATGATGCTGAAGGAGTTCCTCCGACCTTGGGAGGATTAAGACGATATTGAAGCGACTCAAGTCCAGTTACAACACTGCCCATCCCATGGCCCCGTGCCCATTCAGCTATCTTTGCTGAGATCGGATCGTTCACCGGAGTAAAGATCGCACTAGCCAATGACCAGCCAGCAGAAAGCAATGCGACAGCGAAGACCAGGACAACGAGTGCCAGAATGCGACGGACGAGAAAACTCTCAGGCCCAATTGATCGGGTGCTCTGTATCTTTTGGGTCACAACCTGCTCGGACTCCTCTAGGAGGGCAATTCGCATGTAAATTAATTAGATTGCGATCCTATGGCGCCTATCCTGTAAGCAACCTGAATACCAGCATGGAATATGTCTAGACGTTGAAGCGGAATTCGACTACATCGCCATCGTGCATGACGTACTCCTTGCCCTCCATCCGCAC
>JANMBV010000107.1:0-33366 GCA_031360585.1 Actinomycetes bacterium | reverse complement strand
CGTCTCACGCCAGAGTGTTCATAGTTGGTTGCTGCGCTATGAAGCCGAGGGGATGCCCGGCTTAGCCGAGCGCTCGCAAAGAACGTGATCGAAAGTTCAAGAGCTGGATGACTGGGTCCACCAATACAACACCGCTAGGCCCCATCAAGGCATCGGCATGGTCACACCGATGACCAGATTCACCTCACTCGGCAATGTCATCGTGTGACCAATGCCCGATACGAGCGCGCTTGACGAGGTCCGGCAGGGACCAGATTGGGTCACACGTCGAGTGGGTGCTAACGGAGTGGTCCGCAAGAAGAATGCACAGACAACGAGCAAAAAATGAGTTATAAAAACCACCTAGAATTGTCAAGGATCAGGCGGAGTCTTACAACATAAAAATTTCGCCATCATCTTCTCGTGAACTTGCAGTGTCCCCTGATCGTAGGACTCATTTATTCACGGAGCAGGTTCTGCCGCGAATATCGGTACTCCGAATTTCCTTTCACGAGTAAAGAACCCATGCTAGGTTTGCAACAATCGGCTCACTTAGTCGGTCCCCAAGTAATCCTCGAAAGGACCCGATTCATGCCTCAAAACTTTCGAAAACGCGCCACGACATTGCTGACCGTGACGGCTCTCGCTCTGCCTATTGGTGCGGTATCTGTCTACAGCACGGCGACTGCATCTTCTCCCACTTATGACACGTCCACTATGGCTGGAAAAGTCGCGTCCGTGCAAGGCACCGCCGGATTACGGATCCGGATGTCTGCCTTCCTCGACGCAGACGCGACGACGATCAACGCCGCAGACGCGCTTGGCTCCGATGGGGCGACTCTCGCGGCCGGATCACCGACCAGCGTTCTATCACCCGCAGTTACGGTAAACCAGGACCGTAACGCAGCACCACAGAACGAAACTTCCATTGCCGTCGATCCCAACAATCCAAGTATCGTCGTCGGATCTGCCAATGATTACGTGGCTCGCACGTGGTCGTGCAACATTAGTGGCACACCATGTAGCGCCTTAGGAGACGGCTACTCAGGGGCATACTTATCCGTCAATGGCGGGCACTCTTGGGTTGCGAATTCGAGCGATCCGCAACATTTAGGGACACTCATTCCTGGAGTTGAGCACCTCACTGGCGGCCCTTATGATGGCGGAGGAGACCCAGCGGTTGCCTTTGATAGTCGCGGGCGCGTTTTCTACGCGGGTCTTGGTTTCAATCGCTATGACCCGGCCAGCGGAGTTGAGGTAAGTACGGGAACCATTGCCGGCGGAACCTTGACGTGGTCCCAACCATCGTGGGTAACTCAGACAAACAACAAAGCTGTATTTAATGACAAGGAGTGGATTGCCGCGGATCACTACTCTGCGAGCCCGTTCCGCGACCGCGTCTATGTCAGTTACACCCGATTTATCTTCTCACCCAGCGGCAACTACGTTCAGTCACCGATCTTTTCTTCGTACTCATCCGATGGCGGCCAGACATTCAGTGCTCCGCGCTCGATCTCACACAACGTCCTATACGGTCAAGGCTCACGACCTGTGGTCGCTCCTGACGGCACCGTCTATATCTTCTGGGACGGATCAACCCGCCTTGCCTCGACCGACAGTATCTACATGGTGAAATCCACTGACGGTGGTGACACCTGGAGCGCGCCGCTAGCAGTGGCTCCCTTACAGGACATCGGAACTCTCAAGGACACCAGGTTCCGCGTTAACAGTTTCCCGGCCGCCGCCGCTGGGCCAGACGGCTCGGTCTACGCCACTTGGACCTCTTCCACGGTGAACGGTGCCTCTACATACGGGCCAGCTAGTTTCTGCGCGTATGCATCCGCCGAATCAGCCGATTGCCATGCGCAAGCGGTCTATTCGAAATCCAGCGACGGAGGCGCCACTTGGTCTGCCCCAGAGGCAGTGCCAGGAACCACCGCCACTCGTTTACCCGTGGGCTATTCGGACACCGGTGGCATGTCCGCACCAGCCGCTGCACCAGCGGATTCGGTCTACCCTGCGGTCTCGGTTAGTTCGAACAACAACGTCTATTTCAGCAGTTACCTCGCTGATGTCGTCTCGCCTTGGCAGTCGTGCGCCAAATACGATCCAAACGGCAGCGTTCACTGTCTGGTTTTAGGCCCATACATCAATAACAGCAAACTGAACTACATAGTGAGCAAGTTGGGCGGAGCGACACAGGTGGCAACAACCGCGCCGATCAATACTCGCTACCAGTTCCGCGGCGGCTTCATCGGTGACTACACCGATCTTGCCGTTGGATCAGACGATGTCGCCCACCCGTTGTGGACCGATACCAACAACACGCAAAATGTAAGTTGGTTTTATGGAACCAACTTCAACGGCCTCGCGGCCAACCAACAGGACGTAGTGACAAACGCCTTGAGGTTCTAACGATGTAGGCACCATTTAAGGTGCGAACCGCCCCGATGGATCCGCGTCGGGGCGGTTCGCACGTCCTCGCTCGGGTCCACCCACAGATTTGATTTCTTTTCCGATCAGAAAGTGGAACGAGAATCCCAACACCATGAAACTTCGATATTGCGTTGTAGATACTCGTAGGATTTTTTCCAATTGCTCCAACCAATTTTTCCGATGAGAACACTGGATTCGAAATCAGTGCTTTAAGCAACCACTCTTGTTGTTATTTTCTTTCGCCGTAGGATGGCATCGACCAAAGTTCTGCCTATGCGCCTTACATCCACTTTAACTTTGAATAAGATAAGAATAGTGCCATGGAAAGTTACTAGGCATAAAAATGAGGTTAACTAGTTCACTCATCTGTACTCTCTCGAGACTCTTTTACGTTTCCAAGATATCCACTAACGATTCTGTTGTGACTCCACAGCAGATTCTCCATTTCTGCCTCCACTTGAGTTAAGGTGCTTAACTCACCCGAAATCGAAAAGATGTGCCTTTCGCCGGGAAGCAAACTAACCATCTGGGTATCGACTTGAGTCCCAAAACCAATAAGTTCCGGCAAACATGTGAGCTCATGAAGGTAAGTCCTCGCAGTCACATCAACGATGAGACTCTCCGCAAGAAATCTAGTCGAAAAATCCAATGCATGTTCAGGTGCTCTTCGGGCTGGGTTGAGAGTCGTGCGACGATGAGCACGCACCTCGCCAGCATCCGCCAATAGGAATCCTTCATAGTCGAGACCGGCAATTCGCGGAAATACCTCCACTAATGATTTGCGAAAAACGGAATATGGGGTCAAATCGAATTTGATAGTACCTCGCTCAACAATGATGCCAGACTCATCGATAAGAAGTACCTCAACGGATGAGGTCCAAGGGTCTGCAGCGTCGTTCAGAATTGTCAATTGAGATCCCTGATCGACGCGGCCAATCGTGACGGTGCGAGGTCGATATGCCAATTTCATGGCATGCCAAGCGAGTTTTCGAAATCCCGTGTAGTCCAGAACCGCCCAACTGATGGCTGGCCACATGTCATTGAATTGCCAAAGAATGGCGCCAGAGCAAATTTCATAGAGACTTCTAAAATGCTTCAGCCCGATTTCTACGGCTCGCGCTTGACCAAGCGCTGCGGCAAAATACCATGCGACACCTTCTGTGGGGGGATTCGCGAATTCCCGTTTCAAACCATTTGAAATTTTGTTCATTCCATCAAATGCTTTCTGGTGCAAAGCAAGATCTGGATCTAGGGAATCTAAATGGTTTTTTCCAATTGATCTGGCCAACATCGCCCAAGAGCCAGGGCCGTTGAAACCAAATTCGGCAGCAAATGATGGGGCGCATTCCTCGTACCGTTCGTAGCCAAGTTCATTCCAAACGTCCCAGATGTGATTCGTTCCTGAATTGAAATCTTTGACGTCTTCTGCGTGGGAACTAAATGGAGAACCAGGTATGTACGGTCGCGTTCCGTCGAGTTCCGCGACAATTCCTGGGATCGTCTTTCGATAGAAAGTCTCACCCCATGGACGACCAGCCAGTGTTTCTTTCCAGCCCCAGTGCTGAAAACCTTCAAGGCATTCATTGCCGCCGCACCAAATGACCAACGAAGGGTGACTTTCTAATCGCCTGACAGCCTCTTTCACTTCAAGCTCCACCTCTTCAAACATTTCATCAGTTTCTGGATAGGCGGCACAGGCGAAGAGAAAATCTTGCCAAACTACGATTCCTTCACGGTCACAAAAACCATAGAAATCTTCTGATTCATAAATGCCACCACCCCAAACTCGAATGGCGTTTACATTTGCTTCCAACATGTCGCGAATTCGCTGCTCATACCTTTCCTTTGTTACTCGGACCGGAAATGGATCATCGGGAATCCAATTTGCGCCTCGAATCCAAAGTCGGAGGCCATTTACTTTTATCGCAAACATATGTTTACCGGGATAGTCGGGATTGGCAACCGCCGATGTATCTAATTCAACCGTTCGAAATCCGACAACATTTTGAACCGACTCGAGAACTGAGCCAGATTCAACCAATGCAACTTCAACTCGATACAGGGTTTGATCGCCGCGGCCTCGAGGATGCCATAATTGTGCCGCGGGGAGATCGAACGAAATTTCAGCGGATCCAGCCTCATATTCTTGAGCCCAAATCTGCTTTTCTTGATGATAGACACTTATCCAGATTTTGACGCCAGCTGTCTGTCCGTCAATCAAAGGGCGAACCGTTAAACGAGGTACGGATTCCTGAACGGTCGGCAAGATTGCGACGTTAACAAAAGTTGCCGTCGACCAAGATATCAGTTCAATCTTCTTCCAAATTCCTGATGTTATTGTGATAGGACCCCAATCCCACCCATAACTACAGGCCATTTTGCGCTGATAGTTGTACGGCATTTCGTATGGGCGAGGATAAAGGCCCAGTTTCTCAACCTGCTCCAGAGCATCTGTGAGAGGAGCGTGAAACCTTATTTCTAATTCCAAATCACCTTCATGTAATTCTTTGGTCACGTCAAGTCGATACGAGCGATGCATATTCTTGGTCTCGAGCGCAATGTGCCCGTTGATGTATACCGTTGCCAGTGTGTCAAGTCCATGAAAAAATAGCGTCTTTCGGTGATGATCCTTTGCACGTTGAATCGTTGTCCGATACCGAGAATCCGATTTCCAAACCCACTTCTGATTTTCCTCGCGACCGTCGACCGCAATGTCCGCAATAATTCCGGCCGCAATCAAATCAGTGTGTATGCAACCCGGAACCGTCGCAAGAATCGTGGAAGGTATTTTCAGCGAATTGTGGGGGATCGCCAATTGTTCCGTAATTTCAGGTGACGAGTCTTCAAAAGCATCTGGTCTTGGAAAGAGTGAGAGCGTCCACCCTTTTTGAACATCTGATCGAGTATTCATTGCCCAAAATCGTCTTCTACCCGTTCGATATCATATTGGACAGATTCTCCAGGTCCCACGTTGTGAACAATTCCGTTGACGGTAACCATGCCGATTCCTTGCACGATCTTCCAACTCTCTGCACGTCGTTGATGAGGTTGATAAGAAAGTCTCATGCCCGGTGTAACCCAGATGCACTTAACATTGTGGGTCGGGGTTTCTTGCAGCACTTCGTATCGACCCCAAGGTCGCGTTGATTTTTCTAGCTCCATGGTAGGAAACCTTTCCATTGGGTTGAATATCTACGGTTAAAACTAAGCGGCCTCTGACTCAAGAACTCCAAGGGCGTTTGCGACGCCGATTGCCCAGGAACGTGCACCATTGTCGATAGTTTCAATTGCGATGGAGTCTCCGGCTTGACCTTTCCATCCACGTGCACGAGCAATTTCACCCATCTGCGGCCCGCTGGAATACGTTTCGACGCGCAGCCACGTCGGCCGTCAAGAATCAATCCTCCGCCAATTCCAGTTGAAACGACCACCCCTAACATATGTGAACATCCGCGCCCGGCTCCGAAACGGTGCTCGGCATGAGTCAGGGCCATAGCGTCGCTCCGCGAAGTCACTGTTTCTAGGTTCGTCATATTCCTAAAGCGCTCGACAATGGGAAAATTCTGCCAACCTGGAATATTTACCGGGCTGACGGCCAAGGTTCTGTCCGGCGACATGCGCTCAGGCGCAGTTTGGGTCGGAATATGCGCAGGGCGAATGGTCATGGCCTCGTTGTTCCCGAGCAAGTTCCATTATCGGGAAACACCCGGGCTCTGTGCGTCTCCATGCAATCCTCGCTAGGGTGCAAAATAGTAACGAAATGGTGTATCAACCACGTCCTTGACAACGCCATAGATATTGCCTATCTTCCTGCTTATCGGTTTCTTATACGTATAAGAAACCTATCACGTGCTCGCCAGTATGCACATTCGATGCGGAGGTAATGCATGGCCAAATTAGCCAAACCCGTTCAACGCGATATCGCTCGCATCGCTGAGGTATCGCAGGCCACGGTCTCTATGGTGGTCAGTGGCAAGGCGGATCATAACGGAATCCCGGAATTAACCCAGCAGCGCATTCGTCAGGCTATCCGTGAATTGGGATACGTGCCCAACGTGGCAGCCAGATCATTGCGAGGTGGTCGAAATGGCCTCATCGGAGTACATACCTTTGAGCGAGTTTTCCCCGTGAATTCAGATGACTACTACAACGAATTTCTCATTGGCATTGAGGAGCAAGCAGTCGCGCTCGGACAAGACCTCGTGCTCTTTGCTTCAACACAAGGCAGCGACGGAACTCGCGCCATTTACGGATCAGGTTCAAATCGACTGAGCCTGGCTGACGGCGCAGTCATCCTGGGTCTTGAGAAGAACGATGAAGAACTTAAGCGACTCACATCCGAAGGCTTTCCATTTGTCTTTATCGGTCGGCGAGATATGCCGGGTGTCCCTTATGTGACTGCTGACTACTCGGGGGCAACTCAAATGGTCATGCGCACACTCAAAGAGCATGGTCACCACAATATTGCCTACCTTGGCGACCCACGGAGAAAAAATCCACAAGAAGAACGTCACGCTGCCTTCGCAGAATTTATGATTACCCAAGGTCTGGCTACGACAGAGGAAATTTTCTGTGGGCCAAACGAGTTGAATGAAGACTGGCTTCTTGCCGGCCTTAAATTAGGGACGACAGCAATAGTCACTGAGAATCACGAGTTAGCGCAAGTGGTCAATAACCTCGCTTCATCTGTGGGCGTTCTCATCCCCGATCAGCTCTCTCTCGTAGCCCTGGATGGAGCCCCTCTCAATTCCGCCGTGATTTCGTGGAGTCATATAACAGTGCCACGGCGCGAGCTTGGCCGCCGAGCCGTGATCGTACTCATCGGTCTTCTGGATGGTCACATTACCTCCGACCATTTCGAAATAGTTCCATGCGACCCACCGTCGCTGAACTCAATCGCTTACCTAAAAAAAGCATTCCCGCCGGTCCATCGAAAGACCCGACTGGGTAATTAGGCAACGTTCTTCCGTTCCAGAAGAGGGAAGGCCCCTCATCGCTTACTAATACGAATAAGGAGAGAATATGGTAGTAATCACTAGCCATCGGTTCCGCATCGCGGCCGTGGCAATCGCAGCCATCAGTGCACTGGTGCTTGCTAGCTCAGCGGCCGTGGGGGCCAGTCCGAGCAAAAGCGTAAAGAAAGCAGCATCGACCGGCGACAAAATCACGGTCTGGTTTCCCGGCACCGACCCTACTGAAATCGCTCTTGTAACAAAGACGATCGTGCCGGCATTTGAAAAAGCGACGGGGGCACAGGTCGACGTCACTTACGTGGATTGGGGCAACATGTCTACCAAACTCAACGCCGCCTTCGCAGCCGGAGTGGCCCCCGACGTCTTCGGACACGGACCAGCTGCAGTCGCTGATTTTGTTGCACATCAACGTGTCGAGCCTCTAACCAACTACGTTAAGCAGCTTGATAAGAAAGTCCTTAGCGATATGGCCTCCGCAATGCTGGGCGGAAAGGTCGGTAAAGTTCAGTATCTCATTCCTCTCTCGAGGCAAGGCAACCTGATCATGTACAGCGCTGCCGACTTCACTGCAGCGGGTCTTAACCCAGACCAACCACCAACAACCTGGGAAGGTGTATACGCAGCGGCCAGAAAACTTACCAAGCACGATGCATCCGGTGCGATCACGCGCTCCGGTCTACTCCTACCCAGCCAACCAATAGGTCGACAGCAGACCTTTGCATCCCTCCTCCTCTCCAACGGCGGAACGCAGTTGAACCTGCAAGGGACCCATGTACGATTTAATTCGAAAGCGGGCATTGAAGCCCTCGACTACTTCACCAGTCTCTTTAACGGTCCTGACGCAGTCTCTGCTGGATTGGGTGCAAACTACATCAACGCACCGATCGCTCAACAACCGATCGTCATTGGTACCACCTCGATGGAATTCCAGACTCCCAATGGGATGCAACAGATTCACACTGCATTTCCAAAAATGGATCTTCGTGTCATGATGCCTCCAAAATTCCAAAGCGCCAAAAAAGGATACGCCCTTGGAGGATCTGGACCGGGTCTTTTGATCAACGCAGATAGCAAACAGAAAGAACTTGCCTGGAAATTCATCCAGTACATGGTTTCCCCTGCTATCAATGCGCAATACACGCAAGGTATCGGCGCCGTACCTCCTCTGGCCTCGGCAGCAACGAGCTCATATGTGAAGGACAGCTCGATTCTCATGGCGTTTGTGAAAGCCGCCCCGCAATTCATACCCAATCCGAACGTACCCGGCTGGGTCCAGATTCGAGACACTATGGACAAATATCTGGAACAAGCACTTCATAAGAAAATCACGTCAAAGCAAGCTCTTGACCAAGCCCAAAAGGCCGTTGACAAGATCCTGAAGGCCAACCGCTAGTTCTCACGGCGGCGAAATGAGAAACAAAATCCCCATGACTCCAGACTCCTCCGCAGATGTCATTTCAATGACGTCTGCGGAGGCGGGTCACCCTAAATCGGCAGGTCACCGAAATCGTCGGTGGACGAAGACAAGTCTTTCTGGCTTGCTCTTCGTCCTACCAGCGACACTCTACGTATTAATTTTCCAACTGGTGCCAGTCTTATACGACTTAGTTCTTAGCTTTACCAAGTACAGCCCGCTCAGTCGTTCCGGCCCAAAACTCATTGGTTTCGAAAATTACAGAACTCTCATGACCGACTCCGACTTCGCAAACGCACTGCTGGTAACTGGTCGCTATGTGGTTCTAGTGCTACCGATCACCGTTGTTATCGCCCTCGGCTTGGCACTGCTAGTGAACCGTCCATTTCGTGGGGTGGGATTTTTCCGTTCCGTGCTCTATATCCCACATATAGTCTCCCTCACTGCGGTGAGCATGGTTTGGCTTTGGATGTATTCGCAGAACGGACTCATGAACGAGATCCTTAGATTTTTCGGCTTACATCAACAATCATGGTTGCTCGACCAGAGTGCGGCTTTGAATGCAGCAGCCGTTATGCGCATCTGGATGGCACTCGGGAGCAATATGGTGTTGCTCTTGGCGGGACTTCAATCGATTTCCAAGGAACTCTACGAAGCTGCTCGAGTAGATGGTGCCGGCGCGTGGGGGCTCTTCCGCTACATAACAATTCCTGGCCTAAGACCTGTGCTCATTTACGTGGTTACCATGGACATCATCTTTCTTGCCCAGGGCTTCGCCGAAATCTATGTACTTACCCAAGGCGGACCCCTCGGAAGTACCACTACGGTCAACTATTTAATCTACACGGAAGCTTTTCAGTACAACCAGCTTGGCTCCGCATCGGCGATGGCATTCGTACTCTTCGCATTTATCGCCGGATTCTCAATGTTATCCGTGCGCGGACTTATGGGGAAGCAAAAATGAGAGCCTCAATAACAACACGCCGAAGCAGCGCACTTCATATGGTGCGCCATAAAAATAGAGGGCGAAAACCGTGGGGAACCGGCCTCATGCTCACGCTCATGTCTCTAATTGTTCTTGTTCCATTCCTTTGGATGATCAGCCTTGCTTTTACTCCGGAGAAGGAAGCCTTCGGATCAATTAGCCTCATCCCGAAAAATCCCACCTTGGGAAATTTCTCAACAGTCCTTTTCGACGCCAATTTGATGCGCGCGCTTCTCAACTCTGCAATCGTCGCCCTCTCAGCCGTTGTTGTGAACTGCCTAATCGCGATTCTGGCAGGCTACGCATTTGCGATGCTCCCCTTCCCCAAGAGCAGACCACTTTTTTATCTTCTGATTTCAACGACTGCGATCCCCGGCTCCGTCACTCTCATCCCGCTCTTCCTGATAGCCAAAAACTTCCCCTTAATCGGAGGCAACAACATCCTCGGCCATGGTGGCAGTGGGCTCTTGGACACACTCGCCGGTGTTGTACTTCCATATCTAGTTATGCCGATGAACATCTTCCTAGCAAGGCAATTCTTCACTACCGTTCCGATCGAACTCGCCGAAGCCGCGCGCATTGACGGAGCAGGCGAGTGGCGAATCTTTTCACGCATCTACCTACCCCTTGCCAAACCACTCGTCGCAGTCGTGGCGATTTTCTCCTTCACCGGTGTCTGGTCTGACTTCCTCTGGCCATTGGTAGTCACCACGTCCACGCAGATGCAGACAGTTCAACTCGCCCTCGCGCGATTCCTTACCAGCGGGAACGTTCATTACGGACCTCTCATGGCGGGAGCCGTACTTGTTACTCTCCCTGTTCTCCTTATTTTCGCTTTCAACCAGCGCAGCTTCATTTCCGGCCTCTCGGATGGCAGTCTAAAAGGCTAACGATTACTTCCAAACAGAAAGGTACTAATTAACCATGTCTCACAAGCATCTCGCCTCGACTCTCATCGTCATTGGTGGAGGGCTAGGCGGAGTCGCAGCGGCCTTGACCGCGGCCCGTCTTGGTCAGAGCGTCATTCTCGCTGAGCGCAGCGACTGGCTTGGCGGGCAACTCACGACCCAGGCAGTTCCCCCAGACGAGCACCAATGGATCGACACCCGACAGATCTCGCCAAGCTATTCGGAACTACGCAATCGCATTCGCGACCACTATCGCCGCAACTATCCATTAACGGATGTCGCAAGGAACATGGTCAACCTCAACCCTGGGGCCGGCTTTGTATCGCGCCTATGTCACGAGCCAAGAGTCGGCGCACTCGCCATACAAGAGATGCTCTCCCCACTCATCGCATCCGGCCTGATCAAGGTGCTCACACATCAGGAACCAGTTGAGGTAGAGCGCATTGGTGCGCGCCTGGTATCAGTGCTGGTGCGCGATACGCGCGATGGCAGAGAGACGTTGCTTGAGGGTGATTTCATAGCCGATGCCACAGAACTGGGAGACCTTCTTCACCTAGCTGATGTTCCGCACGCAATCGGAGCCGAGTCAGCGGCGGAGACAGGTGAACTACATGCATCTGCCAACGCCGATCCGCTCGACCAACAAGCTGTCACGTGGTGTGCCGCACTTGAGTATCGCGCCGGGGAAGATCACACCATCGACCGTCCAAGCGGCTATGACCATTGGAAGAACACGGTCGCGCCATTCTGGCCAGGATCCCAATTGTCCTGGGAAGACATTGAGCCCATCTCGCTCCAAAGGCGCATTCGGCCAATGTTCACTGGCAGTCCGCGTGAAGCGGAGGATAGCCACGATCAGGACCTGTGGCACTACCGTCGAATCCTCGCACGTACTAACTTGATACCCGAGTGGCCAAGTGGCGACGTAACTTTGATGAACTGGCCGCAAGCTGACTACTGGGAGAAGCCCCTACTTGGCGTGGATGGGGCAGCACGACAAAGTGCCCTCGATGGCGCTCGCGACCTGACCCTCTCCTTCATCCATTGGATGCAGACTGAAGCGCCACGGTCGGACGGAGGAACCGGCTATCCAGAGTTGCTTCCCCGAGGGGACATGATGGGCACTGATGATGGCCTTGCTAAGGAGGTATACATCCGAGAGTCGCGCCGCATCCGCGCCCTCTTCACGATCACCGAAGGTCATATTGGGCGTCAGATGCGGGGTGCCAACACGGGTGCTGCACTCTTCCCGGATTCTGTGGGCATCGGCTACTATCGCATCGACCTGCACCCAAGCACGTCGGGCCGTACCTATGTCGATGTCGACTGCTATCCGTTCCAGATCCCACTTGGCGCACTGCTCCCGCAGGGAGTAGACAATTTGCTGGCAGCAAACAAGAATATCGGCACCACACATATCACCAATGGGGCATATCGCCTCCACCCGGTTGAGTGGTCCATCGGGGAGGCGGTTGGTGCCCTAGCCGCCTTCTGTGCCCAAGAGCGGGTCACGCCAGAACAGGTATACCGCACTCGAGAGTTGCTGGAGGATTTTCAGAGCCTGCTGGCCAATCGCCTCGGGATTGCACTCGCCTGGTCGGATGAGATACGCACCAACGGCCCACGTCTAGACCAAGTCCCAGTCGGCAGGTAAAGAGTAAATAGAGAGTAAAGGGGTCGAACAAATGTTTACTGATTTAGCTGAGAGCGCACTCTGGGAATATCGGAGCCTGGCCGAAGAGCCGGCGGATTTCGATGCTTTCTGGAGACAGACGCTGGCGGAGGCGGGAACGTTTCCACTGGATCTCACCCTCTCGCCCATCGACTGCGACCTGCAATCTGTCGGGGTCTGGGATGTCAGGTTTGCCGGATATGGAGGCCATCCGATCGCCGGCTGGCTCTTGCTGCCCACCGTCGGAGAAGAGAGACTCCCCGGAGTAGTCCAATACGTTGGGTACGGTGGCGGACGGGGCAACCCCCTGGATCACATTCTCTGGCCCAGTGCCGGATATGCCACCTTAGTGATGGACACCCGAGGTCAAGGTTCCGGAAACCATGTTGGGGTGACCTCCGACCCAGTCGGAAGCGGCCCGTCATTTCCCGGTCAAATGACAAAGGGGATCGACCACCCAGAGACCTATTACTATCGGCGGGTCTACGTTGACGCCCTTCGCGCCGTTGACGCCCTTCGCGCCCATCCGCGGGTTGACTCGACGCAACTGTTCGTGACGGGGGGAAGTCAAGGCGGAGGGATTGCCCTCGCCGTCGCGGGTCTGCGCGACGATTTAACCGGCCTCGCCGCCCATGTGCCCTTTCTCTGCGATCTACGCCGGGCATCTCTTATCACGGACAATATGCCATATAAGGAACTTGGTCGCTACCTAGCTACGCATCGGGCGGATGCCGATCGAGTATTCAATACCTTGTCCTACTTTGATGGCGTCAATCTTGCTAAACGCGCCATTGCTCCCGCGCTATTCTCAGCGGCCCTGATGGATGCAACTTGCCCACCCTCAACCGTCTTTGGAGCATTCCACAACTACGCGGGGCCCAAAAAGATCACGGTCTGGCCATACAACGGGCACGAAGGTGGCGAGATAGAAGATCGTGTCGAGGCGCTCAGAATGTTCAATCGCCTCCGCCTCCAATCTAAAATCTAGCTCCTCATTCACTCATCGACGGAGTGCCATCGCCCGGACACCACCCAACGCCGTATGAGCGTCGTCGATTCGCCCTTCATCTGCAGGCATTACGGACCGTTTCTTTCCCAACAGTAGGATTCAAAAAACGACACTTGTCGATCTTCACTATCTCGAATATATAGCCAAAACATCGGGCGAGGCGAACCTCCGACTCATTCGTCGCGGACCAAATTGCTTGAGAATTCCGAGACCAACAAATTGATCCACCAACTTATTTGCGCGGGCATAAGTAACGTTTACATGATCTTGAACTTCTGAAACTGTGAAAACCAAATTACCCAAAACAAAGTCAATTAGTTGCACCGCCGTCTGAGCTCGAAGTTTTCCGATGGTTATGCGATTTTGCAACTCGGAACTCACGGCTATTAGGTCAGTAAGTCGCTGATCCGCTTCTTGAGCAGATACCTCAATTCCCCGTGCAAAGAATGTGACTCACCGATCCCAATCTCCGATTGAACTTACGGCCAAAAGGGAGTCATAATAATCCGCTCTTCGGGCTTCAAACTGATAGTGAACCATTGCCGCTGCAACTACTGGATCCGCATTCTTTCGCTTGTCATCTTGCATCCAACTAAGAAGTTCTCTAAATTGGATGCGCAAATCTGTTCCCGCCATGGTTGTTATCAACAGCCGTCCCTTTGATTAATTTGGAATGTAGATTTTCTAGTAAATCAAGTGAAAATGGCTGATTATCACTCAGGTAATCAAAGGCGTAATTAGCCGTTCTCACGTAATTCATGATTTCGCGAAGATTTTGATCCGTCAGTTCGACTTTTTCATCCGTTGCAAATACTTCTTCAAGAGTCGCATACGTCCCCTCTAGTGCGGAGGCGCTTTGGGCTTCCCGTCTTAGTGTCGGGCCGGTAAGTAAGCGTGGATTGGTCAACTGACTTGACGATCTATCTAGAGTGGCAAGCGCTACCCACGTATTGGCAACCTGAAGCTACGTCCCCTGACTCATAGTTATTGGTTCGTCGGGCAAATTGCTGGGGACGAAGGCGAAATAATTCCATTTACCAAACCGTTGGTCAGAGCCAGAAATCGGGACTAGCCGCCCCACGGGGCTATTTTCAAGATTCTTGAGATCCATGATGATATTTCATACCCTAAGAAGTAACATTCCACCCGTGGATTCGATACTTTCATGGAATAAAAGTATAATCCTTTGTCAGTTTACACTTTCACGGATGGTATCGATATGAACAACATGGGCAGGGAAAGCAACCTCCAATGGATGAGGTCAGCCTGCTGTAACGCCGACTCGATCCAGTGACATAACCCCACTCTAGATCTAGTAGACGTCCTCTATGTCTGGGGACATCTGTCCCGGATGTCAAGAACTCCGCAAAATAGGATGGGGCACTACCGTAGGTCGATAGAAGTTCGGACTCACTAAGTTGGGATGTACATGGACGCACAACCTGCCGGTGATATGGCTGCACCCCTGGCAGTCAGGCTACGTCCTACCAGTATTGCGGACCTTCTCGGTCAGCAACATCTTCTCCAGACTGGTTCGCCTCTCGCACGTTTGATCCAGGGGCAAGAAAAGCACATCACCAGCGTGCTTCTTTATGGTCCCCCTGGATGCGGTAAAACAACCCTTGCCAAAATGATTGCACACTCTGGCGCACGCGCATTCGTCGAACTCTCGGCAGTGAGCTCCGGAGTTGCTCAGGTACGAGAACTACTTTCAGAGGCGCAAAGAAGATTGACGGACGATGCAGTTGAGACAGTTCTCTTTATTGACGAGGTGCACCGCTTTTCCAAGGCTCAGCAGGACGCCCTGCTTCCCGGAGTTGAGAATAGGTGGGTGACACTCGTTGCCGCAACGACCGAGAACCCATCTTTCTCGATCATTTCCCCACTACTCTCGCGCTCGATTGTTCTGACACTGCGCCCGATCCCCGATGCTGACATCGCGACACTGATTGATCGGGCCATTGCCGATACACAAGGACTCAACGGCGAATTCACAATTTCGACACAGGCAAAAGATTCCCTCGTCAGACTCGCCGCAGGAGATGCACGCCGAGCCCTTACCTATCTTGAAGCAGCAGCCGGGGCTTGCAGTGGTGAGATCACAACCGAGGTTCTTGGCCGCGCAGTAGATCGCGTTATCGAGAACTACGACCGAGGCGGTGACACCCATTACGACGTAGCCAGCGCTTTCATCAAGAGCATACGAGGCTCTGACGTCGACGCCTCACTGCATTACCTCGCGCGGATGCTGGAATCAGGTGAGGACCCACGCTTCATCGCGCGACGCGTCATGATCAGTGCCAGTGAAGACGTGGGCATCGCGGACCCTGGCGCTCTTGGTCTAGCGGTTGCAGCGGCTCAGGCGGTTGCGCTGGTGGGCATGCCAGAAGCGAGGATTATCCTGGCAGAAGCGGTTACTTATTTGGCGTGTGCACCGAAATCCAACGCTGCTTACCTCGCCATTGAATCAGCCATTGCCGACCTGCGCGCATCCAAGGGCGGACCCGTGCCGCCACATCTGCGAGACGAACACTCCGGAGCGCTTCGCGATAGCCAAATCAACGCCGAGCGAGAATCAACCTCCTACATCTACCCGCACGACATCGGCTTGGGAGTTGCGCAGCAGCAGTACTTGCCCGATGCGCTCGTGGGCATGCAGTATTACCACCCGACATCTCACGGATATGAGGCACGTGTGAAAATGGCCTTAGAGCAGATTCGCAAAATGCTTGGGAAGGCTTAGAAACGCGTGTTCTAGCAGTCATTTCTCCACTCGTCCTGTGCCTTCAAGGCCTCCCTTTTCTCGCTATCCGGCGATCGAGATCTTCCAGCTCCTGCAGGACATCAACGACACCCCCAGATTTGATTCCTTTTCCGATCAGAAAGTGGAACCAGAATCCCAACACCATGCAACTTCGATATTGCGTTGTAGATGCTCGTGGGACTTTTTCCATTTACTCCAACCAATTCTTCCGCTGAGAACACTGGATTCGAAATCAGTGCTTCAAGCAACCACTCTTGTTGCTATTTTCTTTCGCCGTAGGATGGCATCGACCAAAGTTCTGCCTATGCGCCTATTTTCGCGGATACCCTACCCACTGAGATCGAATCAATCCTTAACCAAGCAAAGGTAGGTTTCAAGGCATGTTCGACTGCTTCTGTAGCCAAACGTGCTGGGGCCATGAATGCGGTGGCCAATATCCTTGATAACAATTTGATGGAATTAGTCGAGATCGCAGACCTGGAGAGGGGATTGGGAGGCCCGAGGTTGATTTAGCAGTGGATGCCCCACTTCCAGAGGGCCATCCAGAATTGATCTGAGCTCTCTCGCCTCTGGGTGTTGTCATTGTCTTCGGGGCAAATAATTTCCATTTTGCTTTTAGTGTCCTGGGTGGCGATACAGCTTCGGCAATGGCCGCAGGTTGCGTAGTAATTGCGAAAGCCCATCCCTCGCACCCCCAGACCTCGAGCAAACTTGCTTTTCTAATTCCTTTACATACTAAATTTTGTGAAGGGCGGCCTGTAACACCTGGTTGTTATCGTCAAAGTTTTGATGTCATATTTGAAGAGAGCAGGCGCGTTCGTCAATGATCTCGACTCGCACTATTTCCCAAACTCGAAAATAATCTTTCCACGAGGGGAAGACGCGTGGCGCAACGCTTCAATGGCCTCCCCATATTTTTCTAAGGGGAACCGATGGGTTACAAGGAAAGTGAGATCCAATTTTTCTGAATTTAGAAAATCTACTGTCAGCTCCCAAGCCTTCCGCGAGAATCCAAACGAAGCCACAATGCTTAGATCACCGTTTACAATGTCATCAATTGACATCGCTGTGCTGACATCTGGACCTGTGAAACCGAGAAGTAACAAAGTCCCACCTCGCACCAACTGGCCGATTGCCTCGGAAATCCGGGAACTAGCCCCCGATGCATCAATTATCAAATCATATTTTGAAAGAGGCGAAGTGGTCATGAAAAGTCCAACACCCGCCCGCTTGGCTAAGTCGGATTGGCCATCCTTGAGACCAAGCATGTGGACTTCGGATGGCTTCCAGGCTTGTACCAGTCTGGCCGCGATCATCCCAATGGTTCCGTCTCCGATGACCAGAACCTTCGAACCCTGCTTGGGTTGAACTTTCAGTAAGCCTTGAGTGACAACCGCAGTGGGTTCGACGAGAACTGCGGACTCAGTGGAGACAGAATCCTCAAGGACGTGAACCAGACTAGCTTTTACCGCGATTTCCTCGGCTGCGGCCCCGGGCCGCGTGAAACCCACTTCGTCATATGTCGTGCAGCGGTTAGTGTTTCCGTCGACACATTCAATACAGGTCTCACAAGGAATGATTCCTTCCGCTACAACTCGCGCTCCTACTTTGATTGAATCCACGTCAGATCCGATCTTCATTACGCGGCCACACCATTCGTGACCGATCACGATCGGATAATTGACGTACGCGGAATCGATTTTACCGTCGATTATCTCAATATCAGTTCCGCAGATCCCCGTGGCAATCGGCCTCACTAGAATCTCGTCAGGCAAAATCGCTAGGCCCGAAGATTCAACGAGTTCAACTCGACCATCCCCGTAAGCAGTCAATGATTTCACTTTGCTCTCCAAACTCCTTTTCGGGCGTGAAGTTTTTCGTCAACTGGTCCCCGTGCTTAATGACCAATTTGCCCAACTTTACAACCTGCTCGTCGGAAAGATCAGTTTTAACACCAGTGGCGCCAATTGCTCCAAGTCGGTTCACGTTCCTATCAACCAAAGCCTTCTTTTGGACTGCCAGAAGCCTTGCGGCCATTTTGATCTATCGACTTGGTCACATCAGATCAAAACGATCTAACATCATTACCTTGTTCCAGGCTGCAACGAAGTGAAGGACGAACGTGTCCTCTGCATCGTTGCTTGCGTGAACCTCTGCGATGGCGCGAAGTTGCGAATTCGATCCGAAAACCAGGTCGGCCCTACTGCCGGTCCACTTCGCTGCCCCAGTCTTGTGATCGTGGGCTTCGAAGAGATCTGGATCATCTGGCTTTGGATGCCAAGTCACGTTCATGTCCAACAAGTTGACGAAGAAGTCGTTCGTCAATGTCTCTGGCCGTTCTGTGAACACACCTATTTCCGTGTGGCCCGTGTTCGCGTTGAGAACACGCATTCCGCCTACGAGAACAGTCATCTCCGGTGGAGTCAGTGTCAGAAGTGAAGCTCGATCGATGAGCGGAAACTCCGCTTCTTCATGAATTGCTGCGTTGAGGTAATTTCGGAAGCCGTCTACCTTCGGTTCGAGAACAGCGAAAGATTCCACATCCGTCTGCTCTTGAGACGCGTCAGCGCGGCCCGGAGTAAATGGAACATGTACTACGTGCCCTGCCCTTCGGGCAGCTTCTTCAATTGCTGCACAGCCACCTAGCACGATGAGATCGGCCAGCGAGACTTTCTTTGTCCCACCGTTGAATGCCTTCTGGATTTCTTCAAGCACCTTTAATACCGTTGCCAATTCAGCTGGGCTATTCACTTCCCAATTTCGCTGTGGCTCTAAGCGAATACGAGCTCCATTTGCTCCACCACGCTTGTCGGAACTGCGGAATGTTGATGCTGATGCCCATGCAGTGGAGACGAGTTGAGAGATGGTCAGCCCCGAGGCGAGGATCTGCTTCTTTAACGTTGCAAGTTCCTCTTCTCCCACCAATTCGTGCGTGAGCGCCGGGACTGGATCTTGCCAAATCAAATGCTCGCTGGGTACAAGGGGGCCTAGATATCTTGCGATTGGGCCCATGTCCCGGTGAGTCAATTTGAACCACGCCCGACTGAAGGCATCTGCCAATGCTTCCGGGTGTTCAAGGAAATGTCGCGAGATGGGCTCATAGATGGGGTCGGTTCGCAATGCAAGATCGGTAGTGAACATAACCGGCGCATGCTTCTTCGAAGGATCGTGCGCATCTGGCACAGCATTTGAGGCGGCACCATCTTTTGGAATCCACTGAATTGCTCCAGCGGGGCTCTTGGTCTGCACCCATTCGTGGCCAAACAATGTCTCGAAGTACTCGTTATCCCACTTGATAGGTGTTGGCGTCCAGGCACCTTCTAAACCGCTACCAATGGTGTACTCGCCATTTCCCGTTCCAAAGGAGTTCTTCCAACCAAGGCCCATCTGCTCGATAGGTGCTGCCTCTGGTTCTGGTCCAACATACATACTTGGATCGGCGGCGCCATGTGTCTTGCCGAATGTGTGGCCACCTGCAATCAGCGCAACCGTTTCTTCATCGTTCATCGCCATGCGCGCGAATGTTTCACGAATGTCTTTGGCAGATCCGAGAATATCTGGATTACCGTTTGGTCCTTCAGGGTTTACATAGATGAGACCCATCTGAACCGCTGCGAGAGGATTTTCGAGAACGCGATCCCCGCTATAACGTGAGTCGCCCAACCACTCAGACTCCCTTCCCCAGTAAGTCTGGTCGGGTTCCCACACGTCTTCGCGCCCGCCGCCAAAACCAAAAGTCTTCAATCCCATTGACTCAAGTGCACAGTTGCCCGTGAATACAATCAGATCGGCCCATGAAATCTTCTTGCCGTACTTCTGTTTAATCGGCCAGAGCAATCGACGTGCCTTGTCGAGGTTGACGTTATCGGGCCAACTATTTAGTGGCGCAAAGCGTTGCATACCAGCCCCCGCGCCGCCTCTTCCATCGGAAATGCGATAGGTGCCCGCACTGTGCCAAGCCATGCGAATAAAGAATGGCCCGTAGTGTCCGTAATCCGCTGGCCACCATTCTTGAGATGTTCTCATAAGCTCGTCAATGTCAGCCTTGAGAGCATTGAGATCAAGAGTCTTGAACTCCTTGGCGTAATCAAATTCTTCGCCCATCGGGTCTGCCATTGGTGAGTTCTGCTGAAGAAGCTTGAGGTTTAGTTGGTTAGGCCACCAGGTTTTGTTCGAGGCACCCTCATTTGTCTGCTTACCACCTGGATATGGGCATGTGTTTTCGGCTTCCATCTGTCCTCCAAATTAATTGTTACGCGACGCTTTCATAGCGTAACGTCTCTAGATGAATTCTCAACTTCGCTACTTGAAGGAAGGCTCTCAATATTTGGACAGGCTACCGTTCCCGCTGTAAGCAACGCGCCTATCCACCCGAAATGTCTTCCCTATGATTGTTGACTTCGCGCTCTATCAAGATGGGCTCCGAGTTGACGGTCAGACATGGGGAAGGCTCTCCACTGGCAGCTGTTCGACATAATCTGGAACTCAAACCATTCTTTCGTGACACTCTCGACCATCTTCAGGTGCAGCAGAACATCGACGTCAGGAAGATTTCCGCCTGGGTGGCTCCTGTCCAGCCAGGAGCCCATAAGAGAACAAGAATAAGTTAAGAGTTCTCGACCTGTAGCGGCAAATTCTTTGATGTGATCAGGTTATCCGCGCTCGATAGGGATTACCTGCACGCCCTCTGACTTCGCAACGAGAAGAATGGCCTCGTCTTTGCTCTCTTCAATAGCTCGCACTACCTCATCCATTGACCAGGATCCCACTTGGTCATCCTTTCGCGTCCAAGATTGCACACGTCCGCCAGTTAGTTTGACGATCATGCCCGCTAGTTCGGCATCCTTGGGGCCAACCAAAATTACGAGGTGAGGACCATGTGCACTGACGCCCATGAGTTCGCGTTCGGAGCGATATGTAAGCCAGTGATACCCGGCTATCGCCCCCGTCGTAATCAGTATCGAAAGCGCAAAGCGAATTCGTCGAATCGTCTCTTGACCAAAACTTCCCTTAAATATGTCATCAAATACCAAGAAAACGCCGACTAGTAAGGTGACTACTGCGACTATGCCGCCCAATCCAAAGAGAATAAATAAATATATGCGTCGAGTCGGAGAGGCATGCTCTGTTTCCGGCAATAATTTAACTGCAGTCGTTATTCTTCGCCAAAAAATCCACCATACTGGAGTACCAACGAGAAGAAGTGTCGCCGCCGCCAGAAGTGCATTTGTGGCGCCGCCGCCAGAGATTACCGAACTGATCGTGAGAGCTTCAACGAGTGCGACGAGAATCATCGCCAAGCCCCCTGCCGCAGCGAGAAGACCAATACCGGCTATCAAATACTCGTACACTCGCTGAACTTCGGTTCGAGTTGCCTTTCTATCTTCTTCAAGGATTGCATGGTGGTACCACCATGTCATGACGCCAACACAGACTGCGCCGAACGCCGAGGGTATATCGTGGAAATGCGTTGGAACATCTGCACTTCCGGCGTCGCCAACAAACCAGACCAGGACGCTATAAAGGACGGTGCTGGCCGACACCACCGACACAATGAGTCCGCCACCCACGCCCGCTAAGAGCACATAAACAATCCAGAGTGGATCCCTCGTTGCCTTGGAATAGTTCCTTATCCAGTAGAGAAACCAAACAGGAGCGCCAACTATGAGCGTTACGGCACCTCGGAGAATTGGATCTCCATGAGAGAGGAAGATCGTCTCTCCCCCAAAGTTCCAGATTCTTTGGATCACTCCCGAAACCAATTGATCTACTCCGACGACCACCGTGCCCAAAGCGATCAGCGAACCCAGTAGATGATGAGCGCGCGAGCTTGCCACCGACGATGAGCGAAGCTGCACCCGCCAGTGCAATCCCCAGACAGCGCCCCACACGATCAACCGCGCCAACGCAGGAGTGCGAAACTCTTCAACGCGCACCGCCCAAGCGAGGGTGTCATGAAGGGCGAACATTCCCACAACCAAAGACGTAATTGACGTCATCGTGACGTAGAAACCCCATCCAAAGGATTCGGCTTCGGAAGTATCCTCAGTGAATCGGCGACGCGTCCAGAATGCAAGGACTATGTAGAGGGGAATTCCGACAACAACGAAAGATAAGTTACGTGCCAAGTCCGTCTTGCCAGCCACAACTAGTGTCGAGGACTCAAGGACCCCTCCCAGCAAACCTGAAAGACCCTGAGCGCTGACAACGAGCAATCCATATAAGAGTAAGTATTGAAAGAATCGGCGCACAGAATGACCTTGAAGTGCGGCGTGGGCATCGCCTAATGTGATTTTCCGTATTCCAAAAATGACAAGTGCGATGGCAACGATGGGGACCAACAAGCCCGAAAATACACGGATCATTTTACTAACGCTCCACAGTCATAGAGGGGCCAGGGAATTCCCGTGAGAAGCCAGCTGCTGCTCGATTTTATCAATCTGAAAGCATGATCTTGCGTCGAGGAGACTTCAAAAGGCCCATTCATTGGAAACTCAACCACGACACGAACATCTGCCCTATCTCCAGCAATCACTGACGAAACCAAATTCACTCGAGCCATATCCACAATATAGGTCCGATCTAAATCCGCAGCCGTGCATGCGCTCTCCGTGGCAAACAGTTTTGCCGCCTCGGCGTTCTTCCCCGCCAACACGTCCTTCAAATATGCCTGAACGGTACCGACCGGAGTCGTTCGAGCAAAAACTGTGGCCGTCCTTGTTGAGGCAATAATTGCCACTATTGCGACAATTATGATGATTGCGCTGAGAACGATCCCCAATATTCGATTCGGGCCTTTACTCACGCTTTAACTGTATAACCATTGATGCTCAGGTTGTTACACTAAATGGGTGGAACTCAAAAAAGTCATTCTCTATTACGCTTTTACGCCCATTGCGGACCCCGAATCCGTTCGTCTCTGGCAGCGAACGCTCTGCAATTGCCTGGGACTCAAAGGGCGCGTATTGATTTCACGCCACGGCATAAACGGAACGTTGGGCGGTGACATGTCGGCGTTGAAAAAGTACGTACGTGCGACCAAGGAATATCCAGGATTCAAGAAGATTGATTTCAAATGGTCAGATGGCAAGGGCGAAGAGTTTCCGCGATTGCAGATTCGAGTTCGAGACGAGCTCGTCGCTTTTGGAAATCCGGATGAATTGGTCGTAGATGAGAATGGAGTCGTGGGCGGCGGAATTCACCTTCGTTCTGACCAGGTAGAGAAATTGGTTGAGGAACGCGGCGAAGAAGTTGTCTTCTTTGATGGTCGCAATGCCTTTGAAGCCAAGATCGGAAAGTTTAGGAATGCGATTGTGCCCGAAGTTTCAACGACTCGAGATTTCGTCAATGAGATAGAGAGCGGAAAGTATGATCACCTCAAGGAGAAGCCCATAGTCACTTACTGCACGGGAGGAATTCGCTGCGAAGTGCTATCTGCGGTCATGAAGAAGCGAGGTTTCAAAGAGGTCTACCAAATTCAAGGCGGAATTGTCCGTTACGGAAAGAAATATGGTGATGACGGCCTCTGGGAGGGCTCCTTGTATACCTTCGATTCGCGGATGGCCCTAGATTTCAGCGAAAATGCCAAGGTCATTGGCGAGTGCGAAAATTGTTCCGCGCCGACCAAAATGTTCCATAACTGCGCCAACGTCGCATGCCACGATCTCATTCTGCTCTGTGACACTTGCGCAAAGCAGAACGTTAATAGGAGTTGTACACATGATCGAACCCGATCCCGCGATTCGGAGATGATCGGTTAAAAAACAATCAAGGGATAGGGGTAACTAGATCCTTGTCATAGATTGAGTCCCAGACGATTGGCGTGAAACTAAATCCGGTGATCCAGTCTGGTTGTCCTGTCAAAAAATCCTGTAGATCCTTCCACTCTTTGTATACAACCTTGGCGTAGGCCTGTTGCTTCACAGTGAAGCAAGAAAGATGATTCAGGTCATAGGTAAACATCGCCACTTCGAAATCCACGATTTTCTTCTGCAGCAGCCAGTAGTCGTTGCGGTGGGCGGAGGAGAAGAACCAAGACCACATGCCATTGACCGGGGCATAGTGGGCGGCAAAGGCCTTTTCCTTGGCTTCGTAGGCAATGACTTGTGCCTTAACATTTTTGCAGTTGGCAGAAACTGATGCCGCCTGCGCTGAACCGGGATTGAGAACAAGACTTGATAACCAGAACGTGAGAGTAAGTCCAAAGACGCCAAGACGCTTCATGCTAGGACCTCCTGAACGCCACTTTAACCACTCCCCCTGCCCTTGCCTAGAGATGGCCCACCTCCTGTCAGGAAATTGTTAGGAAAGCGTTCAAAAGGGGCAAATCTGGTCTGAAACACCTACGGTTAATTCCATCATGGATGTGAAGGGGACGTTGGAGCCCAGTAGGGCCTTCAGAACGAAGAGTCGAATCACCGCGGCGCGGGCTTTCCTCGTACTCGTCGTTGTGCTCCCTACGGTGAACTTGTTCCTGGCTCAGTTTCGGCATAGTTTCAACCTCACAACCAACACCCTCATTCTTCTCATTATTGCTCTTGTCATTGCAATCAAGAGCCCAATTTGGCTCACAACTCTCGGGGCCATTGAGAATTTCCTTTTCTTAAACTATTTATTTACTCCTCCTTTCCACACGCTCAACATCAGCAACAAGGATGATCTCCTGGCGCTACTTGTCTTTCTCGCTACAAGCATCACCGCCTCACTAATTCTCCGAAAACTTGAAATCCGGACTGCAAAACTGACCCAACTCTCAAAAGAAGGATTGTTCCTATCCAGTTTGGCTGAAAATATTATTCGTGGCCACAACTCCATCGACGAGATCCTCAATAACTCAGTGGGCACATTCGGATTGAGGGAACTTGCCGTCGCCCGCAAAGACCTGAGCTCCAAAGGCGAGGAGTTGAAAGTCATCTACGGATCAATAGCAACAATCACAGAAGCAATTTCGGATACTCAAATAGTGTTAAATGTCGAATACTCCCTTTTAGCCAGCCCCGCCATCAACGACCCAGAACTAAGAAAATTGGTCACAACCTTCGGCTCGCAAGTACTCATTTTGCTGGAAAGGCAATTGCTGGAAGCCAACGAGCGAGAACTTTCTGACATCCGCCAGGCCGACCAGATGCGTGTGGCTCTGCTGAACGCGGTCAGCCACGACCTGAGGGGTCCTTTGGCCTCCTCGAAAGCAGCGATCTCCAGCCTTCGCAACAACGAAGTGGCTTGGACGCCGGAGGATCAGCGCGAATTGCTCGACTCCGCCAGCCATTCCCTCGATCAACTAAACCACCTCATTGAAAACCTGCTTGACATGAGTCGTTTAGAGGCGGGAGCCATCTTTCTCAATTGGCGAAACGTCGGCGTAGAAGACGTCGTATCCGGTGCAATCAAGTCATTGAAGTCACCTACTGAACTCATTGCGATAAGCATCGATCCGGAGCTTCCGCCGATTAAAGGAGACCCGATCCTGCTTGAACGTGTCATCGGTAATTTGCTCGAAAACGCCCTCCGATTTAGTCCAAAGGACAAATCCGTAACCATTGCCGCTTTCCGGGTTGGAGAGAGCATCGAAATTCGCATTATCGATCACGGTCCTGGGATGTCGACCAAGGACACAGCCAAACTCTTCACTCCCTTCCAACGACTAGGAGACCGAGACAACTCAACCGGGATTGGCCTGGGGCTGGCAATAGTCAAGGGGTTCACCGAATTGATGAACGGTCGCATCTCGGTCGAAGAGACCTTCCGGGGTGGACTGACGATGGTTCTATTTTTTCCGATTGGAGATGAAAAATGATCGAAGCCAAGAAAAAATGTATCGTGATCGTCGACGATCATTTAGAAATTGTGCGAACCCTAGTAATGAATTTCAGGGCGCGGGGGTACCGTACTCTTTCCGCTGGAGATGCGGCGACCGCGACGGCGCTGGTTGCCGAAGCGAACCCGGATGCAATGATCCTGGATTTAGGGCTCCCTGACATGGATGGCGGGGAATTGATCGGGAAGATTCGGTCATGGAGCAACGTGCCAATCCTGGTTCTCTCCGGGAGAACCGAACTTGATCGCAAACTCAGTGCCCTTAACTCTGGAGCCGACGACTACATATCCAAGCCATTTGAAATTGATGAGGTCATCGCAAGAGTAGAGGCCGTCCTTAGGCGCGCCAAGGATTCGAGTTCCAACCCCTACTTCCTTTTAGGCAACTGGAGAATTGATCTATCTCGGCACCACATTGCGGACTCGACAGGATTGAATCCAGATGTGCATCTCACCCCCATCGAGTGGCGACTCCTGGAATATCTTCTCTCCAAGTCCGGCAGCTTGGTGTCTCAGAAGGTATTACTCCAAGCGGTCTGGGGCGACTCTTACGAGAACGAAACGAATTATTTGCGCCTTTTTATAAGCCAATTGAGGAAAAAGCTGGAACCAAACCCACAACTACCTGCATATATCCTGACTGAGCCAGGTATCGGCTACCGACTGCTTGCAGTTAGAAGAGAATCCGAGGAACACGATGCCTAAGGCATGGATTGATGAAGCATCTGCCCCACAAATCCTCAAGGAGCATGCTCACCTCAAAGATCCGATCTCATACATAGTAAAGAAAGCTCTCCTTGGAAAGCCGCTCAACCGGCACCTGTTATCGCATCAAAGACTCAGCAAGGTGTTCGCCCTGGGAATTCTGTCCTCCGACTGCATCTCATCCTCGGCCTACGGAACCGAGAATATTCTCTATTACTTGCTTCCCGCCTTCGGTCTTGCTGGCTTCTCCATTCTCATGCCGATGACCCTTATCGTCCTAACGGTTTTGGTGATCGTGACCTTGTCCTACCGTGAAGTCGTCATGGCGTATACGAAAACCGGAGGTTCATATGTTGTCGCTCGTGAGAATTTTGGGCCGGTTGTGGCACAAATTGCTGCCGTAGCGCTGATGCTCGACTACATCGTTACCGTCGCCGTGCAAACCGCTGCGGGAACCTCTGCGCTTACATCGGCATTTCCTTCGCTTGCCTCCTACAACATGGAGATCACGCTCGGAGTAATAGGACTGCTTCTATTTGGGAATTTGAAAGGCGTGAAAGAGGCAGGTCGCGCTTTTGCAGCGCCGACCTATCTTTTCGTGGCCTCAGTTGCACTTGTCCTCGTTTTTGGAATATGGAATCAGATACAAGGGACTCTGCATCATGTCGTAACGGGCGCAGGAACAATGCCCATGGGGCATTCCCAGCAACTACTCACCGCAGGAGCAATATTCGTTCTCCTCAGGGCCTTCGCGAACGGAGGTTCTTCACTTACTGGACTTGAAGCTATTTCCAATGGGGTATCGCTATTCAAGGCGCCAGAGGGAAAAAATGCCCGCAGAACAACTGTGATCATGAGTTCGATTCTCGGGACTTTGGTTCTCGGAGTCTCCTGGCTCGCGAAAGAGACGCACGCTTGGCCTTACGCAAGCGGAACCCCAACGGTAATCTCACAAATAGCAGATGTGGTTTTTGGGCGAGGAGTAATTGGGCACATCCTCTATCTCTTTGTTCAATTCTCGACAATGTTGATTCTCTATACCGGCGCAAATACGCCCTTTAGCGGATTCCCCTTCCTTGCAAATTTTATTGCCGAGGATGGCTTCCTGCCTCGTCAATTGACTAAACGCGGTCACCGCCTTGTGTTTTCCAACGGAATAATCTTGCTAACAATCGCATCTTCGAGTCTGATCTTGGTCGTTGGATCAAATGTTGCAAAGCTGATCGCTTTCTATGCCATAGGAGTTTTTACTGGCTTCGCCATGGCCGGTTTCGGTATGGCAAAGCGCGCAAAAACGATGAAGGCAGCGTATTGGAAAAGACGGTTCGCCATCAACTTCTTGTCGGGGACCGTGTCGCTTGTCATCGTGATTATTTTCGGTGTTGTCAAATTCACTGAAGGCGCCTGGGTTATTGTCCTGATTTTTCCTATCGCAACTTACGGGTTGATCCGACTAAATAGGCAATACCGAAATGAACAGATTGCACTAAAGATTGACGAAGAAAAATCTCGCGCAACTTCTATTGCCCGACACGATGTCGCCGTTCTCACCGACTCAGTAGACGTGGCCACGGTAGGCGCGATCAGGTATGCAAGGAGTCTGAACCCACACACACTTACCGCGATTCATTTCGTCATCGATGACCGGCACGCGCAGTCAATCTCTCAAGATTGGGCGAAGAACAGAGCGCTCTCCGATGTTCCACTCGAGATGATCGATTGTCCCGATCGACGCCTGCCCAACGCAGCAGTCGATTTCGCGATAAGGGCAACAGAAAGCGAAGATGTCGAGCTTACGCTTCTTTTCCCACGGCGCTCTTATTCGTTCTTCCTCGGTCGAATTCTTCACGACCGTACGGCGGAATCCATTGCGGCCCCTATTTCTCAACTTCCTCGAGTGGTCGCCACAATTGTTCCATTTGACGTCGAAAAGATCATCTCGGGCAAGCCCCTCACTCGCCCTGCACCATCGCCATCTATGAAACTAGCGAAGGTCGCGCAAGACGTAAAGAAGGTACCGACCAAAGATGTCGCGATCTCGATGCCAGAGCCTGTAAGCCACTACGCAGAGCACCTTTTGCCAATTGGAAAGGCCACGTGGAGGCGCCGCGCCCATGTACGAGGGCAAGTCACTTCGATCCTCACGGCCCCAACCGGGGCGGCACCAGGTTTAGATGTGGAAGTTTGGGACCAGACTGGCGGAATCACGCTTCACTTCTTGGGCCGGCGAAGCATTGCCGGCCTCAGCGTCGGAGCAACTGTGTGCGCGGAGGGAATGGTTGGCGAAGCCAACGGTCATCTCACGATTATGAATCCATCGTACGAAATCGTGCTCTGAGTTCAGGCTATTGAGGGGCCTTTAGGACCTTAAAAGTGGGTCGCATGCGAATTCGAAAACCTAGCTTTTCGTAAAGCTTTATTGCGTTTTCATTTGTCTCTGAAACGTGTAGAAAAGGAACTTCGCCTTCGGCTCGAATTCCCGCAGCCACGGCCATGACCAGGCGTCCGGCCAAGCCCTTTCCTCGATGAGCGGAGTCGGTGCAGACAGCACTTATCTCAACCCAACCTTGCGAATGTATTCGGCGACCTGCCATCGCGACCAATTCGCCGGCGACACGAAATCCCAGATACCCGCCAAGTTCAATAGTCCGCGGCAAGAATGGTCCAGGTTCAGTTCGAGATATCAAATCAAGCATCTCGGCTATATCGCTCTCAACTAATTCAAGTCCTTCCGCATCGGCTTGACCAAAGACTTCTTCCCCGGTCATTTGCATTCCTGCACCACCACCTAATTCTTCCCAATCATGCGGAACATGTATTTCCCTTCCAGTAAGAACGGCCGTTCCGCCAGGGCCAACCAAGTTGGCCAGATCTTGCCAAGACCGAGGATCGGCCTGATCCGCGATAGCGGCAAAGGGTGAAACATCCACAGGGAACCGACGGGCATCACCAAAGACTTCAGCCAATGAAGCTTGGGGGCCAGCGAGGGCAGCCCACACAACGTTATCGAGAATATGCGAATCCACTGCCACAATTTAGGGGCTAATGGTCAATTTTCCAATGAGTCCGTTTCTACAGAGCAAGGAGGAATTTTGCCCCAACAAATACCAGTAGAACGCCAAATCCCCTGGATATCCAGGTTCCTCCGACGCTCAAGCCGATGTGCGCTCCGAAAAAAGCCATCACGAAAATTCCAAGTCCCATTGCCGCGGCAACTCTGTAATCAACGTCGCCCGATTTCGCGTATTTCATGACAGCAAGGATTCCAACAGGCAGAAGCATTGCGGCCAGGGAAGTACCAATTGCCTTACCTGGGGTGAATTTCAAGAAGAATATGAGCATCGGAACAATGACGATTCCGCCACCGATGCCGAAGAGTCCGGCAAGAATTCCCGCCGTCGCGCCGATGAATAATCCGATCAACAATGACGCGATGAGTGACACCTTCCACCTTTACTTTACTTTGAAGCCCGCGCAGACGCGAGCGCATTTTTTAGGACAATTTTCGCCGAATTCAGATCTAAATTGTAGGCATGCAGGATTACTTTATAGGAATCTTTGTAATCTTTCTTAGCAGCCCGGATGGAATTCGAATCATTTTTAGCGCTAGCAATTGCCTGATCCAGGATCGCCTGAGCATCTGCGATGGCCCTATCCAATCCATTGTGCGCGTTTGATTTTGCAAGGGCGAAGGCAGCCCAGGCGGCAACTATTGCTTCTTTTTGCGACTGCGTAAGGACCGAATGCAGGGGTTTTGCCGTAGCTGACGGCTTGGGCGATTGCGTGTTGGCGGCAAATCCAGTGGTCTGCGCGGCGGAGAACATTGCAATGGAAAGCAACACGATTCCCGTCCTCTTTCGCATCATCGCCTCAATTCGCCTCGAAGGCCGCTTCGCTATGCCACCATGATTCGCAGAAAATTGACATAAGAAAGTGCTTCTTCCGTAAAGTGGATCTAATACTCTCACCGAATGCACGGAAAGCGAATATGGCGAGCCTTGGCGCTTATCACCGTACTCCTGTCTCAGTCATTACTCATAAACCCGACGCCAGTTACAGCCACTACTCCCGGAACCCTGACTCACTTGAAAGTATCAAGCCCAGAGACTGATTACCCAATCCGTGACGTCTGGGTGTGGACTCCCCCCCTTGGCAAATTGGATCGTTCCAGACTACCTGTCGTGTATATCTTGCACGGGTGGCCCGGTTCGCCCTCATCCATGATTTCCGGGATCGTGGAACCACTAGCCAGGGCATTTGCCAAGGGAACAAAACCATTCATCGCCGTATTCCCAGACGGCAATGCCAAAACCCACGCAGACTCGGAATGGGCAGACTCCTACGACAAGAAGGCAATGATCGAAACGTGGATCACCAAAAAAGTGATTCCAGCCGTGGAGTCAGATCGGATTCGCTCTAAGAAGGAACGAGCAATTGTCGGCTTCTCAATGGGCGGCTATGGAGCAGCGATAATCGGACTGCACCATCCCGAACTCTTTACACAAATTGCCACATTGGCTGGTTACTTCATTCCCGACGACTTAACCGATGCATTCGGATCAAAGACGGCGATTCATAGTCCTTCCAGATATTTGACCCGCGCAAATAAATTCGCTTGGTTTCTGGCAGAAGGCAGAGACGACTACACGGTTCCGATTCGTGGACAAGCAGTCAGTTGGGCAGCGAAGCTCAAGAAAGTGAAGGCGAAATATGCACTGCTAAACCCAAGCGGTGGACACTCTTTCACATTCGTCGCAAACGAAGTTCCCAGAATCGCAAACTGGCTCAAGTGGCCAGCTCCCTTGCCAGGCCCGACGCCACTTCCAACGCCCACTCCGAGTTCTGCGCCTAGTCTTAGCGTTAGCCCAACTCCACAACCGTCAATTTCGGCTACCCTGCAATGATTTTGTGCCTCCAGCGGAGGTACTCCGTAGTCCTGCCCAAGCGAAGTTGGTCGCATCCAGTATCTTTGACTCGCAATCAAGAAGAAAGCGGTGTGATGAAGCTTCGATGGGGAAAGCTCATTGATCCAGTTGTAAAGCGAAGAGCCTGGATCCAGTTGCCTCAAGGAATATGAGTACACTTGGCTTTCTGATGCAAAATCAAAAATTCTCTCTTGAGGTTCCCCTGTCTCGTGTCAGCAAAACATCGTGGCATGCCCCTATGTTTTGCTGACACGAGACAGGGGACGTCAGATGTCTGGAAAACTCACGTGAATTTATGGTTAAAAACAATCGGTATTCAATACTTCTTAAAGAATTCTCACTGGTAATACCTATGACAAATAGATCTAGAAGACGGAGATGGATCAGCGCAATCGTCGGCGTACTCATGGTTTTCGCGGTGATGCCCGTTGCCCAAGCACTTTCTACGGATGCAACTCTCTCCGCGTTGGGTGCTTGGTCTGCGCAGGGTGGACTCTCTTCACCTTCACTTTCTCCAGCTTTCGCCAGTAATACCTATTCTTATTCAGCCACTGCAAGTTCATCGACGACGACGATAACTGTGAGCCCGCAAACGAATTGGCCCAATTTGTCTACAATCCAGGTAAAAATCGGCAATGGCGCTTATTCAACGGTGGCGACCTCTGGAACGTTCTCATCGAATCTGAATGTGGGCGCCAATATAATTACGATTTTTGTTACCGCCCAGGATGGCATAACAACCCTGACCTACACCTACACGGTCACTAGAGCCGCACCTGCCTCAACTGATGCGACTTTGTCCACGTTGACATTGTCTTCTGGGACACTTTCTCCAATTTTTGCTGGAGGCACGACCTCTTATACGGCGAGCACCACGTCAGATTCGATCACAGTGACACCAACAGTGAATCAAGCGAATGCCACAGTTCAGGTGAAAGTTAATAGTGGCACCTACGCGACAGTGGCCTCTGGAACAGCGTCGGGATCTCTGGCTTTAAATATGGGTGCTTTCAACTATGTCTACGTGAAGGTAACTCCGCAAGACCTTTCTTACGTTGCGCCTTACGTAATTACGGTAACTCGAATTTCTACAGATGCAACTTTACAGTCGTTGGTGTTGTCATGGCCTGGTGTCCTTTCGCCCACTTTCGCTGCAGGCACTACGACCTATACGGCGAGTGTGAGTTCGTTAACGACGTCCCTGACTGTGACGCCCGCAGCGACGGATCAGACCAATGCCACAATCCAGGTGAAAATCAATGGCGGTACCTATGCAACAGTGGTGTCTTGGTCAGCCTCCGCCGCGCTCACCTTAAATGCTGGTACGAACACAATTTATGTAAATGTTACTGCTCAAGATGGCACAACAAAACTTTACACAATCACGGTGACAAGAGTTTCATTAGCACCGACTATCGGTACCGCAACCTTGGCTGGGCAAACCAACGCATCGGTCTCCTGGACAGCATCAACCGGTGCAACTTCTTATACTGCTACTTCATCACCTGGTGGTCTCACCTGCACCAGCGCCTCCTCACCATGCACCATTACTGGGTTAACCGCGGGGACTACTTACACCTTCAGCGTTACTGCCACCAATAGTGATGGGACTTCTCTTGCATCAGCTGCCTCAAACTCAGTTACTACTCCTGCTGCTATTGCTCCGAATGCACCAACTATTGATACGGCAACTGCTACTAGGTCAACCAGTGCGACGGTTTCCTTTACGGCGCCGGGTTCCAATGGTGGAGCAGCCATTACTTCTTATACTGCTACTTCT
>JANMBV010000089.1:0-25618 GCA_031360585.1 Actinomycetes bacterium | reverse complement strand
CCTTCTGCGCGCTGAGCAAGTTGGGAGCATCCACCACTCCTGTAGCAGCACCAGCGATATCAAATTCATCTTCGCCAAGCAGACCCGGGTGTTCGGCTGTCTCGCCGCCGATAAGGGCGGTGTTGGCCTTGACGCAACCAGATGCAATTCCTTTGACTATCTCGGCAATTCTCTCGGGGATGACTTTGCCCACCGCAATGTAATCGGTCATGAAGAGAGGTTCTGCCCCACAGACGACAAGATCATCGACGACCATGGCGACGAGATCTTCCCCAATGGTGTCGTAGATTCCCATCTGCCGCGCAATCTCCGTTTTAGTGCCCACGCCATCAGTGGATGTGGCAAGAAGCGGCTTTGTATAATTCTTTAAGGCACTTGCATCAAAGAGTCCGGCGAAGCCGCCGATTCCGCCAACAACCTCACTTCGAGAGGCTTTGGCGATTGAGGCTTTCATCAATGCAACCGCACGCTCACCTGCATCAATATCTACACCCGCGTCGCGATAGGTTGCCACTACATAACTCCCTGTACTGGCGTGATCTCCAACCGCATTTTTCCCTCAGACATATCGGTCGGAATCTTGATTGGATATTGACCAGTAAAGCAAGCCGCGCAAAGTTTTGATTCGGCGATGGTAGTGGCCTCGATAAGTCCTTCAAGGGAAACGTATCCGAGGGAATCGGCTCCGATTGATCGGCGAATTTCCTCAATCTCCAAACCACTAGCAATCAACTCCGCGCGGGAAGCAAAATCAATTCCATAAAAGCAAGGCCATTTAACGGGTGGGCTGGAGATTCGGACGTGAATCTCGCGCGCGCCTGCTTCGCGTAGCATTCGCACAATCGCACGCTGTGTATTGCCGCGAACAATCGAATCATCAACAACGACGATCCGTTTTCCCTCAATAACATCACGGAGCGGATTGAGTTTGAGGCGGATGCCCAACTGGCGAATCGTCTGGCTAGGCTGAATAAAGGTCCGGCCTACGTAGGAATTCTTCACAAACCCAGCTCCGTATGGAATTCCCGACGCCTTAGAAAAGCCGATGGCCGCGGGGGTACCTGACTCAGGCACAGGAATCACCAGATCCGCCTCGACAGGATGCTCGGCTGCAAGGCGCTCTCCGAGAGCAACCCTCGTAACGTGGATCCCGCGACCGGCGATCGCAGTATCTGGTCTTGCTAGGTACACGTATTCAAAGAGACACCCTTTGGGTTCCTGGATCGCCCAATGCTGCGAACGAATCCCGTTCTCATCAATCGCCACAAACTCGCCAGGTTCAACCTCGCGGACAAAAGATGCACCCACGATATCCAAGCCTGCGGTCTCTGATGCGACGACCCATCCCCGTTCGAGCTTTCCAATAACAAGGGGGCGAACTCCGTGTCGGTCGCGTGCGGCGTAGAGAGTGCGCTCATCCATGAACACGAGAGAGAAAGCGCCCTCTAGCAAGGGAAGAACCGCCATTGCGCCTGCCTCGAAATTTTTTTCATCCTGCCCTGCAATAAGCGCTGTCATAAGTTCAGTGTCCGTTGTGGCGCCACGATCCTTCGGATTTGAGGGAGCGCCTTGTTGCTGCAGATGTTCGGCGAGATCTCCGGTGTTAGTGAGATTTCCATTGTGGGCAAGAGCCAAAGTTCCGTACTTGGTCGGACGCAATGTTGGTTGCGCATTTACCCAGGTGCTGGAACCAGTCGTGGAATATCGACAGTGACCGATCGCTAAGTCACCCTTAAGTGATTCGAGATCGCTTTCATTAAAAACCTGTGAGACTAACCCCATGTCCTTGTAGACAAGTATTCTCTCTCCATCACTAGTTGCGATGCCCGCGGATTCCTGTCCACGATGTTGGAGAGCATAGAGGCCGTAAAAAGTTAATTTCGCAACTTCTTCCCCGGGGGCCCAGACCCCAAAAATTCCGCAGGCGTCCTGTGGTCCTTTGTCTTCTGGAAAGAGTTCGTGCGTCAGTTGACCATCAGGGCGCCTCGTCATGGGCCTATCCTAATTTCTCGGAAGGTAAAGGAAGAAATGCAGAGAGATCGGCGCGCACTCCAGACGCACGTACCTCACCGGAATTTATCGCCTCCTCCCAAGTTCGATTTCCCTGGGCCAAATCAAGCCACGTTTGTGCACTCATTTCAATGGTATTTGGGGGAGTGCCGCGGGTATGCACTGGGCCTGCGCCGCACTGAATTGCCGCATACGGGGGAACGCGCACTTCGATAGCCCTGCCTGGGGCAATTTTTGCTAGTTGATGCAGAGTGGCCTTCACCGTTTCACCGATTGCGTCGTCGCGCATGCGCTATCCGAATAATCTCGGGATCGTGTCCGTGTATGCAGACCGCAGATCATCGAGTGGAATCTCTGCGTCATTGATCACCAATGAGTGACCACCGGTCACACCTATCTTGGTCAAGGCAATGTCATATTTTTGCGCAATGGCTGCAACCTCGTGGGCATGTTCCCTCTTGACCGCCACCACAACTCGGCCGGGAGTCTCGCTCAATAATGCCGTGGCGATATCGCCTTCCAATAAAACCGTGGCACCCACGTTGTGACGAAGAACCATCTCCGAAAGCGACGCAGCAAGACCGCCTTGGCTCAGATCGTGCGCAGCTTCAAATACTGGCTGCCCAACAAGGAGGGCATCAATCAAACGCATCTCTCGCGCTAAGTCCGCCTTCGGAGCAGTGCCGCCGCGCTCGCGGTGCATGTACGCCCACTCGCTACCTGCAAAATCCTCATGCGTTTCACCCAAGAGATACAGATCTAACCCCGCGCAATCAAAAGCCATCGGCGTGCGAGTCCGCACATCTTGAATGACACCGAGAACCCCAATTACGGGAGTTGGCAAGATCGCCACATCACCGGTCTGGTTGTAGAAGGAGACATTTCCGCCCGTTACAGGTAGACCCATCTCTAAGCAACCATCGGCAAGGCCACGAACAGTCTCGGCGAACTGCCACATGACACCCGAATCTTCCGGCGACCCGAAATTCAGACAGTTGGTTACGGCAAGGGGCTTTGCCCCCGCAGTTGCGATGTTCCGCGCGGCCTCCGCAAGGGCTAATTTCGCACCTTCGTATGGGTTTAAATACGACCACGATGCGTTTGCATCTGTAGAAATAGCGATACCAAGTTGGGTTGATTCATCCACCCGGATCATGCCTGAATCCTCGGGCTGTGCCTGGACGGTGTTTCCCTGCACGTACTTGTCGTACTGCGACGTGATCCAGGATTTATCGGCCATATTGGGGCTGGCCATCAGTTCAAGTACCGCAGAACGCACCTCGGCCGCTGTTTTCGGCATAGGCAGCGACAATTTTTCGGCATTGACGCGGTCGACGTACTCGGGCTTGATGAAAGGTCGATTATAAACCGGGCCCTCGTGGGCGACGGTGCGAGGTGGAACATCGACGATGATTTCCCCGTGCCATGTGATGATCAGTCGAGCGCCATCGGTAACCTCACCGATAACAGTGGCGGTGACATCCCATTTCTTGCAGATCTCCAAAAAGCGCGCAATCTTTCTGGGTTCGACGATGGCGCACATTCTCTCCTGCGACTCGCTCATTAAAATTTCCTCAGGCGACAAACTTGGATCGCGTAGGGGAACATCATCCAGGGCGACCTTCATGCCACCGGTACCGGCTGAAGCAAGTTCGCTGGTCGCGCACGAAAGCCCCGCGCCGCCGAGATCCTGAATACCGATAACGAGATCTTCGGCAAAGATCTCAAGGGAACACTCAATGAGCACTTTCTCCGTAAACGGATCACCAACTTGAACACTGGGACGCTTGGTGGAGCCGCCCTCACCAAATGTCTCACTGGCAAGAACTGAGACGCCGCCAATTCCGTCGCCCCCGGTTTTCGCACCGAAGAGGACCACGAGATTCCCAACGCCGGTCGCCTTGGCGAGTTTGATTTGATCATGGCGCATTACGCCGACGCAGAGGGCGTTCACCAGAGGATTGCCTGCGTAGGTTTCATCAAAGACAACTTCGCCGCCGATGTTCGGCAGTCCTAGACAGTTACCGTAGCCACCGATTCCTGCAACAACGCCAGGCAGTACCCGTCGCGTATCCGGTGCTTCAGCTGCCCCGAATCTCAAAGGGTCCATCACTGCAATGGGGCGCGCGCCCATGGTCAATATGTCGCGAACAATGCCGCCAACACCGGTTGCTGCCCCTTGGTAAGGCTCGACAAATGACGGGTGATTATGAGATTCGATCTTGAAAGTGACGGCGTAGCCTTGTCCAACATCGACAACACCCGCATTCTCACCGATTCCAACCAGCAATGCGTCAGTCTTTGGAGCCTTTTCTCCAAACTGACGCAAGTGGACTTTAGAAGATTTGTAAGAGCAATGCTCACTCCACATAACTGAGTACATCGCCAGCTCACTAGAAGAAGGGCGGCGACCTAAAATTTCGCGAATTCTCGCGTATTCATCTGGTTTGAGGCCAAGTTCGGCAAAAGGCTGCGTGCGATCCGGCGTGGTCGCTGCAATTTCGACGGTATCTAGCGACACTACTTGCTCACCATCTGGGTAATGATCGAAGTGAAAAATCCGAGACCATCGGCACTTGGCCCTGTCAAAGGATCAATGGCATGTTCTGGATGGGGCATCAACCCGACAACATTGCCCTGTTCGTTGGTGATCCCTGCAATCAGGTTGCGGGAGCCATTTGGATTCTCGCCAACATAGCGCGCAACTATCAGCCCTTCACCTTCCAGGCGAGCAAGAGTTGCATCATCGCATTGGAAGGATCCCTCACCATTCTTAAGGGGAATGATGATCTCGTCGCCAACTTGATAATTCGAAGTCCACGCAGTCGAATCATTCTCAATTTTCAATCTCTGATCTGAACAGAGAAAATGCAATGCGTGATTTCTGGTAAGTGCGCCGGGCAGTAAATGCGATTCGCATAGCACTTGGAAACCATTGCATATTCCCAGCACGGGCAGACCAGACTTAGCCTTCTCGATAATGGAAGACATCACCGGTGCAAAGCGTGAAATCGCGCCACATCGCAAATAGTCTCCGTAAGAAAATCCACCAGGAAGGATGACGGCATCTACACCGTGTAGATCAGCATCTCCGTGCCACAAGGCGATGGATTCTGCTCCAACTGCGCGCACGGCGCGATCCGCGTCGCGATCATCTAGAGAACCAGGAAAGGTGACAACACCAATCTTCACTTATTTCTCCACTCGCACTACAAAGTTCTCGATTACTGGATTTGCGAGCAATGTCTCGGCCGCCTTCGAAACTTCGGCAAGAATGGCTTGCGTTGCCTCACCGTCGATTTCAATCTCAAATCTCTTACCTTGACGCACAGATGTGGCAAAGGTGAACCCAAGACGAGGAAATGCTGCACCAACGGCCTGACCTTGAGGATCCAAGATCTCAGGCTTCAACATCACGTCAACCACGATCTTTGCCATTTTCGAGCTCTCCCTTATTCAGTGGAAATTAATCCTTAAATGCTTCACCAGTCAGTCGCATATACGCATCGCGATACCTCTGGGCCGTTTTTTCAACGACATCTCCTGGCAACTGCGGTGGCGGCGACTCGCGATCCCAACCGCTTTCAACGAGGTAGTCCCTCACAAATTGCTTATCAAATGATGGTTGGGTACCACCTGGCTTCCAAGTTGCAGCATCCCAGAAGCGAGAGGAATCCGGAGTCAGCGCCTCATCTCCCAGGGTGATAACGCCATTCTCATCTTTTCCAAATTCAAATTTAGTATCCGCCAAGATGATTCCGCGCGTTTTTGCGAAATCCGCGGCGGCTCCATAAAGAGCCAGGGTCAGATCGCGAAGTTCCTTGGCTTCCGGAACAAACTCCGCAGCCTGTTCGTAACTAATGTTGATGTCGTGGTCGCCAACTTCGGCCTTGGTGGCTGGTGTAAAAATATCCATAGGAAGTTGAGATCCGTCGAGTAATCCATCGGGAAGTGAAATTCCGCAGACGGATTTCGATGCCTTGTATTCGCTCCAACCGCTTCCGGTCAGATATCCGCGAGCGACACATTCGATCGGAGACATAGTGAGAGGTTTGACGATGATGGCTCGTCCCCGGACTTGCTCGGGTACGTCAGTGCTCACGAGGTGATTTGGAACAATGTCGCTAAGTTTCTCAAACCAGAAAAGAGAGAGTTGAGTGAGTACCGCGCCTTTGGTTGGAATTGTGGTTGGCAGAACCCAATCGAAGGCAGAGATTCGATCTGATGTCACCATTAAGAGTTGACCTGAATCATTGTCGTACAAGTCACGAACTTTTCCGGTTCGAAGATGATTCCATCCAGCAATTACCGGCGCCGATGGTGGCCCCGAAACTCCGAAGCCGCTCATCGGATTGATCCTGGTGCGTATTGAGCCGCCGCTGGATTAGCTAACGTGATGTTTTCAATTCGTTTGACTACTCGACTGATTTGTTGGCGTGCATCGCCGGTAAATTCAATGGGATCACCAATGAGATTCTCAAGGTCATTTTGGTCTAGTGGGAAACGTGGGTCATCTCCCAATGCCTTGAGCAATGAATTGCCCCTGCCTTCGCGCATTTCAAGCACCGCTTTCGTCGCATGTTCCTTGATAATCTCGTGTGCCTCTTCGCGACCGACTCCAGCTTTGATCCCGGCCATCAAAATCTTGGTCGTGGAGAGGAAGGGGAGGTAACGCTCGATTTCGGCGGCAATAACCGCAGGAAATACGCCGAATTCGCGCAGAACCGTCAGCATCGTCTCAAGAAGTCCATCAATGGCATAGAACGCATCGGGTATGGCTACGCGACGAACAACGCTGCAGGAAACGTCCCCTTCGTTCCATTGATCCCCCGCCATCTCACCTGCCATCGACGCATATCCACGCAATAGGACGGTTAGACCGTTGACCCTTTCGCATGAGCGGGTATTCATTTTGTGCGGCATAGCCGATGAGCCCACCTGGCCGGCTTTAAAGCCTTCTGTTACAAGTTCTGCACCGGCCATCAGACGAATGGATGTAGCGAGCGAGGAAGGCGCAGCAGCAATCTGAACCAGCGTAGTGATGACGTCATAGTCGAACGACCGAGGATAAATCTGGCCGGCGCTATCCATCACCCGGTCAAAGCCCAAGTCTGCCGCAATCATTTCTTCGAGTTGTTGATGCGCTGTAGATGAGCCAAGAAGATCAATCGAATCTTGCGCCGTTCCCACTGGACCTTTAATTCCACGAATCGGGAACCGCTCAAGAAGGGATCCCAGACGCTCGTATGCAAAGAGGAGTTCCTCAGCCGATGAGGCGAATCGCTTTCCTAGGGTTGTAATCTGCGCCGGGACGTTATGTGATCTGCCGGCAATTGGCTGTTCGGCATACTCGGCCGCACGTTCACCAAGGCGAGCCAGAAGTGCCACTGTCTTGTCGGCCACAAGTCGCAACCCGTTTCGAATCTGAAGGGCTTCGATATTTTCTGTCAGGTCACGGCTGGTCATGCCTGCGTGAATTACCTCGTGTCCAGCAAGGGCATTAAATTCTTCAATTCTTGCTTTCACATCATGTCGTGTAATTTTTTCGCGAGCGTCAATGGATTCAAGGTCGACATCGTCAATGACCTTTTCGTAGTCAGCGATCGCTGAGGCTGAAATTTCGTAGCCGAGCTTTGCTTGGGCCCTTGCAACCGATAACCAGAGTCGGCGTTCCGCAATAATTTTCGCCTCAGGCGCAAAAATCTCGCGCATCTGAATTGACGCATATCGACTTGCCAGGACGCTCACTGAGTTATTCTCCCCCATTTAGTTGCCCTTCTCTGCCACCGCGGCGTTGAGCGCGACGTCATTGCGGTAGTAAGAGCCCTTAAGTTTTATCTGACTTATTCCCCTATAGGCACAATTGCGAGCCTCCGTGAGGTCGCTGCCTATACCTGTGACGCTAAGAACGCGTCCACCACTTGAGACCAAACCAGCATGGCCCGTACTCGTCCCCGCGTGAAAAACTTCTACGCAGTGAATATCAGGCAGCCCCGTAATGAGGTCACCAGTGCGCGGCAGATCGGGATAGCCATCTGCCGCGAGGACAACGGTTACCGCCGAATCATCACGCCACGTGAGAGAAATGCCTGCAAGGTCTCTTGTGGCGGCCTTGTACAAAAGAGTTGCTAGAGGAGTCTCCAATCGCGGAATAAGAACTTGGGTCTCAGGGTCACCGAATCGAGCATTGAATTCGATAACGCGGATACCGTGGTCTGTCAACGACAAGCCTGCATAGAGCAATCCAACAAAAGGAGTTCCGCGTGCGGCCATTTCGGCAATCATCGGAGCAAGGACCTCTCGTTGGGTCTGCTCAACGATGTCAGTTGGAGCCCATGGAAGAGGGGAGTAGGCACCCATGCCTCCCGTGTTAGGACCTTCATCATTATCGCGCGCCCGCTTGAAGTCCTGCGCGGGCTGCATCGCAATAATTGTCTTCCCATCCGAAATTCCAAAGAGCGAAATTTCCGGGCCATCCAGATATTCTTCAATAACGACTTTCTTGCAAGACAGTGCATGATCCAATGCCAGTTGGCGATCTTCCGTGACAACAACACCCTTGCCTGCTGCAAGGCCGTCATCTTTGACAACGTAAGGAGCTCCGAGGAGATCCAATGCCCTCTCGATCTCTGCCCTCTGCGTACATGTGATACTTCGGGCAGTAGGGACGCCAGCGTCGTTCATGACCTCCTTGGCGAAAGTCTTCGAGCCTTCCAGTTGCGCGGCAACCTTCGACGGACCGAAAGTCGCAAACCCTGCGGCCCGCAACTCGTCAACCACTCCGTTCACTAAGGGAAGTTCAGGTCCGACCACAACGAAATCAACATCAAGTTCCTTCGCTAGGGCAACGATCGATTCGTTGCTTGCGACATCAACAGGGTGAAGGGTTGCCACCCCTGCAATTCCTGGATTTCCCGGCGCGCAGTGCAATTCGGTCACCGTTGGGTCGGCTTTGAGGCCAAGGGCTAGAGCGTGCTCCCGGCCTCCTCCACCAATGAGTAGGACTTTCATGCCAGAGCCCCTTGGAGAGTGGCTCTGACTTGCGGCCACTCAGTACTCAGAATCGAGTAGTACATAGAGTCTCTTGAAGTTCCATCCGCCCGCATTCTGTGGGATCGCAGGGTGCCTTCATACTGTGCACCAATACGCGAAATTGCCGCTTGGCTTCGTTTGTTGTCGCCATCAGTTTTGAGCGTCACCCGAAGAAAATTCTCCATCTCAAACGCCTGCGTCAACAGGAGCAGCTTGGATTCGGTGTTCACGGCAGTTCTCCAGAATTCTCGCCCATAGATCGTGCTGCCGATTTCAAGTGTTCGGTCGTGTCGGGAGATATCCATAAACGAGGTCATGCCGATTAGCTTCTGGCTTTCAATGTGGACGACCGCATACGGTTCGCGCGTGCCCAGTGTCAAATCATCTAGGTATCGATAGACGATCGCTGACATATCTCCAACAGAACGAGGGGTCGGCACAATCATCCAACGCCAAGCTTCATCATCATTGCCCAAGATCGCGAACAGCTCTTCGCTATGGTGAGATGCGAGAGGCTCAAGTCGAACCACATTTCCCACCAAGGTATCCATTCTTAGACGAAATCCTTCACGACGATGGTCTGATTGCGCCCTGGTCCCACTCCAATTGCGCTCATCGGCGCCCCCGAAATCTCTTCCAAATATTTCACGTAGGCCTGGGCATTCTTCGGAAGATCTCTAAGTGAGCGAGCGTCAGATATATCCTCAGTCCACCCGAGGAGATATTCATAAATGGGCTTCGCGTGATGGAAATCTGATTGAGAAGAAGGAAGATCCTCGACTCTCTTCCCATCTACTTCGTATGCGACGCAAACTGGAATCTTCTCCCAACCGGTAAGCACGTCGAGTTTGGTAAGGAAGAAATCGGTCAACCCGTTTACGCGCACTGCATATCGTGCGATAGGAGCATCATACCAACCACATCGACGGGCACGACCAGTTGTGACCCCTACTTCTCCACCGATACGGCGTAGTCTCTCGCCGTCTTCATCTAGTAGTTCAGTTGGGAAAGGGCCAGAACCCACTCTCGTTGTGTAGGCCTTCACGATGCCGATCACGCGAGTAATCTTGGTAGGTCCAATTCCGGAACCAGTGCAAGCTCCCCCTGCTGTTGGATTACTCGAAGTCACGAACGGATAAGTACCGTGGTCAACATCTAGAAGAGTCCCCTGTGAACCTTCAAGAAGAACAGTCTTTCCGCTTTCGAGGGCTTTATTGAGAAGAAGAACAGTGTCCGTGACGTACGGCCTTAAGATCTCAGCGTAGGCCAAGTACTCATCCAGAACCTCTTGCACCTCAATGTTTTTGCGGTTGAAAACTTTAATCAGAATCTGATTCTTATCTCGAAGGGCGCTTTCGATTTTCTGTTGGAGAATTGAAGGATCAAAGAGATCTTGCACACGGATTCCGATGCGGTTGATCTTGTCGGCATAGGCAGGACCAATCCCGCGACCGGTAGTTCCGATTTTCGAATTTCCAAGAAAACGTTCGGTCACCTTGTCGATGGTGCGGTGATAGGACGTTATCAAATGTGCATTGGAACTGATAACCAATTTCGAACAATCAACTCCGCGCTCGGTCAAGTCTTTGATCTCTTGCAGCAGCACCCCGGGGTCGATAACGACGCCATTGCCGATTACTGGAACAACATTGGGACTCAAAATTCCAGACGGCAGGAGATGAAGAGCGTACTTCTGATCTCCGATCACGACTGTGTGACCAGCGTTATTGCCGCCTTGATATCGAACGACATAGTCAACGCGATCGCCCAATATGTCGGTGGCCTTGCCCTTGCCCTCATCGCCCCACTGAGCTCCCAGCAGAACGATGGCGGGCATAGGTCAAGCCTTTCTCTAGAAAGTTGTCTTAAAAACTAAGCGAGTAAAGAAGTGCCTGTCGAACGAAGATCATCGCATCCGCGCTTTACTCGAGCAGCCATGCCGGCCTCTCCTGCTTTACCCCAAGCGCGTGGATCATAAGCCTTCTTGTTGCCTACTTCTCCGTCAATCTTGAGAACGCCGTCGTAGTTCTTCATGATGTGATCAACGACTGGACGCGTATAGGCGTATTGGGTGTCGGTGTCGATGTTCATCTTAATGACACCGTAATCCAAGGCTTCGCGGATTTCACTCAAAAGTGAACCAGAACCACCGTGGAATACAAGATCGAAAGGCTTAGAGCCGGCCGGAAGACCCATCTTCTCCGCGACCGCATCCTGCAACTCCTTAAGGATCTTCGGCTGTAGAACAACATTGCCTGGCTTATAGACGCCATGAACGTTTCCGAAGGTCGCTGCCAACAAGTATCGGCCGCGCTCGCCAAGGCCTAAGGTCTCAGCGGTCAAAATTGCATCCTCAGGTGTCGAGTACAACTTCGCGTCATGCTTTGCCTCGACGCCATCTTCTTCACCGCCGACGACTCCAATTTCCAATTCCAAAATTGTCTTGGCCGCAACCGACTTTGTCAGCATCTCATCGGCGATGGTCATGTTCTCTTTCATGGAGACAGCCGAGCCGTCCCACATGTGTGAATTGAAAAGTGGTGCCTTGCCGTCCTTGACTCGTTGTGCCCCGAAATCAAGAAGCGGTCGCATGAATCCATCAAGCTTCTCTGCAGGGCAGTGGTCGGTGTGTAGAGCTATGTGGACGTTGTAGTTCTTTGCGACAACGTGAGCGAATTCGGCGAGGGCAACAGCGCCATCAACCATTTTCTTCACGGTCGAACCGGAGGCGAACTCTGCCCCGCCCCATGAGAATTGAATGATGCCGTCCGAATTTGCCTCCGCGAATCCGCGCAGCGCGGCGACCAAGGTGGAGGATGAGGAGACGTTGATCGCGGGATAGGCAAAGGCGCCTGATTTGGCGCGGTCTAGCATCTGTGAATAAATCTCGGGGCTGGCTATTGGCATTTCGACTCCAAATGGTTGAACGCGAATGTAATTCTCTCATCTAGCGCGCCATCGGGCCCGATCGGAGGCTTACGCCCTATCCCACCACATAATGGCGAGAAGAAAAAATCGCCATACGGGGAGGCTCCATATGGCGATCATTTCTTCCGTTTTGCCCCTATTTAGTGACCCAGGGTGTGGAGCATCTTGGAGAGCAGGGCCGCTAAGCCGCTAATAAGTGCTGGGTTGGCGAGAATCTTCAAGAACGCACTGAGGAACGCGATTAAGCTCATGTCTTCCTTTCCTAGTAGTGGGATCAATCAATGGAAGCGAAGTCTGATAGACAAGGTCCTCGATCCATTGGCATGAGCGTTTACCTTGTGAGGAAGGTCGATCGGTGTATCACTACCTATTCACAGATATGGAAGGTAATCTCCTCAGATCATGAGCCACGAAACACTTGAAAACCTGCTGACCGAAACTCGCACTTTCCCACCCAGTGATGAATTTGCAGCCGAGGCAAACGCCCAGCCTTTTATCTACGCTCAAGCAAATAAAGATCGGATCGCATTCTGGGAGGAAGCGGCCGAACTCCTGTTGTGGGAGAGACACTGGGATCAGGCCCTGGACTGGCAGAGCCCATACGCCAAGTGGTTCGTGGGCGGCACTCTCAACGCATCAGTGAATTGCCTAGACCGCCATGTCGATGCGGGGCGAGGCGATCGCGTGGCTTTTTACTTTGAAGGAGAACCAGGCGATAGCCGCACCATCACCTACGCCGATTTACTCACAGGGGTCAAAAAGGCTGCCAACGCCCTGATCGAACTTGGTGTAAAGACCGGTGATCGGGTGGCGATTTACATGCCCATGATCCCCGAAGCCGCTATCGCCATGCTGGCCTGCGCTCGAATCGGAGCCCCACACTCCGTTGTCTTTGGCGGCTTCTCTGCCGAAGCGCTACTTTCTAGAATTCAAGACGCTGATGCTTCACTGGTGATCACCGCCGACGGTGGCTTTCGAAAGGGCGCCGCCTTTGCGCTCAAACCAGCAGTCGATGAAGCTCTCCTGGGGCAGACGAAGGTAAAGAAAGTTCTAGTCGTAAAACGAACCGGGCAAGAAGTCCACTGGAATAGCGAGCGCGATATCTGGTGGCACGACATGGTCGACCGCCAGAGTTCCGAGCACGTCGCCGAGAATTTCGAGAGCGAGCACCCCCTCTTTATTCTGTATACATCTGGCACGACCGCAAAACCCAAGGGAATATTCCATACAACAGGCGGATATCTCACTCAGGTCGCATTCACGCATCGAATGGTTTTCGATCTCAAACCCGAAACTGACGTCTTCTGGTGTACCGCCGATGTCGGTTGGATTACTGGACATTCTTACGTCGTCTATGGGCCGCTGATAAATGGCGCTACCCAAGTGATGTACGAAGGAACTCCTGACACGCCGCATAAGGGGCGCATCTTCGAGATCGTCGAAAAGTACGGTGTCACAATCTTGTACACGGCACCAACTCTTATACGCACATGGATGAAGTGGGGGGACGAATTTCCACTCGCGCATGACCTGACATCCCTTCGCCTCCTTGGCAGCGTTGGTGAGCCGATTAATCCAGAAGCATGGGTCTGGTACCGCAAGATCATCGGTGGTGACAGATGCCCCATCGTTGATACGTGGTGGCAGACTGAAACCGGGGCCATCATGATCTCGCCACTTCCGGGAATCACCGCAACCAAACCAGGATCTGCCATGCGCCCACTTCCTGGCATCAGTGCCAGGGTGGTCGACGAGCGCGGAAATCAAGTCGAAAAGGGCCACGGAGGCTACCTAATTCTCGACCAACCATGGCCATCAATGTTGCGAGGCATTTGGGGTGAGGCGGATCGATACAAAGATAGCTACTGGTCAAAGTTCGAGGGAATTTACTTTGCAGGTGATGGAGCAAAACTCGATGAAGACGGAGCCATCTGGTTACTCGGCCGCGTCGACGACGTCATGAATGTTTCAGGGCATCGCATCTCCACGACAGAGGTTGAGTCAGCTCTTGTCTCTCACGAAGCGGTCGCCGAAGCAGCTGTCGTCGGCGCCACAGATGCTATGACAGGCCAAGGGATTGTTGCTTTCGTCATTTTGCGCTCTGGAGTGGCCCACGCTGAGGGCGACGAACTTATCAAGGAACTTCGCGATCACGTTGCTAAGCAAATTGGCCCGATTGCGCGTCCGCGCCAAATTTTGATCGTCGCAGAACTGCCGAAGACTCGCAGCGGAAAGATCATGCGGCGACTTCTTAAAGATGTCGCTGAAAACCGTGCTGTTGGAGACTCAACGACCCTGGCGGATCCCAACATCATGAAACTTATTTCGGCTGGATTGAGAAATACTACAACCGAGGAATAGCACCGAGTTTCTTCTCGATGTCTACACGTAATTGATCTAGTGCGTGCGGCATCTCCCTTTTCATCTCCGAGTAAATCTTGCTCTGACCAATAGCGCTTTTTGCAAAAGACCACGGTGACCAGAGTGCAACGGCAATGAGCAAGTACGCAAAAATCGTCACTCGGAGAAGCTCCAGCGCGATTCCGGCAATGGAATCTATGAAACGAAGCGGCGCCCAGAGAAGACGTGCCCGAAAGAATGTTGCGAGCATTCCAAGAAGACGTCGTCCAATTTCGGCGAAAAGGAATATGGCGATAAACACGAGTAGAAATCTATTTAATGAGCTATGAACTCTTGAAGTGAAATCCAGTCCAAGACTCAAGCCCAAAATTCCACCGCCTATATAACCGATAGTTGAAAAAAGGGACCTCAGGAAGCCACGACGAAAGCCAGTAATAGCAGCCCCGACCGCTGTGAGAATGAGAATCGCGTCAATTAACATAGGTCTAATTTAAGGTGAGATGAAGATATTTGCTGGCTAAATCGCGCAGCTCTTGCTCACTGTTTAACACGCCAATCTTTTTGTGCACTACCGTTCCGTCTTTGTCGATGAACCACGTGTCAGGGACACCCATTCCAAAGAATCCTCGCGACCGCGCATCCGGATCTACGAGATTCGGCCATGTCATGCCGTTATTGACGACAAAGTCCGTGCCATCACTTTTCTTTGCTTCTTCCACATCCACTCCGACTACTCGGACGGTCGCTGCATTCTTGGCGTAGAAGGAACGAATAATCGGTATCTCATCTTTGCACGGAGCGCACCATGAGCCCCAGACGTTGACGATCAATGGACCACGCATTTGTGAGAAACGAATAATCGATTTTCCATCTAGGCAGGGAAATTCCAAACCGTTAGTCGAAGTACCAAGTGGAATTGATTCGCAACCCACCACCGCACCTAACTTTGGTACGACAGAGGATTGGGAGGAACAAGCGGTCAAAACCGCAATGGCTGCGACTAAAACGGCTGGCAATCGACACCTAAAAGAGAAAGCCGAGGGGCGGTTCAACGGAAGTCCGCATCTTCTTTGACCAATGCACGTGCCAGCACGGGATCCATTTCACCCATTCCGACGGAGGGGCAGAGCTTCGCCAATGGGCAGGCCCCGCACGCAGGCTTGCGAGCATGGCAGATTCGACGCCCGTGCCAGATCATGCGCTGTGACAAGTTGGTCCACTCTTCCTGCGGTATCAACGCCCCGACTTCGAATTCGACCTTCACCGGATTTTGCTCGCTCGTCCAGTGGAAACGTCGACTTAATCGACCGAAATGTGTGTCTACGGTAATGCCTGGCACACCGAATGCGTGCCCCAACACAACATTTGCCGTCTTACGACCCACGCCGGGAAGGAGAACCAACTCTTCAAGAGTACGCGGAACTTCTCCACCGAAATCGGCGATGATTTTCATGGCCAGGCCCTTGATGTTCTTGGCCTTGGCCCGGAAGAAGCCTGTTGAGTGGATCAAGGTCTCGATCGAGTGCTGGTCGGACTGTGCGAACTCCTTGACGTTCCGATACTTCTTGAAGAGGGCCGGGGTCACGGTATTTACACGCTTGTCAGTGCACTGCGCGGAGAGCACCGTGGCCACCAACAACTGCAAAGGATTGGCATAATCGAGTTCGCAGTGAACGTCCGGGTAACTTTGGCAAAGGATTTCGTACATAGCCCGGGCCCTCTTTACCGAGCGCGCATCAACCATCACGCGATGAAGATTACGCGTCTAGGGCTCGAGGGGTGAAACTTATGGCGTTTTGCTAGTAAAGTCCCCCCCGTGACTCAAGATGAAGCGATCGTTCGGCGTGCCCCACTGTTTACTGCCCTAGATGATGCTGCGACTGCCTCCCTGCGTGCCACGATGGAGACCGTTAGGCTGACAAAGGGTGCGACACTTTTTTCTGAAGGCGACCCAGGCGAGCACCTCTATGTCATTGTCGAAGGAAAGTTGAAACTGGGAACTTCCAGTGGCGATGGGCGAGAGAATTTGCTCTCAATCCTTGGTCCTGGCGAAATGTTCGGAGAACTTTCACTCTTTGATCCAGGGCCCCGCACATCCACTGCAACAGCAGTGACAGATGTTCGTTTGCTGAGCCTTGGACATGATCAAGTAATTCCTTGGGTTACACGCCATCCTCAGGTTGCACTCGACCTCCTCGCACGGCTGGCGCAGCGTCTGCGTCGAACAAACGAAGTTGTAGGAGATTTGGTTTTCTCCGACGTTCCAGGACGCGTTGCTAAGGCACTCATCGATTTAGGCGAGCGTTTTGGAAAAGAAACGGATGAGGGACTTTACGTCCACCATGACCTGACTCAAGAAGAGCTTGCGCAACTCGTTGGTGCATCACGCGAAACGGTCAACAAAGCTCTTGCAGATTTTGCCAGTCGCAACTGGATACGCCTCGATGGTCGTGCAGTACTCATCATTGATGTTGACCGCCTGAACAAGCGCGGTCGCTAACTAACTTCTTAGTTCAACAGTGAGTTCAACCTCAACGGGTGAATCCATAGGCAATTCCGCGATTCCCACTGCAGATCGGGCGTGTTTTCCTTCTTCGCCCCAAATGTGCAAGAACAACTCACTCACGCCATTGACTACGGCCGGCTGATTGATAAACCCCGGAACGCCATTGACGTAACCGACAACGCGCACAATTTTCACTATGTCATCTATATCGGCGACGGTCGCAACGGCGCCTAAGCAATTGAGTGCGCAAATCTGAGCCAACTCTTTTGCCTGCTCGACGGTAACGGCGCCCCCGACTTTTCCCGTTATAGAGATTTTGCCATCAACCAATGGCAGTTGCCCTGCGGTAAAGACAAGGTTTCCTGTGCGAACAGCCGGAACATATGCGGCAATTGGTTTGGCTGCGATCGGAAGCTCGAGGCCAAGTTCAGCGAGTTTGGCACGAACGTGATTCATTTGATCTCTCTTTTCATGTAAGCAACAAGTTGATCGCCACCACCAGGTCCTGGAATCACCTGGACGAGTTCCCAGCCATCTGTTCCCCAGTTATCGAGAATCTGTTTTGTGGCGTGAGTTAGCAGCGGCACGGTTACATATTCAAATTTCATCGTAGTTCTCCCTTATGCCAGTGCGGCTTTAACAGCGGTTGAAACAGTAGTGCCATCGGCCCTACCGGCAATCTTTGGTGAAAGTGCCTTCATGACCAAACCCATACCGGCCGGACCAGAAGCACCAGTTTCAGCAATTGCGTCTTGGATCATCTGTACTAACTCGGCATCGCTCAACTGGGCAGGCAAATACTTCACAATGACTTCGCCCTCCGCACGCTCGAGAATCGCCTTCTCTGGGCGAGCGCCAGCATCAAATGCTTCTGCCGCCTCGCGGCGCTTCTTCGCTTCTCGGGAGAGCACGGTGATGACTTCAGCATCGGTGAGCTCACGAGCACTTTTGCCAGATACCTCTTCATTCGTAATCGCTGAGAGCACCATACGTATAGTTCCTGAGGTGATTTCATCACGCGATCGAATTGCTTCGGTAAGGTCTTCCCTGAGTCGTTCCTTTAGTCCCATAGAGGTATCTTCTCATGAGAATGAAGCCGGGAAAATGGATTAAGGAGTTGCAATGGCTTTTGTAGTGCGGCAGGCGCGAATTCCGATCCTGCCCCACGGACATGAGCCCATTCGGATCGTGCATTTCTCAGATCTGCACCTGACTCCCTCACGGACGCGCGAGATTGCCAACATCAAAAGTTTCATCGATCTCAAACCGGATCTGGTCATAAGCACAGGAGATTTCCTCAGTTCGATCGACGCCGTTCCAGTTGCGCTAGATGCTTTGGAGAAACTTCTTGATATCCCAGGCCTCTTCGTCTTTGGCTCCAATGACTACTACGCCCCCAGAATCAAGAATCCTCTTGGCTACCTGATGCGGGATAATGGCGAGCGCATCCACGGGGATCCCTTGCCATCGCACGAACTCGCCGACGGGCTGACAAAAAGAGGCTGGCACAATCTAAATTTCTCTCGTGCCCTGCTCGAAATCAAAGGAACAACGATTGAGGCCCGTGGCACCGACGATGCCCATCTCAATCGCGACGACTACTCACTTGTTGCGGGTAATTCAAACCCCAAGGCAGAAGTTGCAATCGGTATCACCCATGCGCCGTACAAACGCGTTCTGGAAGCGATGGCTGCCGACGGTCTCGCGGCCATCTTCGCCGGACACACTCATGGAGGCCAAGTGCGTTTGCCATGGATTGGAGGCAGCCGAGCCCTTACGACCAACTGTGATCTTCCAACATGGCGTGCAAAAGGATTGACGCGTATTGGAAGAGAACCATGGCTACATGTTTCGGCGGGCATGGGAACCAGTCCGTACGCGCGTATACGCGTTGCAAGTCCGCCAGAGGTTTCATTGGTGACGCTCTTTGCGGACGACGAAAAATATCTCTCGTCGGGGTGACAGGATTTGAACCTGCGACCTCGTCGTCCCGAACGACGCGCGCTACCAAGCTGCGCCACACCCCGCTTTGCGAATACTACTTACCTTTAGCCAGTATTTGAAGCAACGGTTTAAGATTCTTCTATGTTGAAGATTGCCGTTTGCCAACTCCCCCTCACGATTGAAAATCCAGAAGAAAATATCGACCTGGCGAACGCCGCGATCCGGGATGCAGCGTCACTAGGTGCAGAATTGATCGTGCTTCCCGAACTAACAAATTCGGGATGTATATTTCGAAATATTGCCGAATTGGAAATGCGAGCAACAACTTTAGACGGGGATTTAATAAAAGAATGGATCCGTCTCGCGGAGCGGCTAAAGGTAGTAATTGTTGCTGGGCTTGCTATCAAGGACTCCGGAAACTTCTATAACGCTTCTGTCATCATCGATGAAACTGGATTTCTAGGGTGGTACAAAAAAGTTCACTTATGGAATGACGAACTCGACTACTTCACCGCGGGAGAAGAAACACCGCTAACAGTCGACACCGACGTTGGAAGAATTGCGACAATGGTCTGCTACGACATTGAGTTCCCGGAGTGGGCAAGACTTGCCATGCTTGATGATGCTTCCGTGCTGGCTATACCAATGAATTGGCCAGATAGTGGGCGACCGTCTGATCAAACCCCGCTCCCGGTCCTTCTTGTACAGGCAGCCGCTACTCAAAATAAGATGATTGTTGCTTCCGCAAATCGTACCCGAGACGAAAGAGGAGTTTCTTGGACCGGGGCAAGTCTTATCGCGGATAGCGATGGATTGATATCGATTATCGCTGATCAAAATAGATTCAATGAAACACAGATACTTATTGCCGATGTCGAATTACCTGTCGATCGTAAAATCGGTCCGCGAAATGATCTGAAAAATGATAGGCGGCCTGATCTTTACCAGCAAATATTGAATTGGTAAAATGCGTATCTAGGGTTCGTTTTAAGGAATTGGACGAGGATAATTCAAGCGGGTTTACGTGCCACGAAAGTCCAGAACGGTTCGACCTCTGAAAAGATCAAAGTTGCAACATCGAATCCAGCGTATCCAACCATCTCCGAAATTTCCTTCTGGGTAAACCTCTGTTCGAGCGAGGTACCAAAACGATCGTATGCGTCATTACGCATCACGTAGAAATTCATATCCTTGTAGTGATGTAAAGGAACGTTTCTAGAACTCAATCCGGTCTTCTCCATCACCTTCGACAATTTCGCCATGGGCCAGTACACCAAAGTCGCAATGATCTCGCAGACGATTCTTCTTAGCCGATACGGTAATTTTGAGATCCCAATCCGGAAGGAATTGGAAATATTCCAAATTGAGCGGTAGAGAAATGGCTTATTTTCAAGCGCATAATATAAGTAACAGAGGAAATATCCCCCTGGTTTGATCTTCTTGAAGATGTCGCGCATACCGAGTCCGGTGTCAGGTACGTGGTGCAAGACCCCTAGAGAAACCGCAAGATCGAGAGATTCGTCGGGCACTTCATTTTCCGAAACCGTCTCATTTAAGAGACGCACCCTTTCGTTCTTTCCAAAGCGCTGCTTAAGAATTGAAAAAGATTCCTTTCCGGGTTCGACAAGCCACATTTGGCTGGCATGCTCCATGAGGAAATGTGCCCATCTGCCGCTACCTGCTCCGAAATCTGCAATCACAAGGTTATTCCCCGCCAAGAGTTGCTTTGGGAGGGGGCGTACATATGCCGCGAATTGCTCGCGGACCTCCTCTAGTTGATCAGAATTCAAATAGTTAAAGGCCTTCCACTCGCTGCCGAAATGAGAAATGACGTGATTGTCACGGTTCTTGTCCGATGTCATCGCGGATTATTTCGTGAATTCTGCCGCGAGTAATTCCGCGATCTGGGCAGTATTGAGCGCTGCGCCTTTGCGAAGGTTGTCGCCACAAACAAATAGGTCAAGTGCCATGGGGTCATCGATGCTCTTTCGCACACGACCAACCCAGGTCGGATCCGTGCCAACGGCGTCGGCCGGTGTCGGGAACTTATGGTTTTCGGGGTCATCCACTAACTTCACCCCTGGCGCATTCTCCAAAATATCTTGAGCAGCTTTGCGAGAGGGTTCCTTGGCGAACACTGCATGCACCGTGAGCGAATGAGTGGTGATGACTGGCACGCGCACACAGGTTGCCGCCACTTTAAGATCTGGCAACCCAAGTATCTTCCTCGACTCGTTACGCACCTTGAGTTCTTCGGATGAATAGCCATCGGGTTGAAGGGAGCCTGCCCAAGGAACGACGTTGAGCGCCAATGGCGCCGGAAATGGCCCGAAGTCGGAGATGTGCAGTCGAACATCACCGGCGTCTGTGCCGGCATCGGTCCCTGCGACTGCCTGAATCTGGGCTCGCAAGGTGTCGATGCCCGCTTGACCGGCACCCGATGCGGCTTGATAAGAGGAGACCACTAATTCCTTAAGTCCGTACGCGCGGTGCAGGGCACCCATGGCGACGATCATTGAAAGTGTCGTGCAATTTGGATTGGAGATAATTCCGCGCGGTCGGTTTTTCGCCTCTTGCGGATTGACTTCGGGTACTACCAGAGGAACATCTTTATCCATCCGGAAGGCGCCTGAGTTATCGACAACGATGGCACCCTGCGCGACGGCAATAGGCGCCCAGATCGCTGAGATTTCATCAGGTACATCGAACATGGCCACATCGATGCCCCCGAAGGCCTCCGGTGAAAGTTCCATCACTGTGATGTATTCACCGCGACAGAACAATCTCTTTCCAGCACTACGAGCCGATGCGATCAGGCGAATCTCACCCCACACATCGGGGCGCTCAGAAAGTATGCTCAACATGACGGTACCCACGGCGCCCGTTGCGCCAACAACGGCGAGAGATGGCTTGCGTGTCATCGGCCGCTTCCTCCGTACACAACTGCATCCCCTGGTTCGCCGTCGAGTTCGAAGGCGGTATGCGCCGCTCTTACTCCGCGTTCCAAATCTGCTGCTCGGCATACTATGGAAATGCGAATTTCCGAGGTCGAAATCATCTCGATGTTCACGCCTGCTTCAGACATCGCTGCAAAGAAATTTGCTGTAACTCCGGGGTGGGAGCGCATGCCAGCACCGATTAACGAGAGTTTTCCAATCTGGTCGTCATATTGAATTGATGCGAAACCGACTTCTCCCTGAATGCGCTGCAGGGTCGCGGTTGCGTTGGGACCTTCGCTCTTTGGAAGAGTGAAGGAGATATCGGTCAACCCCGTGGAAGCCGCAGAGACGTTCTGCACGATCATGTCGATATTTATGTCGGCGTCCGCGATCGCTTGGAAGATGCGAGCGGCAACACCAGTTCTATCTGGGACACCGACGATGGTGATCTTGGCTTCACTCTTATCGTGTGCAATGCCAGAGATAATTGCTTGCTCCATGATGTCTCCTTCGGGTTGGTTCTTGACCACCCACGTTCCTTCGTTGGTAGAAAATGATGAGCGGACATGAATGGGAAGTTCGTAGCGGCGTGCATACTCGACGCAGCGAAGATGAAGAACTTTCGCGCCACTTGCGGCAAGTTCCAACATTTCCTCATAAGTAACAGATTTCAATTTTCGTGCAGTTGGAACAACTCGGGGGTCAGCGGTGAACACTCCGTCGACATCTGTATAGATCTCGCATACGTCGGCATCCAGGGCGGCGGCTAACGCAACTGCCGTCGTGTCAGAGCCGCCTCGCCCAAGAGTTGTGATGTCTTTGGTGTCTTGGCTTACTCCCTGGAAGCCGGCCACAATCGCGATGGCACCTTCGGCGATTGCCTCCCGAATGCGTCCAGGGGCCACGTCGATGATGCGAGCCCGACCGTGAGCCGAATCAGTAATCACCCCTGCTTGGCTACCGGTGAAGGATCTGGCTTCATGACCCAAATTGGAGATAGCCATGGCAAGTAATGCCATGGAAATGCGCTCACCCGCCGTCAGGAGCATGTCGAGCTCTCGCCCGGCAGGGATAGGGGTGATCTGGTTGGCCAGATCGATCAATTCATCGGTGGTGTCTCCCATAGCGCTGACCACGACAACCACCTGATTGCCAGCGCGCTTTGTGGCCACAATCCTCGAGGCCACGCGCTTCATGCCCTCGGCATCGGCTACGGAGGAGCCACCATATTTCTGAACGATCAGACCCATGGCAGTATTCTGACCCATAGAGGAAGGTTACGGTAGTTAATATCAAATAATAAGACGGCAGAACGTTCAAATAATGAGACTTTTAGTTCTCGACAGTCCTTCTGCCCTCAAATGCTCTTCCTAAAGTCACTTCATCCGCATATTCGAGATCTCCGCCCACGGGTAGCCCACTGGCAAGACGGGAAACCTTAAGGCCAAGGGGTTTGATGAGGCGGGCAAGGTAAGTAGCCGTCGCCTCTCCCTCAAGGTTGGGGTCGGTAGCCAGAATGATTTCAGTGACTTGCGAATCTGCCAGGCGGACCATGAGTTCGCGGATGCGGAGTTGATCCGGGCCCACGCCGTCAATGGGGCTAATCGCGCCACCCAGGACGTGGTACTTGCCCCGAAATTCGCGGGTCCGCTCGATAGCAATGACGTCTTTGCTCTCTTCAACCACGCAGATGGATGTGTTCTCACGGCGCGGGTCGCGGCAGATCCGACACTGCATCTCTTCGGAGACATTTCCACATTCGGTGCAGAATTTCACCCGCTCTTTGACCGTACGGATCGCATCTACCAAAGCCGCGGCTGTTTCGCTCTCGGATTGCAAGATATGGAATGCAATGCGCTGGGCGCTTTTTGGACCGATACCAGGCAGGCGACCGAGAGCGTCAATCAAATCTTGAATTGCACCTTCATACATTCCACTCATCAGTGCGGCTTCTCACTGATGAACTGAGCGCCGAGTTCTTTGGCAAGGAGTGCCTGACCAGAGAGCTGATCGGCATCTGTTGGCGACTCATCTACCCTCACCGCGCGTGCAGCTGGAGTATTTGGATTGATTGACGGGTCCACTACAACTTCGATCTGTCGGTCTACGCCAACGACATCTATGAAGGATTGACGCAAAATCTCATCGCTGCCCGAACGTAGGAACGAATCGCGCGCACCTGCGTTCACGATCGCAATCGTGATCGCGGTGTCATCTAGCGCCAACACTTGCGCACTTGTACTCAGAAGTGACCACGTAAGACGACGACGCTTCTTAACGTCTTCGATGACATCTGGCCACAATCGACGAAGCCCAGCAACGTCGACTGCACCAGAGGGTTTGGCAACTGCAACTGGAGAAATCGTTACGGCCGACTCCTTCTCATTGGTCGAACTATGCGACACGGGCAAAACTTTTTTAGTGTCGCTTTCGTTCGCCAATTTCGAAGCAACCTCGAAAGCAGCAACCACCGGTACTTCAACATTAGATGAACTCATCGGTGCTAAGTTCTCGGCCCGCTCGAGTCTTTCGATGCGGGCGAGTAAGCCTCGTTCTGAATTATCACCAATCGGCAGCAACATTCGCGCACAAATGAGCTCCAGCATAAGTCGCGGAGCAGTCGCCCCACGCATCTGAGTTAGCCCCTCTGCGGCAATGTCTGCGGAGCGCGACAATCCAGCGGAGCCGATTCGTTGGGCTTGATTCGTCATTCGTTCCAGTTGATCATCAGATACTTCCCGCAAAATCGCACTCGCTCCACCTGTAGGTAGAGCATCGACGATCATTAAATCTCGTATGCGCTCAAGCAAATCGGCTGCAAAACGGCGTGGATCATGCCCAGATTCAATAATTCGATCGACGCTTTTGAACAAAGTGGCGCCGTCTCTTGCGGCCAAAGCATCAATTGCATCGTCCAGTAGCGCGCTGTCGGTGAAGCCCAAAAGTTGAATCGCGATGTCGTAACTAACCCCGTCTTTTCCAGCGCCGGCAAGAAGTTGTCCAAGGACCGATTGAGCATCGCGGACTGAACCACCACTCGCCCGGACGACCAAAGGAATGACTCCCTTCGCAACCTTCACGCCTTCGGCATTACAGATTTTTTCAAGGTTGGCAGCCAAGATTCCGGGGGGCACTAATCTGAATGGATAATGATGGGTGCGCGAGCGAATAGTTGAGATCAATTTCTCTGGCTCGGTGGTTGCAAAAATAAAGATTACGTGTGGTGGCGGTTCTTCGACAACTTTCAAAAGCGCATTCGCAGCGCCCGGTCCGAGTTGGTGTGCCTCATCGATAATGTAAATCTTGTATCGGCTCTGCACTGGAGCGAAGAATGCTTTATCGCGTAAATCACGGGCATCATCTACTAGACCGTGTGTGGCAGCATCAAGTTCGATGACATCCAAAGAGCCAGGGCCATTTGCGACTAGGTCTTTGCATGACTGGCATTCGCCACACGGATTGGGCGTTGGCCCCTTTTCGCAGTTGAGACTTCGAGCCATGATGCGAGCACTCGATGTTTTGCCGCATCCTCTGGGGCCAGAAAAGAGGTAGGCATGGTGAGTACGCCCGGATGCGAGGGCATTGGAAAGCGGAATGGTCACATGCTCTTGACCGATGACATCGGCGAAGAGGGATGGGCGGTACTTGCGATAGAGCGCTAACGACACCGCTATCCCCTTTCTATCTAGGAATACATTATGGAATTGGTCCTCCTACGCGGAGCGTAAGAGGACCCCTCGTGCACCCACTAGAGCGCGCCTACCCTTGCTGCCTTCCAGCCCTGGGGGAGTTCAGCACGATAATGCCGCACGAGGGATCTGGCGCTAATCATAGTTAGAGCAACGCTAGAGTTCTCCACGGAGGATTCGCATAGCGGCCGAGTGCGCACGCTTGGAAA
>JANMBV010000075.1:0-19845 GCA_031360585.1 Actinomycetes bacterium | reverse complement strand
ACTTCTGGTAGTCGGAATCCAGACTCATTCTATTGCACCTCAAAGAGTCGCAACCCCTGTGATGCGAGGTATTCTGAAGGTTTGGATCTCGCCGGTGCCATGGTCGCGCGCTATCAAGGAGCCCGCGCTAATGCTGAGAGGATCAATTATTCGATGTGTGACAGAACCGTTGTTATCTGCGTACCCGATGGAGAGTGTGTGTCCTTCGACGATAAATTTGTGAAGCAAGTCCAGAGTTTCGTTGGCCGTAGTTCGAGGAAGAGATCCGAGGGCATTGGCCGCGATCTCTCGAAGTGATGTCTGTTTATGACTTGAACGCTCTGCCACGCGTAATGCACGCAGTGCCGCTGACAAGGTTTCCTCTGTTGGTGTTTCAAGTTCGCCAATGACTCTGGGTGGGCGCGGTTTGGATTTGGCCCGACTGACGCGTTGTCCTGTGATAAGGATTCCGGCATTTGATTCTGCTGCCGGCATGTAACCTGCACCGCGAAGGGCGATTATCATTTCGTTTGCATCAAGATCGCAAACGAGTACTTCCGGAGCAATTCTACGTATAGGAAATCCTTCAAGTTTTTTATCGCTGACTATTTGGGTCAGAAGCGTGGGATCTTCGCAGCGAAGATACGAACTTGTGTTTCCCACACGTAACCTGCCATGTCGCTTGGCAACATCGCCGATCAGATAATCCAAAGGCTGCGGTACTGGAGTTTTGGATGTCTTGCGGAGGAATTCCTTTATCTCCTCCCCGGTTTTGCCGTGATCTAGACCGCGCCGAATAGATAACTCACTGAAGCGATAGACGGTGGCACCGCCCCGACTTTCGATGTCTGCAATGGAATCCAAAACCCTCGCTACGCTTATCTCTAGGCGGCCGGGTGCAATAGCCGTGTTATCGCCCTGGATGAGAATATGGTCGATGGGTTTGGGTAATTCGGAGTCGATCTCCAGGTCTTCACGCCCGGTTAAGAGTGCAAGCGCATATTTTGAAATTGCACCTTGTCCCGTGACTCCCAACCACTCTGCTTCCCGTAGCGTCCATGTAACGAGATCACCCTGGAGCCCGGGATTTCGTCTTGCGGGTGCCTTCCACTTGATCAGGTTCAAAAGTGCATCATTGTCAGGGGAAATCTCGGAATGTTGGGAGAGAGTCTCCATAGTTAGTCGTCGAGTACTTGCGGCGTTAACGCGATCGAGTTCTGGACCCAACGCTGAGATGTGCTTGGAATCAGCGCGACCGACAAGTCCGCTCGCCCTTGATGTGACTAGCCAGAGTGAGACAAGTGATCGCCATCGAATTTGCGGACTTTGAGTAAGCCAGATATCAAAGGTGTGCGTCGGAAGGATGCGATCATCGGGGTCGATCACAACCAGACCATTCAAATACACAAGTTCGGCGACGAATGCTGCGCAATTTTCATCTACCCCAAGGTGTTGGGCGGCGCTCTTCAGATCTCGAACGCCAAGCCCGCCCGCGCGTAGAGCGCTCGGTGGTTCTTCCGACCAGAAATTCAAAATCTCCTCACACCATCGCAAGATGGTTGAAACATTCGCGATGGCTGCGCGGTCCGATATTTTTTGCTGTACTGAACGACCGGTGAGAGCGGGTGGGTTGGGTGAGGGGTGTTTGTGAATCTTCCCGCCGCGAAGATAAATTGCGACATTGCGCGGGAGTATGACGGTTCGTTGGTCGAGCGGAACAAGAAAATTTTCTTTCAGGAGCCAGGCAATTCCAGGTCCGGGATTGCGAATATCCCCAACGCTTCCGCGCGGCGGGCCCCATGTCAGTTTTTCCAAGACTTTCATGGAAGCCTCTGGGGCTTCATCGAGCTTCTTCATCGACAGTTTGGCCAAAGACGCAGGCCCCAGGCCAGCTGGCTCATTTCCTAAAACCTCGCGCAAAGAACTGGGAAGTCGGAATCCGTCACTGGATTTGTAGAGCAGGGCCATACTCGTTAGATGGGGAAGGACGAATTTGGCCGATGGATTAGTCACAGAGAGGATTTCTTTTTCGTTCATGGGTTCATCGAGTGCGGCGCACGCCTCCAGGACTTGGAATTGCCATTCATTCAGGCGTTCCACAGCGCGGGCAAGACTTGGAGCCGAATTGGCTCGAACTGCGAGAGAGGCGATGTCGTGAGGCACGGGTGAGACTAAATCCGGCCTCAAGGCGAAAAGTGAGAGCAGTCTGGGGTCGTCTAGCCCGCGAAGGTAGTCTGCAAAGGAGCGCGTTTCCATAACCGCCCTACATTAGCGGGTGATCAGGTTTGGTGTTTACCGATCCTTGCCCTTGTTGCGGCGAGGGGCGAGGAAGATGCCGAGCGCTGCGACCCGGCTGACTACTGGCCCGAGCACTCGATTGAGCGCTTGAGCGCGACGGAAATCGTGGATGGGCCACGATTCACGCAAGGCACGGATCCGAAGTATGGCATCGGGATTGATCACATTGGGATGGCCGACTGCAAGTAAGAGAGGAAGATCATTGTGGCTATCGGAGTATGCGTAGCACTCCGATAGCTCGAATCCGCGCTCCTTTGCCAACTCTCTTATCGCCATTGCCTTCTCTTTGCCGTGCAAGAGATTTCCGATCAGTTGCCCTGTGTAGATACCATCTTTAACTTCCGCCCTGCTACCCAGAGCTCCCGTGAGACCCAATTTCTGACAGATGACCTGTGCCATTTCCTGAGAAGCGGCGGTGACAAGCCAGACTTCCTCATCGTTGCTTAAATGCGTTTGAGCAATATCGATGGTTCCCTGCCAAAGTGCAGGGGAGACATGCTCGTCATACACTTCTTGGGCTAATCTCTCAATGTCGCTCGCCTTGTGACCCGCGATGAAATTGGTTGCGGCATTCCGCAATCGCATCATCTCCTCAGGCTTCTCCTTACCAGAGAACCGGAATCGCAAGTTCGCAACCACAAATCGTGAAATATCCGCCTTAGTGAAGAACCCGCGTTGATACATCCCTCTACCGAGGAAATAAAGTGCGGATCCTCTTATGAGCGTGTTATCGACGTCAAAGAACGCCGCTCGTTCGGGGGTTGGAGCCATGTTCCTAGAGTAGTCATCAAAGCATCGCCGTGACGCTTTATGCTTTGGTCATGGCCTCCAGCGTTCATGTGATCCGTCACGGCGAAGTCGAGAACCCTAAGAAGATTCTTTACGGTCGCCAACCTGGGTGGCGCTTGTCAGAGCGCGGCAAAGATATGGCGTTTGCACTTGGCGAATGGTCGAAGTCTGTAGATCTTGGCGCGTTGCATGTTTCCCCTTTGCAAAGAGCGCAAGAGACGGCAGCCCCGATTTCCGCGGCACACGGTATCGAGATAACAACTGATGAACGTTTGATTGAAGCATCTAATATTTTCGAAGGCCAGCCCTTTGGAATTGGAGACGGAGCTCTTCGACACCCCAGCGCGTGGCGCCATCTCTGGAATCCGTGGCGGCCTTCATGGGGAGAGCCATACATGGAACAGGTGACACGGATGTTGGCCGCAGTTTTTTCTGCGCACGAAGCTGCAGGAGATAAGGATGCAATATGCGTCTCGCATCAACTGCCGATTTGGATTCTGCGAAGTGCCATTGACGGTCGTCATCTCATCCATGACCCTCGCAAGCGAGAATGCACACTAGCCTCAGTGACGACCATTCATTTTGACGACGAGAACATGATATCCGGAGTGAGTTACACTGAACCCTCACGTCACTTGCTCCCCGTGAAGAAGAAATGAGAGTTACACATCGTTTCGCCGTATTGGGACTGGTAATCGTGGTACTTCTAACGGCTTGTGGTGGCGGTTCTTCAACTGGGTCGAGAAGTTATATTGCGGGCAATGGTGCGGTGACTTTCATCCAACCTCAAAATCGGAAACAGGCACCAAAAATTGAAGGTGCCACTCTTGCAGGTGGGACCTTTCTCTTGGCCGCTGGTCGGGTTGCAGTCATAAACGTGTGGGCATCATGGTGTGCACCTTGTCGGGCAGAGGCTCCAGCCCTCGCCGCATTATCAAAGACCTTCCCAGAGGTGAGTTTTGTGGGAGTCTTGACCCGCGACAGCCTGCCAAGCGCTCGAGCGTTTGTCCGACGTTTTGGGATTCCTTATCCCACCCTCATCGATGACTCGATCCTGATGGGATTCCAGAACTCCTTGGTTGCCAATGCAATTCCCACAACTGTTGTCATAGATAAGCGCGGCAAGGTGGCTGCACGAATTTCTGGCCAGATTACTGTCGCCTCATTGACAGACTTGATTAATCGAGTGAGCACAGAATGAAAGATCTATTTGTAAACCAAATCTTGGACGGTACGCTCATCGCAGCTATTCCCTTTTCAATTGCCGCAGGTTTGATTTCTTTTCTTTCTCCGTGTGTTCTGCCGCTAGTGCCCGGATACCTCTCTTATGCAGCGGGGATGTCGAAAAGTAGAGGGCGCGTTCTTGCAGGATCGCTCCTTTTTATCCTGGGATTTAGCGTGCTCTTTGTTTCATACGGCGCACTCTTTGGGGGACTCGGTTCGAAGATCTTGAACCATCAAGGTGTGATCACCCGGGTCTTGGGCGTTTTTACTATTGCACTGGGACTCATCTTTATGGGCAAGTTTCCTATGATGCCCATCTACAAGCCGAAGATCTCCACGGTGGGCGGCCTCGTTGGCGCTCCGCTTCTTGGATTTCTTTTTGGAGTGGGTTGGACGCCATGCATTGGTCCAGCCCTGGCAGCGGTAGAAACTCTCGCATTCGAGCAGGCGAGCGCGTGGCGAGGTGCGATCTTGTCCTTGGGTTACTGCATAGGGCTGGGTATTCCTTTTATTCTCTCAGGGCTCTTCTTGGATCGTTCGGAGAAGTTGCGGAGATTCATTTCCAAGCGAGGCAACATCATTACAAACGTTGGTGGAGTTCTCATGATTGTCATCGGACTGCTCCAAATTTTCGGCATCTGGAACGAAATCATGAATTCTCTCCGCTCTTCTATTTCTAATTTCATACCGGTGGTCTAAATGGGCGAAAAGAGCGATCTTCCAGAGCTTGGCCTGATGAGTCTTCTGCGCTTTGCGTGGCGCCAACTTACAAGCATGCGCACTGCATTAATTCTCTTGCTCCTATTGGGCGTTGCTTCAATTCCCGGGTCATTGATTCCGCAACGGCCCCAGAACCCGATGAGAGTTCAAGATTTTTTCACGAAGTATCCCGGTACGGCGGCTTGGATGAATCGGTTTTCACTCTTTGACGTCTTCGGCTCGCCATGGTTTAGTGCCATCTATACTCTTTTGTTCATCTCGCTGATTGGTTGTGTTCTTCCCCGCACCTTTGATCATTTGAAGGCCAGCCGAGCATTGCCGCCCTTAACTCCGGCAAACTTGGATCGAATGGAATTGTTTCAATCATGGCAAGGCGATGGTGATGAACTCACCCGAGCGAGGGCCTGGCTTAGAGGTCGCCGTTTTCGCATCCGTGAATTTGAAGGATCGATTTCCGCCGAAAAAGGATACCTGCGCGAGACGGGCAATCTTTTCTTCCATCTTGCGCTCATCTTGATTCTGGTGGGCGTAAGCCTTGGTGCTCTTTTTGGAATGAGAGGCGAGGCAATCGTTAACGTGGGCGAGCGCTTTGCAAATACGCCAACGACATATGACAGCTTGAGTTTCGGCAAATTGTTCCGAGACCAGTCGCTTCCTCCGTTTGTCATCACGGTTGACGACTTTCAAGCAAAGTATGATCCCGCAACGAATGCGCCGCTTGATTTTACGCTCAAAGTGACCGTTGTCGACAAACCAGGTGCTCGAAAAGTGAAACGAATTATCAAAGTGAACAGCCCACTTCAATTTGGCAGCACCAATGTTTACTTGCAAGCCAATGGATACTCGCCTGTAGTTACCGTCCGCGACAAGACCGGCGCGATTGTTCTTCGTGGTCCAGTTCCTTTCCTACCTCAAGATGGCAACCTCTCCTCAATTGGGGCGATCAAGGCTCCGGACTCGACTCCGCAATTGGGCTTTGTCGCTGCATTTTTGCCGACGGCTGCACGTGACAAAGTACGCGGAGGAATTTCCATTTATCCGGAGGCGTTGGATCCAAGACTTCTCTTCTCAGTATGGAAAGGTGACTTAGGCCTTGACAATGGAATTCCCCAGTCGGTCTATCGGGTTAACACCTCCAAGATGACGAAGATCGGCCTGGAATCCCTGAATGTGGGTCAAACTTTCACATTCCCGGAAGGAAGTATCCGCTTTGATGGCTTCGTCAAGTGGGTTAATCTTCAGGTGGTCAGGGATCCAGGGAAAATGTATTCGCTGGCGGGGGGTATTCTGGCGATCCTTGGTTTGCTTGGCTCGCTCTTCACTCGCCGCCGGAGAATTTGGATTCGAAGTACGGGGGATGGGAAAGTGGAAGTTGCCGGACTTGCCAGGAACGGAGCCCCAGGCTTAGAAAATGAAATTGCACTTCTCGTCTCGAACTTAAAGAAGGATGGAAAATGACGCATTCATCGTGGGCGTATCTCTCCAATTATTTGGTTTATTCGGCGATGGGTGTCTACACCTTGGCTTTCTTTGCCCATGCATATGAGACGGCCTGGGCGGTCCGCGCGCCACAAGGCGAGCAGGTACATGCTGAGGGAAGCCTTCTTGTAAGGACTTTGGATTACCAGAGGACGGAAAAGGCTGGGCGCATCGCCACTGCATTCATGATTTTGGGCTTCCTCCTCCTCTTCGCAGGAGTCGTGGCTCGCGGAATTTCGGCAGGACGTGTGCCGTGGGGAAATATGTACGAATTCTCTATCACGGGAGCACTTGCTTTTACTGGCGCTTATCTGATCGCACTTAAGAAGTACGACCTTCGATGGTTGGGTTTGCCCATCTCCATATTCGTACTCTTGATACTTGGTACCGCAATTACGATTCTCTACCGACCCAGTGCGCCTTTGGTTCCCGCACTGAAGTCCTACTGGTTGGTTATCCACGTATCGGCTGCGATTGTCTCCGGTGGGGTATTTCTCCTTGCAAACACTATTGCGGCGACCTACCTTTATTTGGATTCGATGGAACAACGAGGCGAACGGAGCGCGTGGGCTAAGCGCCTGCCATCACTTGAGGTTCTAGATCAACTCTCTTACCGATTGGTCGCCTTCGTGTTTCCCCTCTGGACTTTTGCCGTTATGGCCGGAGCAATCTGGGCAGAGAATGCTTGGGGACGTTACTGGGGATGGGATCCAAAGGAGACCTGGGCATTTATCACCTGGGTTGCTTATGCAGCGTACTTACACGCCCGAGTTACCGTCGGTTGGCGCGGACGAAAAGCTGCTTGGTTGTGCCTCTTCGCCGGATCGACGTTCTTGTTTAATTACGTGTATATAAACATCTGGGGCACCGGGAAACATACGTACTCCGGGCTATAAGCCCAAAAGGTCGTGGACATGCTCAGTAGTTGAATCTACAAGTGGGAATGGACTATTCCCCTCGTTGAGCAAGAGTTCAAATTCTGTACATGCAAGTGCGACGATCTCACCGCCTCGAGATTGGCACTTCTGTGCGATGTCGATCAATCTTTCGCGTGAACTCGCTAAAACTATTCCTTGGGTTAGTTCATCAAAAATAATCCTCTGCAACTCATCTGTTTCGGCGTTCGTCGGCTTTATGACTCGTACGCCGGCCAATTCAATGTAGGAGGAGTAAAAATCTGCCTGAAGGAGATACTTAGTGCCGAGCAAAGAGACTGACTGTGCACCTTTGGCTTTGACCGCCCTAAGTATGGAGTCACGTATGTCGATTAGCGGAACTGAAATAGAACGCGTTACCTCTGGTGCGTTGATGTGCATGGTATTTGCCGCGATGCCAATGACAGTGGCTCCACAACTTTCAAGTCGTGCAGCAGAGATGGCAAGAATCTCGCCTGTAGCCGCCCAGTCTTCACGCTGTTGGTGGTAGACGATCTCAGCAAAATCAAGTGAATCAATAATAACATGAGGCTGACGCCATGCATCGTGAGGGTTCTTGGAAAATTGATTCAGTAGTTGATAGTAAACATTCGTAGATTCCCAGGACAATCCTCCGATGAGACCTATACATTTTCTCTCTGTTTTTGGAGACATCAGGGGACGCATGGGACAGGCTAACATGTGTTTCTTATTGATTACTCGGTCTTTGCAAATCTTGCGCTTGACGTCAGGAAGGCAATCAGCACGACGGGCAGAAACATCGCCCAGCGAAGCTGAATAACGTCGGCGATGAATCCGAGTGTCGGCGGGCCGACGATGAAACCAAAATATGAAATGCCCGAAACGATTGCCACTGCCTGGGATGGGGCGACTTCTCCTTTGAATTTCGTCGCCGCAATTGTCCCTGCTGCGCTGAAAAGCAACGGGATGACTACGGAGAGTCCCATGCCCATAAAGAACCAACCAAAGACGACACCGAAACCGCCTCCCATCAAAAGACCGATGGCAAGGCCAAGGCTTGCTACGACGCCTGCACCGGAGAGAATCTTTGGCGCTGTAAATCTATGAGCCAGTCGGTCACCTGAAAAACGACCAATGACCATCGTCGTGGAGAAGGCAATGTAGGGAAGTGCGGAAATAAAGTGGGAAGTATGGAATGTCTCCCGCGAAAGAATTCCGCCCCAGTCTCCCGCGGCGCCTTCAGCGAGTGCACTACAGAAGCCGAAGAAGCCAAGAATCCAAAGAAGCCTAGGACGCTTTTTTGTTTTCTCCACTTTGACAAATTCGTGTCGGTCGGCCTCTGCGGCAAGCCAGCGAGGTCTGGCATAGAAAGCTACCCCCGCCATAATGATGCCGACAAAGGTGGCCTGCACACTAAATGAAATCCCTAATTGCGAAAATACTCCGCCGATAGCGCCGCCTACTAGACCTCCGACCGAAAACATTCCATGGAAGGTGCTCATCATGCGTTTGCCCGATTTATGCTCGAGTGCAACCGCGTGCGAGTTCATCGCAACGTCTTGAAAGGCCGAAGTGAAGCCAAAAATAAAGAGTGAGAAAGCGAACCACGCAATATTAAATATGAACCCCAGCAAAATAACGGCCGCGGAGACTGCCAACGTGGCTCGAAAGGCCACTGGAGCGCTTCCGTACTTTGCCGACAGCTTCCCTGAAGGCCTAAGGGCTAGAAATACGCCGATAGATGAAGAAAGCAGGATGGTGCCCAGTGTGGCATTGGAGATATGGAGGTACGCCTTAATATCGGGAATACGTGCAACGAAGGATCCGACTCCCAAACCATTGGTAATAAAGGTGAGCGTTACCGCCAGTTTGGCTCGTTTCAATTAGAGTTTATTGAGAAAGTCTGGATTGTCATCAGGCGGAAGGATGCGGCGTGATCCGCCGAAGTTGAACCCTGTTGATTTTGGGGGGCGACCCGCAATCCAGTATCCGATTGACCCAAGGATTCCGAACATAATGATGAGAAGGAGCCAACCCCATTTTGGAAGATTGCGAATTTGTGCTTGGTCGGTGCCAGCACAATCAACAAGCGTATAGATCGTGAAGACAAGGGGGAGAAGGAACAGGAGGAAGCGCATGGTCTAAGTGTAACCCTTGATTATGAGACGAGGATTGCCGTTGCCAACAGGGCGGCAAAGAGGAGTTGCAGTTGTCCAGTTCTCGCGATCATGGGGATTAGCGCCGCACTTTCTTTCTCGCCCTTTACTTCGTGTGCCAGCCTGAGCGAAAAAGGCATTGCCGCGAGCGTGATCAGTGCCCACGGGGTGACAAAGAGTGCTGCAACATGGGCGACGAGTAAGAGGAGTGCGAAGAAGTTGCGACTTCCATTCTCGCCCAAGTGAACGGCCAACGTGCGCTTACCCACATGAGCGTCTTTTGCACGGTCGCGAATGTTGTTAATAGCCAGGATCGCACATGAGAGAGAGCCGATGGGGATTGCAGCTGCGAGGCTTTTCCAAGTCAGAGACTGCGTTTGCACGTAGAACGTGCCCATAGTCGCGACGAGTCCGAAAAAGATAAAAACAGATATTTCACCGAAGCCCTTGTAACCGTATGGAGTCTTACCGCCTGTATAAGTCCAGGCAGCGATGATCGCCGAGGCCCCTACCAGCAGAAGCCACCACGAACTCAAGGCCGCGAGAACAATCCCGGCGACGCCAGCAATGGAAAAAGCGATGAGCGCTGCCTTCTTTACCGCAGCCGGAGTTGCAAGACCGCTTGCCACAATTCGAACGGGACCCACTCGATCAGAATCCGTCCCACGAATTCCATCGGAGTAATCATTGGAATAGTTCACGCCAATTTGTAGGGAAAGACTCACAATGAGGGCTAGACCTGCGCGAGCCAAGATTGCATGAGTACCCGCAAGGGCTGTTCCAACAATGACTGGGGCAATCGCCGCCGCGAGTGTGCGAGGTCGCCCTCCCTTTACCCATGTATCGAGTGAAGTCATCTAACTAAGCCTTTCCTTCAAGTACTGCCTGAGCAAGCGCTTTTTGATCGACTTTGCCGACGCCGATCATGGGCAATGTCGAAAGTATAAGGAAACCTTTTGGTTTTGCTACTACCCCGAGGGTTTGTTCTAGGTACGAAGCTATTTCGTGCGTAGATAATTCGCAATGACCCACGATAGCGATGTGAAGGGCGCTGCCCCATTCGATATCGGGGATCGCGAAGGCCGCAAATTCGTTCTCCGGAAATTTAGCGCTCAATGCGCTCTCGACCGCGCTGAGTGAGACTTTCTCACCTCCACTAATGATGATGTCATCTGCTCTGCCGATCACCGCGAGTTTTCCATCGACAAATTCTCCAAGATCGTTCGTAATAAACCAACCGTCATCGAAAGAATGTTTCCAGGCTGGTTCGTCGTTGAGGTAGGCATAAGCAATCATCGGAGCCTTGATCTTTATCGTGCCGTCCTCTGTCTTGACTTCTACTCCTGCAATCGGAGTCCCGTCGTACACGCAGCCACCGCATGTCTCGGTCATGCCGTACGTAGTGACGATCTCAATTCCGGCGTCCTTCGCCGATCGCGCGATCGACTCTGATAAGGCAGCTCCGCCAACTAGAACACTCTCGCAACCTTTTAGGTGTTCAAGCAATTGAACATCTCCATTTAGAGCGCGGAATAGCTGGGTTGGCACAATTGCTGCGAAATCTGCTTTTGGATACTGCTTCGCCTCGCGAAGATCAATCGGCGTAGTTCCCAGCTCGAGGGATCTCACCAAGACATTGACTCCGGCCACATGGGTTAAGGGGAGAAGTAGCGACCAAACCTGTCCAAACTTTGCCCCAAGAAATTCGTTTGAGGCTTTGGCGGATGCGAGGAGGGCTTTTGCAGTGATTCCGACTTGTTTTGAACCTCGGCTGGATCCGCTTGTTGCAACAACCAGGGCAACGGGGTTAGGCACATGGCTCAGACCCACTTCTTCAAAGCTTAAAGCCGGACCGATACCAACCATGGCTTGGGCCAAACTGACCATCACTTCTGGGATAGGGCTCTCTGCGAGGGCGAGCAGGGCTCTTTGTGACGAGTTTTCCATTGCCCACGTAGGCTAGCGCCAGTAACCGTGTAGGAGGAAATGTGAGCAAGCCAATCAAGCGTGAGTTCGGTAGCCGTGTCATTCCAGCCTGGGTGTTTGGCTCAGGGGGTGAAGAGTTCATTGATGTCATCTACGAGGTGGCCGATGGGATGGCGAAAATCACCATCAACCGGCCTTCGGTTCGCAATGCATTTCGTCCTCAAACGATTATTGAACTGCAAAAGGCATTTTCTCTGGCTCGAGATGATGAAGAAGTCGGCGTCATCATTTTGACGGGCGCTGGAACAGAAGCGTTCTGTTCCGGCGGAGATATTCAGGTACGTGGTGACGATGGTTATTTGGGCGATGACAGGCTCGCGAAGAAAGGAATTGGTCGCCTCAATGTTCTAGATTTGCAGGTACAGATTCGCCGAACCCCCAAACCGGTTATCGCGATGGTTGCAGGATGGGCTGTTGGTGGTGGACACGTGCTGCATGTGGTCTGCGATCTAACAATCGCCGCAGATAATGCAAAATTCGGACAGACCGGTCCGATGGTTGGCTCATTCGATGGTGGATATGGTGCAGGTTTACTAGCAGCGCATGTGGGGCAGAAAAAAGCGCGTGAGATCTGGTTTCTTACACGCGAATACGATGCCAAGGAGGCCCTTGATATGGGGCTGATAAATAAGGTGGTTCCTGTTGACGAACTCGAAGCAGAGACTGTTTCGTGGGCTCGCGAGATGTTGCGTAATTCTCCAATGGCTTTGAGATTGCTTAAGGCCAGTTTGAATGCGGCAGATGATGGATTGGCCGGGGTACAGCAACTTGCAGGGGACGCGACTCTACTTTTCTATATGACAGAGGAAGGCCAAGAAGGCCGCGATGCATACAAGGAGAAGCGATCGCCGGAATTTGGAAAGTATCCAAGGCGTCCGTAAATGTTGGATTCAATCCTTGAATCTCTCAAGGTAATCGCGCTACCGACAAAGACCGATTTTCGTTCAGTGAAGGTACGAGAAGTGGCACTGCTCGAAGGGCCAAAAGGGTGGGGAGAGTTTTCACCCTTTGTTGAGTACCAACCAAGTGAATGTGTGCCGTGGTTGGTCAGCGCAGTCGAAGCCGCAACTGTGACACCCCCGGAGATGCTGCGAACGAAAATAGAAGTAAATGCGACCATGCCTGCAATCAACGGCAGAGAAAGCATCGCAGAAGTGCTTTCCTGGTTTCCCGGCTGCACAACAGTGAAAATCAAGGTGGGCGCTGATTTGCGTGAAGATTTAGCTCGCATTGCCACTGTTTGCGACTTTGCCCCTTTGGCCAAGATAAGAATTGACGTCAACGGTTCCTGGACCGTGGGTAAAGCTATCCAGGCCATTTATGCCATCCGTGAAATCTGCGAGCTTGAATACGTCGAGCAGCCATGCGGATCAATTGATGAATTGCGTGAACTCAAGAAAAGAGTCGCCTTCTCGGTCATGATCGCAGGTGATGAGGTTGTGCGCAAAGCAGTCGATCCAATGACGGTGGATCTCAGTGACGCCATCGATGTGTTGCTACTTAAGGTTGCACCCCTTGGTGGGATAAGGAAATCGATGGAAGTTGCGGCCCACCACGGCAAACCCGTGGTGGTTTCAAGTGCGCTGGATTCAGCAGTTGGAATTTCATACGGGCTACGTCTGGCGGCCGTATTTCCCGAAATGAACTACGCGTGCGGCTTAGGCACCGGGCAACTCTTGAGTGCAGACGTTGCATCATTGCCGATTATCGGGGGAATGATGGCGGTGGATTCAGTCGTGCCAGAGTCGAGGCAAATCGAAAAGTATTCAATTTCACCAGATCGATTGGATTGGTGGCGCACTAGAGTGCGAGAGACTTGGAATGCGGGTGCCAAGGATTGGATATTTCGAGAAGGGTGGGCGTGGTGAACACCTCAACTCAGCTCGCACGAAACATTATTGGGCAATTGATTGAAAATGGCGTCACCGATGTTGTGCTTTCTCCAGGATCGCGAAACGCCCCGCTGTCCATTGCGCTATTCGCTGCCGAGCAAAAAGGATTGATCAAGTTACACGTCCGCATTGACGAACGGACGGGCGGGTTCTTTGCGTTAGGTATTGCGAAGGCATCCGCCAGTCCGGTTGCAGTCGTTTGTACAAGTGGCACCGCGGTTGCGAATTATCACCCGGCAGTATTAGAAGCCCATCATTCACAGGTTCCGCTCCTCGTAATCACTGCCGATCGCCCAGAAAGATTGCGCCAGAGCGGTGCCAACCAGACGACCTTGCAAGCAAAAATTTTCGGTGAAGCAACACCATTTGCTCGGGATATTGCTAATCCTAATTACAACATGAGCGAAGCCTTCGATGCACTCCTAAGTGGTCCAATCCACCTCAATGTTCAATTCGACGAGCCCCTGCTTCCCGATGATGAAGATGACTGGCTACGAGAAACGGTCCGAGGCGATGTCGCCAAACCAGCGCGGCCGAAATTGCGCAATGTTATGATCACCGAATCTCGCGGGGTTGTGGTGGTGGGCCACGACAGGGGCGGCCTTGGGGTAAAAGAGATTTCCGAATTTGCCCAAAGTATTGGTTGGCCGTTGGTTTGCGAAGACCCCCTCTCCTTTCCTACTTCGGTGCCTCATGCGTCCCTGTTCCTGACTTCATCTAAAATCCGCCAGGCCTTGCAGCCCGAAGTTGTCGTCGTGATTGGTCGCACCACGCTTTCTCGTTCTTTGAATGCCTTCATCAAGTCGGCCAAGCGCGAGATCGTGATTGATCCAAGAGTTGCGATGATTGACATCAACCGAAACGCTGATCAGATATTTCTGGCACTTCCAAATGTGACGAGAAACAATGAGTTAGATGACGCATGGCCCGCGTTGTGGAATTCATACGCCGATGAAGTCTCGACCTTAGTTGAAGATCTTCCAGCTTGGTCTGAGGCGTTGATAGCGCGCACTGTTGCCAGGCTGTTGCCTGATGAGTCCACACTCTTCGTTTCATCGTCTAGACCCATTAGAGATTTGGACGGCTTTGCTGCTTCGCGGGGCAATATTGAGACTTTTGCCAATCGCGGATTAGCCGGAATTGATGGCAATATATCCACGGCTTTAGGGATTGCGTCCCAGCGTTCCTCAACAGTTGCAATTTTGGGGGATCTCTCCTTCCTTCACGATGTAACAGGACTTATCGGGGCCGGGGATATCAATTTGCGCTTGCTCGTTGTCAATAATGATGGTGGCGGGATCTTCTCCACACTTCCGCAACGCAACGCATCTGGATTTGAAAAGTTGTTTGGAACCCCGCACGGACTTGACCCCGCACTCATCGCGGCGTCAATGGGAGTTTCCTCTACGACAGTCGTTAACATCGATGAATTGCAGCGCGAAATGTTTGAACCCGTCATTGGTCTTTCCGTAGTTGTTGCACGCGTTCCGTCGAGGCAAGAGAATGCCCGCATGATTCTCGAGCTCTATCAGGGGATTGAATCTCTATAACAGCGACCTTGGTTCCAGGCGATTTTACCCGTGTATGAACCAGTAAAAGCTTAGGCGGTACCTCCGAGCGCGTTTAGCATCGGTGCGAATTTGGCTTGGCTTTCTGCAAGTTCGCGTTGCGGATTTGAGCCGACAACAATTCCGCATCCGGCGAATAGTTTGATTTGATTCTCTTCAATCTGACCGCAGCGGAGGGCAATTCCAAGTTCGCCGTCTCCGCGTGCATCGATCCATCCAACCGGCCCTGCATATCGACCTCGAGACATACCTTCTAGTTCTGAGATCACTCTTGCTGCTTTTTCAGTTGGCGTGCCGCAAACAGCAGCCGATGGATGGAGCTTCTCTAAAATTGAGAAGGTATCCACGTGAGTAGGGACCTCTGATATAGCGCCGGTGACGTCTGTTGCAAGGTGCATGACGTTGGCGAGGTGAAGCACGAAAGGAGAATCGGGAACATTGGTCGAGGAACAAAATGGTGCCAGAGATTCTGCAACTGACTTGACGGCATACATGTGTTCTTCAAGATCCTTGGACGAACGTGCAAGGGATGCGGCCAGCGCCAAGTCCTTCTCATCGTCCCCAGTCTTGCTGATCGTTCCAGCAAGAACTCGCGACGTGACCATCGCGCGGTTTAATCGAAGCAAGAGCTCAGGCGTCGCCCCGACCAGGCCCGCCATCGAGAAGCACCACGTGGATGGATATTCAGCGGCCAATTTACGCAAAATGGAACGTGGATCAATGGTTTCCGCGGACGTGCCGTTGAGGTCCCGGGCAAGCACGACTTTTTCAATTATTTTGGATTGGATCGCGTGAATCGCTACGGCTACCCGCTCTTCCCATTGATCTGACGACAACGATCCGTTGCGCCAGGTGTAACTGGGTTGATCAAGGTTCTCAATTTCTTCCACTAGGTGGGGTTGTGGTGTCTCACCAAACCAGGTGATCCATGATTCATCCGCACGCTGCCCTACTATAACCTCCGGAATTATTAGCACTGACTCTTCATCGGGTGAAAACGAAAAGGATGTGAAAAGTATCGGCCCCGTTCCAGTGATGTGAACTGAATCAGTTACCGCTAACTTTTTAAGTTGGTCGTGCCACCATGCCCGCGCATCGCGGAACCGATTGGGTCCGCTGACGGTTGTCGTCGCATGTAGGCCCCAGCCGACTAAACCATCGCCGCTACGGACCCAGGAAAGCGGCTGACCGTCGGGGAGCAAATCCAAAAGCGGGAGATGTTCACCAAGGCGTGCAGTTGTTACTGAGGTTAGTTGGGGCACGGTGGATATTTATCGTTGAACGAGGCGCCATACGAGAGGCAGTGATGTGCCTGCGATCGCAATCTTCAACGCTTCACCGATGAGAAACGGCGTAAATCCTGCTGCAATGGTCCAACTCCAACTTTGATGCGTGTAGGCGTGCAACCAATAAAGGCCGAATGAGAAAATGACAATGTCGCCAAGCAACATTGCTGGAATTGCTGAACGAAGCTTCTGATCCCAGCGACGACCCGCGAGGGCGCCGACCAGAAGAGAGGCCACGAGCATTCCGATGAGATAGCCGCCTGTTGGTCCGGTGAGGTCAGCCAGACCGGAGCCACCCTTGGCAAACACGGGTGCTCCCGCGATTCCGATAAGAAGGTATGTCACCAAAGTGGAGAGCCCCAATGTTGATCCATAGCCTGCTCCGACGAGCAGCACCCCGAGGGTCTGGCCAGTAACTGGCACAGGTGAGCCCGGAATCGGTAGAGCGATTTGGGCAAGGCCGGCGATGAACATGGCTCCAACAGTGATAAGTAAGGCTTTGGAATACGTTGTTGCGCGGGGAAATACTGCGCTGCGCAGCGTTGCGACCTGGGACATTGTTGCTCCTAACGTTCCTCCACCCTTTGTGAGGGTTTTGATTTGTGGGGCGAGCCTACTCTGAAGGAGAATAACTCCATGTCCCGTGCCAATCTCGATAAAGATCCAGATGAAGTCGCGGCAATGTTTGACGGTGTGGCCAAGCGCTACGACCTAGTAAACGACCTGCTGAGTTTGGGGCGGACGAAGGCCTGGAGAAAGGCCGCCAACGCGATCATCGCGCCAAAGGCGGGGATGAAGATTCTCGATCTTGCCGCGGGGACAGGGTCATCAAGTGAACTGCTGGCAGCAGCAGGAGCCGAAGTCATTCCCGCGGATTTCTCTGAGGGGATGCTGGCTGCGGGTAGAAAAGCCCGTCCCCATTTACCTTTTACCAAGGCTGACGCCCTCAATCTGCCCTTTGAGGCCAATACTTTCGATGTTGTGACGATTTCCTTCGGATTGCGCAACACGGCAGATATCGACAAGGCCCTGGCTCAGATGCTCAAAGTGACAAAGCCAGGGGGCCGCCTCGTCGTCGTGGAGTTCTCCCACCCAGTCTGGCGTCCGTTTCGTACCATTTATACCAATTATCTGATGCGACTTCTCCCCTTAATTGCCCGAATTACCTCCAGCAATCCCGGGGCCTACCTCTATTTGGCCCAGTCCATCAGAGCCTGGCCAGACCAGGGCACCTTGGCGGCGAGAATAACCGCGGCCGGTTGGTCCAAGGTTGGATGGACAAATCTCACTGGCGGGGTTGTCGCAGTTCACAGAGCAGTGAAGGCTTAAGAGGTATAGCCATGACCGCTACGAGCCTAAGATTTCCTACATTATGACGTCGACTTCTAACCCTTACGTTCCGATCTTCGTTATCGGCGCGATTGGTTTTGGTTTTGCTGCTTTTTCGGTTCTTATTACTTCATTTACCGGGCCCAAGAGGTACAACCGGGCGAAATCTGAAGCCTATGAATGTGGAATTGAACCAAGTCCACAGGCCGCAGAGGGAGGTCGTTTTCCAGTCAAATACTTCTTAACTGCGATGCTATTCATTATATTTGATATTGAAATCGTTTTCCTTTATCCATGGGCTGTAACTTTCGACAAGTTAGGTTTATTTGGTTTGGTTGAAATGGGAATCTTTATTGCCACAGTTTTTGTCGCATATGCGTATGTGTGGCGCCGCGGCGGACTGGAGTGGGATTAATCGTGGGTTTAGAGGAGAAGTTACCTAGCGGGTTCTTACTCACCAGCGTCGAAAAACTTGCGGGATATATGCGCAAGAGTTCGCTGTGGCCTGCGACTTTCGGTCTGGCTTGTTGCGCGATTGAAATGATGGCCGCAGGTGCTGGTCGCTACGACCTGGCACGTTTTGGCATGGAAGTCTTTCGCGCATCGCCACGGCAAGCCGACCTCATGATCGTGGCCGGTCGCGTATCTAACAAGATGGCGCCGGTTTTGCGTCAGATCTATGATCAAATGGCAGCTCCGAAGTGGGTCATTGCGATGGGCGCCTGCGCGTCCTCTGGCGGAATGTTCAACAACTACGCGATCGTGCAAGGTGTGGATCACGTAGTCCCAGTGGATATTTATCTTCCTGGGTGTCCTCCTCGGCCCGAGATGTTGATGGATGCAATCTTGAAGTTGCACGAACAAATCGGCAACGAGAAACTGGGGTCAAACCGCGAGCAGATCATCAGAGATGTAGAAGCAGCAGCCATGGCGGCCAAGCCGACCCATCAGTTGAAGGGGTTGCTCGCGTGAGCGATGAGAAAGATTTATCAGCAGGACATGGGTTATTTGGCACCTCGGGTACGGGGGACACCTCGGGCTTCGGTGGCTTAGTTCGCAAGGCGGCGCGTCCTGGCTCCAGCGAGCGCCCATACGGTGGTTATTTCGACGACGTAGCCGATGATCTTGAGCGGGCATATCCAGATTTTGCCGACGCAATTGAACGAGTGGTCGTTGATCGAGGCGAGCTTACTCTCCACGTGAAGCGTGAGAAATTGGCCGAGGTCGCACTCGTCCTTCGCGACAAGCTGCGTTTTGAAATGTGCTTAGGAGTTAGTGGAGTGCACTACCCAAATGAGACGGGACGCGAACTCCATGCGGTCTACCCATTGCTCTCGATGACAAAAAACCAACGCATGCGCCTTGAAGTATCAATGCCAGAATCAGATCCTCACCTTCCTTCACTCGTTGAAGTCTGGGCAGGCAACAACTGGAATGAGCGCGAAGCGTTCGACATGTTCGGAATAGTCTTTGATGGCCACCCGGGACTCACTCGTATCTTGATGCCAGATGACTGGCGGGGACATCCGCAGAGAAAAGATTATCCACTCGGTGGAATTCCAGTTGAGTACAAGGGCGCAACTGTGCCACCTCCGAATGAGCGTAGGTCATACCGATGAGCCAGACCTCTGATCAAATAACCGATCCATACGCGTCCTCTCGCGAGACGACTGAAGGAAAGGTTTTCTCGGTCACCGGAGGAGATTGGGATTCATTAGTCACCGAGATTGGTGCAACGAAGGAAGAACGCGTTGTCGTCAATATGGGTCCACAGCATCCTTCAACCCACGGAGTTCTTCGCCTGGTACTCGAACTCGAAGGCGAGACGATAACCGAGTTGCGTGCTGGAATCGGATATCTACACACGGGCATCGAGAAGAACGCTGAGTATCGAAACTGGACGCAAGGTGTCACCTTCGTAACCCGTATGGACTACCTGGCTCCACTCTTTAATGAGACTGCGTACTGCCTAGGCGTTGAGAAACTTCTTGGCATCACCAACGATGTTCCCGAGAAAGCCAGCGTCATCCGTGTCATGATGATGGAGTTCAACCGAATCGCATCTCACATGGTTGCCCTCGGAACTGGCGCGCTCGAACTTGGTGCGCTTTCGCCGATGATTTTCTGCTTCCGTGAACGCGAGAAATGCCTGGACATATTCGAAATGATCTCTGGGTTACGTATGAATATGGCCTATGTGCGCCCTGGCGGAGTCGCTCAAGACCTGCCACCCAATACGGTCG
>JANMBV010000063.1:0-5277 GCA_031360585.1 Actinomycetes bacterium | reverse complement strand
GTTATCCGCTTGCCATTGATGGAGACAATTCTGTCTCCGACGCGTAATCCGGCAAGTTGAGCGGGAGTTTTCGGGGAGCCTGGGGTACACACTTGCGTACTCGTCACTGCCGCGACGCACTTGCTAACTTCTCCGATAGTGGAAGTGACCCGACCAGTTCCGATAGCCATGAAGAGGATCAGCAATAAAACAAAACCGATCACAAAGTGGAGAAAAGATCCGGCTCCTAGAACGACCAATTTTCTGGCACCGCTTGCGCGGTAAAAGTCTCGCTCGTCTCCTTCGCCAGATTCACTTGGCGTCATGCCTTCTATCCGGCAGTAACCACCTGCCGGAATTGCCTTGATCCCGAATTCGGTTTCACCTCGCACCGTCGACCAGATCTTGGTGCCAAAGCCTAGGAAGAACTCGCTGACCCTCATGCCGTAGTGCTTGGCCGTAATGAAGTGACCGAATTCATGGATCATCACGGAAAGAAGAAGGGCGACGACGAAGGCAAGGATTCCAAGGAATTGCACGGAGGTATCTTCTCAGGTTAGACCGACAAATGAGTACTTTTGGCCCCTGTTAGGATTGCCCTATGACTACCGTCCCGCAGGTTCGAAAGCTCCTCACCACGATTCCTGGCCCTAAATCTGAGGCAATACTCAAGAGACGCTCAGATGCGGTCTCCACTGCACTTGGTATGGCCATCCCGATAGTGGTAGAGCGAGCTGGCGGAGGAATCATCGTCGACGTTGATGGAAACTCCATTATCGACATGGGTGCTGGAATCGCAGTGGTCAACGTTGGCAACAGCGCAAAGCGAGTAGTCGATAACGTGAAGGCGCAAGTTGAATCTTTTACTCACACATGTTTCATGGTTGCCCCGTACTTGGGGTACATCGAAGTATGCGAGGCATTAAACCGACTCACACCTGGTACTCACAAGAAGAAATCAATACTTCTTAATTCCGGCGCCGAGGCGGTAGAGAACGCAGTCAAGATTGCCCGCAATTACACCAAGCGGCAGGCAGTCGTAGTTTTTGAACACGCCTATCACGGCCGTACTAACCTCACGATGGCGATGACCGCGAAGAACATGCCATATAAGGAAGGATTCGGTCCCTTCACCCCAGAGATTTATCGCATGCCGATGGCTTACCCCATGCGGTGGCCAGGTGGGCCAGAGAAATGTGCAGAAGAAGCTCTCGACTTTGTTATCCACAAAATGGAGAAGGAACTGGGCGGAAAAAATATTGCGGCAATCGTCATCGAACCGATTCAAGGTGAAGGTGGATTCATCGTTCCGCCTAAGGGCTTCCTGCCTGGCCTCGCAAAATTCGCTACAGAAAATGGAATCGTCTTCATTGCCGATGAAGTGCAGACTGGTTTTGCACGCACGGGCGACATGTTCGCATCAAATGACGAAAACGTAGTTCCTGACATCATCGCAATGGCTAAGGGAATTGCCGGAGGCCTTCCCCTATCTGCAGTCACAGGTCGGGCCGAGATTATGGATGCAGTCCATGGCAGTGGCCTGGGTGGCACCTTTGGCGGGTCCCCCGTTGCATGCGCCGCAGCCCTTGGCGCGATCGCCACCATTGAAGAGGATGACCTGTGTAAGGCGGCGGTCGAAATCGGCACAATCATTTCAACTGCCCTCAATGCCATGGCGGCCAAGTATTCGATCATCGGCGAAGTCCGTGGACGCGGGGCGATGCAGGCCATTGAGTTTGTACTGCCTGGCGGGATTGAACCCCATCCCACAGCCGTGGCTGCAATCGTGAAGTTCTGCCAGCTAGAAGGAGTACTGGTTCTTTCCGCTGGAACCTATGGCAATGTCATCCGACTGTTGCCTCCGCTAGTCATACCAGAGGATCTATTGCGCGAAGCACTTGAGGTTCTCGACCGCGCGATCGCATCGGTGTAGGAATTCTTAAACTCCAATAATTATTCTGGCGCGGCGAACCAGTAACGCCTGACTCGTTCGCCATCGTCTGCGTCAATAATGTTCTCCAGAACGCCGCCGCATTTCTCAATCACTTTGCTGGAAACCACATTGGAGTCGTTGCACGTGACAAGTACTCTTTGAACGCCCAAATCTCGCACCAGTTGCAGGGCTCTCAACAAAATTTGCGTTGCGTAGCCTCGGCCCCGGAATTCGGGTCTGATTCCATAACCAATATGCCCGGCACGCATTTCTAAATATGCATTCAACTCATGTCGAATTGAGACACGACCAATAATTCGGCCATCCACTTCTGCCACAAGAAATGTCGAAGGGACCCAACCATCGGGAACATTTTCACCACGCCGAACAGAATCCAGACGGTCTAAGTAAGCCGCCCAATCCCCCATTTCGTCATACTTGCCAAGGGAGTCAAGTAAGAAATCAAAGTGGTCCAAGGCCAATTCTCGGTGAGCCTTAACGGCTTCGGGCCTGTCCTCCATCGTGAGTGGTCGCAAAATCATGATCTGATTCTTCCATGGATATCCCGATCGCACTGGGAATTTAACGGCGGCCTTCCCCAAAGAGCTACACGGGAATTACAATTCATCAGTGATTCGTGCGATTGGGTTTGATCTAGATAACACGCTCTTTGATCATCGAATGGCCGCCACGCGTGGACTAGAACTGCTCATCGACGAAAAGAGCTGGGCATACAATGGCAATGAAAGCGTTGGTAGTGAATGGCATCGTCTAGAAGATCTCTACTTCGCGCAGTATGTGGCCGGCACCATGACGCTCATCGAGCATCGCCGCGAAAGGATGCGTAATTTTCTAGCGTCAACCGATGTACTCATTGATAATCTCGATCTGGATGCTCTCTGGGATGATTATCTGCGTCATTATTCGAATAGTTGGGTTGCCTACCCGGATGTAATCTCTGTGCTTAGGGATCTCAAAACGACTGGATATAAACTGGCAGTCCTAACCAATGGCCAGCAAGCACAACAAGAGGCGAAACTTGCGACAATGGGATTATCAGACTTCTTTGAAGTTGTCCTAGCTATCGGGACAGTGGACGCGCTAAAACCTGATCGAAAGGCATTCGATCACCTTTGCAGAGTCCTTGAATGTAAGGCCGAGGAAGTCATCTTCGTCGGCGATGATCTTGACTATGACGTGCGCGCATCCATCAATGCGGGTCTGAAAGGCGTCTGGCTAAATAGAATCAATACTCCTTCTCCAACAGATATTCCAACCCACTTGCAGAGTCTCAGTTCGCTAAAGAGCCTACTAAGATCCGAGCATGCTTAAGAACCTGCATATAGCCCTTGCAATTCTGACCACCTTCTCGGTTCTTTCTGCCACTATCGAAGGTGTCGTCCGCGTGGCGCGCAAAACGCCAGCCGGCATTGGCGCATGGAGAACCCTGGTGGCGGTCCTGGCTTCGGCAGGTGTCACAGCACTAGCTGGTGTTGCCCTTCTCATCAGCGGTGAACATCCCAAGGAATGGCTCCATCTTCTCTATGCAGTACTCGCATTCGGCCTGATTCCCTTCGCGGATAACGCCAGCATTTCTCTGCAAAACAACCGGACTAGAGGGCTTTATAGATTACTTGGTGGCTTGGTCGCCCTGATTATCCTCACCCGACTCTTCGTCACGGGTCAGAACTAATGACGAGAAGACTCTCCCAAAAAATCGTCATCTTCGCATTGCGAGCCTTTCAAGTACTCGCTTACGCCGAAGGGGCTCTTCTCCCCTCCATTCTCATTGTTGCGATCTACCACTGGGTGACCGGAAGGGCTGATGCGCTAGTGGCGATAGTCGGAGCCACCCATGGTTCTGTTTTTACCGCATATATTTTGATAGTGCCGGTTGTAGCGAGACTTTTACGTTGGCCTTGGCGCACAACCTCAGTTGCATTTTCTGTTGCTTTCATTCCGTTTGCAACATGGAACTTCGAGCGTCGCATTCATCAAGACATTATGAACCGAATTCATCTGCCGTCGTAAACGATGTTCTCCAGTGGCTCTGCCTTGACCAACCGCTGCAGTTGCTCTTCCAAAAGTTTCCGAAAGCGAGGCTCGAACGCCGTCGTATCCCCACCTACGTGGGGTGTAATCAGTAGTCCCTTCGCACTCCAGAGAGGATGATCCTTCGGAAGCGGTTCTGGGTCGGTGACGTCTAGTGCCGCGAGAATTCGCCCAGAGTTCAGCTCTGCAATGAGAGCATCTGTATCGACAACCTGCCCGCGCGATACGTTTACAAGCAATGCACCGTCCTTCATCCGGGCCAACCGCTCTTCGTTGAAAAGACCGACGCTTTCAGAATTAAGAGGCATGGAAAGAATGACTACATCCAAGTGAGGAAGTTCTGAATCTAAATCGCTCATTTTTTTGGAGCCATCAGAGCCAGACCTGGTGAAGGCAACAACTTCGACGGCAAAACCGCTGAGGTTCTCTGTGATTCTTCTTCCAATTGAGCCAAACCCCACAATCCCAATTTTGCTATCCGAGAGGGATTTGTGATTCTCCGAAACCCATTCACCTTGAAACTGGTGGCGAAGAAAATTTGGGAAACCACGTAAAGAGGCAATCGCGAACCCCACGGCCAATTCCGCAGTTGAATCATCGTGAACGCCTCGGGCATTGCACAGAAGCATTCCCGGGCGCATGAATTCAAGTGCCTTTTCGTATCCGGCATACGGCAACTGCACAACTTGAAGCTGCGGCATGCGAGAAATGGGAAGTAGACCCTTTCGTCCAGTCATATATGGAGGGACGAAAAAGGTAATCTCGCCAAGATTCACGCCATCTAGTGGAGCAGAACTCGACGAGAGATTTTTTATTCCATCGGGAATTTTCAGGTCTTCCCACTGGGTCCACACGACGTGCGGCTTCATCCACATTCCTCTCGCTGGAAATCAGCCATTTAGATACTGAGACGTGACTTGGAGGCTGGGCATGGCAGTCATTTTACTTGAATTAGCAACCAATTCGACAACCCCACCAGTCATTAATGCAACCTCAAATGAGGTGTCAGGATAAGCCGGCACGGTGCGTCGCTTTTTCAAGATATCCCACTAACCGTTAATCAATGATTTGCGAAAACATTTCTTTTTTTGCGGTCACGCAAGCGGGTGGCAACGAAAAGAGCGGTCACCTAGGGCTGGAGTAGGGGATTCCCCCGACTCTCTGATACCACCTAAAATTTAAAACAGTCCCTTGACTTGGTGTCCACCGAAATAACGACACTTTTCATGGTCGTTAGATGGTCGTCGTCAAACAAATATCTCAATCTTTCATCTGCTCTACTAGGAAATCCATCTGAGTGTAAATGTAAATGT
>JANMBV010000058.1:0-1905 GCA_031360585.1 Actinomycetes bacterium | reverse complement strand
GCCAGCGCTCGTATCTGAATCTAGTCCGGCAAAGTCCCTCTCGATTCCAGTCGATGACGAGACCGCAGACAGGATGGCAGAAGAGGTCGGCCCGGTCTTCCGGAAGGATGTCACTGAACGACTGAAGGTTCTCAACTCCCTGCTTACCCTTAGACATCAGATTGAAAAGAATGAGAACGATCCAGACGACGATCGCAGGCCACTCCTAGAAATCTTCGCGAATCGCGGAGTCGGTGGCAGGATCGGTATTCTTATCGGCAACGTCCCAGCCCCCTCGGCGGCTCCGGCCGTACCAGAAAGAGTCGCATATGACGACCCCATCATCATCGACAACGCAGGATGACGTACTCGCACAACTAGTCCATCCCGCTGTGTGGCTAGAGACATTGACTGAACTTGATGGAGCGCCGTTTGTACTAGAACCTTATCAAGTTCGTTTTTTGAACGATCGGAGTTTCTTCCGTATCGTCAATAAGTCACGTCAGATTGGATTTTCTACGATCCTTGCCGGTGAGGCCCTTGCGAATGCCTGTATGGGGAACGGGTACCGAGCCAACATTGTTTCGATCAATCAGAAGGAAGCCTCCGACAAGATCGAGATTGCTCGAAACTTGTATCACTCCATACCAGATGAGTTCAAGGAGATGACTCCGAGCCTCAAGCCGAACCTCTGGACAGACTCGGACACGGAACTCAGTTTCCACCGCTCACCACACACTTCTACCATCATCAGCCAGCCCGCCTCTGCCGCTATTCGCGGAGGGCGTAAGGATATTTACTTCGATGAGTTCGCGCTTAAGAGTGATCGTTCCGGTTTCAATTTTAGTGAGATCAAGGATGTCCTCGAGAATACGAGCGAGCATGACCCCTTGATCGAAGCATCTCTCAGCGTACTTTTTAAATTTGGCAGCTAAGTCGATTGGAATTTGGGCCGCTGATTTCTCAATTGTGCTCTTCATTAACTCTGCATGACCGATAACTACAGTCATTGGCGTTCGTAGCTCGTGACTTAAGTTCGCCAAGAATCGCGATTTTGCTAAGCTAGCTTTTTCAGCCGCATCTCTAGCACCACGTTCTTTTTCAAACTGCACGGCTCGCGAATAGCTCTGCGCACAAAGGTTGGAGGCAGCTGTCCAATAGTTAGCGTCTTCTTCGGTGAATATTTGTTCCTTTTTATAAGAAACCGCAATTCCGCCGATGACGACACCTTCGATGACCAGCGGTAAAGCCGCTGCGGCCACGTCACCAGTGTATTTAACGTAATCGCGATGCCGGTAAGAATATTTTTGTGCATCAGCCTCGTCCGGCGAGAAAATAACTTTGTTCTCTCTCATTGCAACAGTGAGTGGAATATCAAAATTTACCCCTAGCCGTTCACCAGGTGTAATTGACTCTCCTGCATTATTTAGCGCGACCACTTCGATAAATTGTCGATCGTCAGTAAGTAAGACAACAAGTCCGCGCTCAGCGCCAGTTGATTGCCTCAGAAATTCCAGAGATTCATCGAGAGTTTGCTGTGGGGTAACTGCTTTCGAAAGCGTTGACGACAGTTCGCTCAAGTAGAGTAATCGATTAAATGACTGACCGACATCACGAATCGCCATGAAGAGGCCAATGATTTCGCCATCTTTATTTTTCCACGGCCAGTACGTCGACTGAAAATGGCCCGTACGATTTTTCTCGGGAACGCTATAGGGCCGCGGGTCCACCACAACTGTCTCGCCACCGAATACACGCTTGTGAATTTCGCGTTCGCCAACGGATTCTAAAAACGGGAACAGGTCGAAAACTTTTTTGCCGATGGCTTCGGAAGCTGCGACTCCGGTGATTTTTGAAAGTGAACTGTTCCAGGCGATGTACTTTAGTTCAAGATCGATGGCAGCGTGCGCGGCGAGCTGGCGCGCG
>JANMBV010000030.1:0-1560 GCA_031360585.1 Actinomycetes bacterium | reverse complement strand
ATTATCTATTAATCAAATAAATAGCTGCAATCAATTAGTTGTGTGTCCCCGATTTAATACAGATTTAATACACTAGTGTCACGTCACGTATACTATGTCGCATAAATCGTGCTAAACTTTCACCATCTTTTACAAGATGGCGAGGGTTTAGCAATGAAACTTTATAAAGTGACACTACTGGCGAATGAAAGGGAAGAATTGGAGGCCATTGCACATAAAGGCTCCCATCAGTCCCATAAGGTGATCAATGCGCTGATTCTTTTAAATTGTGACGAGGGCGAGTTCAACGATCATCGTCCCCGTGGGGAAGACGTGGCGAATATTTTGCGGATCAGCATGCGCAAGGTTGATCGTATCAAGAAACGCTTTGTCGAGGAGGGGCTGGACGCGGCGTTAGGGCGGCAACCGAGTCAGCGCAACTACGAGCGCAAAGCCGATGGCGAGTTTGAAGCCCACTTGGTCGCCATGAGTTGCGGCGAACCCCCGAAGGGTTTCGCACGATGGTCGCTACGCTTGCTGGCTGATCGGGCAGTGGAGCTTGAATATGTCGACAGCATTTCTTATGAAACGGTTCGCCGCGTACTAAAAAAACGAAATCAAACCGTGGCGGAAGATTGGCTGGGTAATCGCACCTTCCGCCAATGCGGAGTTTGTCGCTGCGATGGAACGGGTTCTCGACGTGTACCGGCGGCCTTATAACGTGGACAACCCGGTAGTCTGCATGGATGAGACACCGAGACAACTCATCCGCGAGACACGCGCACCGATTCCGGCTTGCCCGGGTCGCGCGGCTCGGCACGACTACGAGTATGAGCGATGTGGCGTTTGTAACGTATTCATGGCGAGTGAGCCGTTGGCTGGCACGCGGATGACCAAGGTGACGGAGTACAAAACAAAAGTGGATTGGGCGCAATTTCTCCAGGAGATTGCGGAACGTTATCAAGACGCACAGAAAATTACACTGGTGATGGACAATCTGAACACACATAGCCCTGGCGCGCTATACCAGACATTTCCACCTGATCGGGCAAAGGCATTATGGGATCGCTTCGAATTTGTTTATACGCCGAAGCATGGCAGTTGGCTCAATGTTGCTGAGATCGAGCTCAACGTGTTGATCGGCCAATGCCTTGATAGGCGCATCGGTAGTATGCATGAGCTACGCGAGGAGGTTGCCGCTTGGCAAGCGCGCCGCGACCAGAATCACGCCAAGGTTAACTGGCAATTTACAACAGAGAATGCGCGAGTCAAACTCAAACGATTATATCCGACATTTGACGCGTGACTTGACACTAGTCGCATTGAGCTGCCGTTGAGTATGACGTTTAAAGAAATTGAAAAAGGGTTGAGCGGGTTCAAGGGTAAGGATCAGGTGCCCTATGAGTTAACGACCGGGCTGTTGATCAGGGTGCCGTTGCTGGGCACGGTGCGCTATCCCGTTGTAAGCCAGGGTGTGCTGCCCATACCGCAACTGCCCAAGCTCGCGCTGCAGGGTATCAAGCTGGAGAGCATCGGCTTCACCGGTGCCACGCTGGCGCTGAGTCTGCAGGTGGATAATCC
>JANMBV010000025.1:0-46959 GCA_031360585.1 Actinomycetes bacterium | reverse complement strand
GTCTCCGGATACACCGGAGGCTCTCTGGTTTGCGCTACCCATTTCCAGATATGTTTTTTCGTTCGATGGATCGAGGCAATAGAGAATCGAAGTGTCTTTTACTATTGCATTGGCTCGAGGCAGATTCTTCTTCTGACGCCTGAGTCACCAAAGCCAAGGGCGCTGCTACGCACACAACTGCACAGGTCGTTATAAGCTCTCGAGATATTTCAGATGAGAAACTTGTAGTGACTGCCTCACAGAAAGCTGTCGCTATCAATCAGAATGACGCGTTGCAAGAAATATTGAAGTCGCATAAATGGTTTTCTCTGATAGACGTTCTCGAACGAACTTTTGCTCGGCCACCATCCGCATGCCGTCAGCTAATGGCAAGGGGGCATTTCTCACCTGTAAGCCAGGTTGGGATTACGCTAAAGAACGTCAGTTGAACAGAGGATTCCGTGTACCCTAAGACTCATGTCGATGAATCAGCAATCTTGGCCCACATACCTCGCGTTGGTTATCTCCGTGTGTACCCTACTTATTTCAGCGTGGTGGCTTCGAGAGACGCGCTCCGCTCGAATTCTCTTAACGGTAGAGGGCCATGCCCATTCCAGCGAAAAGGAAGACGCCAGTTCACCCATCGATTTAACCGTCGAAATTACAAACGTTGGGCGGGTAGCAACCACAGTCACTGATGTCTTTTGGAGCATCTCCAACAGGGCAGGCAATCAGTCGGAAGGAACGAATGAGGCCGTTTCCCGTGCTGATGTTCGGTACGCGTTGGAAGCGAGCGAAATGCCCGTAGTGATCGAACCAAATTCTTCGCGCGGCTTCTCTCTGCAGATGTCTCACGAGCAGGTGAACTCCGCAGCACTGGGGCGGCCAGGAGCGATTGTCATTCGCCGCCCCAAACCATTCCGTCGAGTCACACATGACAACACCCGCGCGGAAATTCTTGGCAAGGAGCGTCCCTTACTTGAGGATTAACATGTGCCAATATGGTGTCGTACCACTGATAATAAATCTTTCGAAAGGGTGACCATGATGAATGGCTATGGAAATGGGTACGGCTGGATGAATGGTGGCGGATTTTTCTTTATGTTTTTTTTCTTTGTCTTGATTGTTGGTCTCGGAATTTGGTTAGTAATACGGAATACTCGCAGAAAATAATTCTGAAAGAAGTAGGAAACTCTACAGTTAGGGTTGGGTTGCGGCCGTGCCAGGAATCGTCGATCTACGCGAGAGCATTCGTGTCCGAACGGGGACTTGAACCCCGAAGCCCTTGCGGGCACTAGCACCTCAAGCTAGCGCGTCTGCCAATTCCGCCACCCGGACGAGTGAAGGACAAGGCTACCAATGCGGGCGCTTTGAGACAAAAGCAGGACTTTTTCAGAGAGAATGGCCCTATGACGATATCTGCCAATCAAGACTTCAACCAGAGTGAACTCTCCGAACTTGAACAAGATGCAATCACCATGTGCCAGGAGATGATCAGAATTCCGAGTGTCAATTTCGGTGAAGGCAATGGTGATGAGAAAGCGATGGCAGATTACGTTGTCGGCAAACTAGCCGAGGTTGGAATCACATCGCGCATCTACGAGGCAGCACCCGGTCGATGCAACGTTGTCGCAAATATTGAAGGCGAAGACAGTAGTCGAGCCGGATTGGTAGTACACGGTCACATCGACGTTGTACCCGCGAATGCGGAGGACTGGTCGGTGGATCCGTTCAGCGGCGAAATCCGAGACGGCATGATCTGGGGCCGAGGCGCACTGGACATGAAGAATATGGATGCAATGATCTTGGCAATCGTCCGCAAATGGGCGCGCATCGGATACAAACCACCCCGGAACCTTGTCCTTGTCTTCTTTGCCGATGAGGAGGCAGGCATGACATACGGTTCCCGTTGGATGACAAAAGAGCATCCAGAGGTTTTCGCTGGTTGCACGGAAGCAATCTCGGAAGTTGGCGGATTTTCGGTAACCGTCGGAGATGGAAAACGACTCTATCTAGTTGAAGGTGCCCAAAAGGGAATACATTGGATGAGATTGACGGCTCACGGCCGTGCAGGCCACGGCTCCATGATGAACGATGACAACGCAATCACTGCCATGGCGTCGGCCGTGGAGAAGATCGGCAACCACACATGGCCGCAGCGCTATACGAAAACTGTCAAAATATTCTTCGAGCACATTGCCAAAGCGACAAACAAACCATTTGATCTTTCCGATCTTCGACCGCTCCTGAAGGAGTTGGGTTCGACTGCACGGATGATCGGGGCCACTCTCCAGAACTCAGCCAACCCAACAATGCTGGAGGCGGGTTACAAAGCCAACGTCATTCCCCAGAGTGCCTCAGCCGTCATTGATGGACGTTTTCTTCCAGGGTTCGAGGATGAACTCAATTCGACCATTCGCGAACTGATCGGGCCTGATATCGAAATTGAAACTGTCAACCGTGATATTGCTTTAGAGGTGGATTTTGAAGGCGATCTGGTTGATGCAATGTGCAATGCGCTCAGATCGCAGGACCCAGATGCAATCCCAGTGCCTTACTGCATGAGCGGTGGCACCGACAATAAGGCTCTGTCAGATCTTGGCATCGTGGGATACGGATTTTCGCCTTTGCGCCTTCCCCCGGATCTGGACTTCATGTCGCTCTTTCACGGCGTCGACGAACGGGTTCCTGTCGACGGTATTGCTTTCGGGGTCAGGGTTTTGGAGAATTTCCTGGAAAACTGCTAAATCGCAGAAGCGTCGTCAAGAGCATTTCGGACAATGTAGGGGAGCGAGATCTCCTCTGACATGAGAATTCCACGCAATTGGGCACCAGTGCGAGCACCGACGATTGCACTTGTCACCCCAACTTGATCGCGCACCCAGGCTAGAGCCACTTCAAGGGGCGAGTACCCAAGTCCTTCTGCTGCAACGTTGACTGCTTCGACAATTCTTGCGCTCCTGACATCCATGTAGGGCTCGACGAAACTTGCGAAGTGGGGGCTCGCACCTCGTGAATCGCTGGGCGTTCCCGTCCGGTATTTGCCCGTGAGGACACCACGACCAAGTGGCGACCAAGCGAGAAAACCAACTTCGAGCTCCCGGGCGCAAGGAAGCACTTCCTTCTCGACCTCTCGGTTGAGCAAGGAATACTCATTTTGTAGGGACGCGATGGGCGCTTTTGTGGGGAAAGATTCTTGCCGCGTTATTGCTCGAGCACTCTGCCATCCACCGAAATTGGAGACGGCCACATATCTGGCTCGTCCGCTTGCGTAGGCGTAGTCGAGTGCCGAGAGGGTGTCATCCAATGGATTGGAAGGATCCCAAGAGTGGACGTGCCACAAATCAATGAAATCTGTTCCCAGACGATTGAGCGAATTATCGAGTTCGGCGATTAAGGATCGACGCGATGAGTTGACGACACGTTCTCCGTCGCGTAACGAGATGCCAGCCTTCGTGGAAATGAGGACATCCGCACGCTGGAAGAGGGTTCCAATGAGTCCGCCGATAACGCGTTCGCTGTCGCCGTCGCCGTAGAGTGCGGCCGTATCTAGGAAATTTCCGCCTGCGTCAAGGTAGGCGCGGGCCTGGTCGGCCGCCTCATGCTCATCGGTATCCCGGCCCCACGTCATAGTGCCCAATCCAAGCCGGGATATCAGAAGCCCACTTTTGCCTGCACGACGAAATTCCATGAGCCGACCCTAGCAAGGCACGAAGAGTAATTCCCCGTTAACCTTCTGGTCTGTCCTGGTAATTTTTTTCACTCGATAGATTTCACGAAGGCGGGTAGCAACGATGACATTGGTTGTCCTTATTCGCCACGCGCATTCAGTTGCCAATGGTTCCGGAATTCTTGCCGGAAGAACCGAAGGGGTAACGCTTTCACCTGCTGGCAGAAAGCAGGCCCAAGAACTGGCAAAAAGGCTCGGGGAAATTCCGATCAAGTCACTACGTTCGAGTCCATTAGAGCGATGCGAGCAGACAATCTCCCCGTGGTTGAGGAGAATTGCTGATATAAATCCAAGATTAACCGTCCAGGTCGATGAAGACCTATCGGAGGTAGATTATGGAAAATGGACAGGACGAAAACTACGCTCGCTTTCCAAAGAGACTCTATGGAAGAGCGTCCAGGAGCACCCCTCAAAAGTTGTATTTCCAGAAGGCGAAAGCATACGTGCCATGCAAGAACGGGCGATGAGAGCCGTGAACCGGGGGCTAGCCAAACGGGGCAAGGGGCATGTGATTCTCGTTTCCCATGGAGACGTCTTGAAATCCATTATTGCTTCCGCACTCAACATGCATCTGGACGAATTTCAAAGAATTGTCATCGATCCCGCGTCTGTTTCAATTCTCGACTATTCGGCGGTAAAGCCAAGATTGATTCTTATGAATGACTCACGATCTCGTCTAGATCCGCGGATGTTTGTAGATACTCGAAAGCGATTCCTTGTCGGCGGCGGTTCGGGACATCCCGTGACGGGAAAGAGGCCATAGATGGCACGCTTAATGAATATTTTTGATCCAGTTGAACGGTTTGTCGTAGGAACAGTGGGCGAACCTGGCGAGAGAAGTTTCTTTATACAGGCCCGTTCGGGAAATCGACTCACTTCCGTTCTTCTTGAAAAGTCGCAGGTGATTGCTATTGCCGACCGTTTGGAGATCCTGCTTCGAGAATTACGACGAGTTGATCCAGCCCTCGTTATCCAACGAGTGGCCCCTGATGATCAACCTCTAGAGACCCCCATCATGGAGGAATTCCGCGTAGGACTAGTTTCTCTTTCCTGGTTGAGTGATCGCGAAATGGTTTCTATTGAGCTCCAAGCGGTTAATGAGAACGCACCCGAGAGTGAAGAAGTCTTGGCAGATGACGACTCGGATGCACCTGATCTTCTTCGGGTAATTCTCACCCCTTCTCAAACCGATGCCTTTGCGAAACGCGCAGCGGTGGTCGTAAACGCTGGTCGGCCGCCCTGCCCATTCTGTGGTCTGGCCCTGGACCCACAAGGCCACGTCTGCCCGAGGGCAAATGGTTACAGACGTTAATTCTGATTTTGAGAACGCCTTACGGCTCGGTGAGATGAAAGTAACCGGACGCCTGGTGGACGCGTCCAATGCAACCATGCTGGCCAAGGTTACTTATGGCGCTTTGTCCCTTAAATGTATCTACAAACCCATTGCGGGGGAGCGGCCGCTTTGGGATTTTTCTGATGGCACCCTCGCATTTCGTGAATTCGCTGCTTATCTTCTCAGTACGAGGTGCGACTTCCGTGTTGTTCCGCTGACGGTACTTCGTGAAGGACCATTTGGTGAAGGCGCTGTGCAGTTGTGGGTGGATATCGACGAGAGCATCGACATGACCGAATACTTCCAACGAGATAGTGCCGAACTTCGGAACATGGCCTTGTTTGATGCTGTCATAAATAACACGGATCGCAAGATCGGCCACATACTTCCCGATACATCAGGAAAAGTCTTCGGATGTGATCATGGAGTGACCTTCCATCACGAGGACAAATTGCGCACTGTGTTGTGGCGATGGGCGGGATGCGCTATCAATCAGGAGGAATTTTCTCGCCTTGAAGCTGTTTCGAAGTATTTGCGCGATCCCGCCGAACTAGAGGACCTCCTCACCGAGTACGAGATCCATGCCCTCCGGGAACGGGTGAGGCGACTTCAGGAAACGGGGATCTTTCCCATGCCCAGTAAGGACTGGCCTGCCGTTCCTTGGCCTCCGTATTAAGCCAAGTTCAGTCGCATCGATCCTTTAGGATGATCAGATGAATTCATGGGCTGACCTTTACCTTCCACCGATTGATTCGAGTTTCTCCTTTCCCGCACTCTCATTGAAGGATTCAGCCACAAAGAGAGTCGTGGCTCTGCCCGTTAAAGATGTGTACCGAATGTATGTATGCGGCATAACTCCCTACGACGCTACCCATTTGGGGCACGCCGCCACGTACATAACATTTGATCTAGTCAACAGGTATCTGAGGGCTATGGGCAAGAGAGTTCATTTTGTCGAGAACGTCACAGATATCGATGACCCTCTATTGCAACGAGCCAATCGTGACAAAGTCGACTGGAAGGACCTAGCGCAATCCCAGATAGATCTTTTCCGCGGGGACATGAGTGACCTCCACATTATCCCGCCAGAGCACTACATCGGGGCGGTCGAGTCAATTCCACTCGTGGTTGAAGCCGTCATTCAATTGCAGGACAAAGGTGCTGTCTATGAAGTAGGTGAAGATCTCTATTTTTCGGTGAAGTCGGATCCAAAATTTGGCAGCGTCGCTAATTTCTCCCAAGAGGACATGCTCGAATATTCCGCGCAGCGAGGCGGGGATCCCGCAAGGGTGGGTAAACACGACCCACTAGACGCACTCGTCTGGTTGCACGAGAGGGTCGGCGAGCCAAGTTGGCCATCACAATTCGGAAACGGTCGGCCCGGTTGGCATATCGAATGTTGCGCCATCGCACTCAATTATTTGCCAGTCAACCACGATGAAGAATTTCTCATTGATATTCAAGGTGGCGGAAATGACTTGCTTTTCCCGCATCACGAAGTGGGTGCCGCCCAGGCCGCCGTAATAACTGGGAAAGACTATGCACGCGTGTATATGCACGCTGGCTTGATTGGGCTTGATGGCGAGAAGATGAGCAAGAGCCGCGGGAACTTGGCTTTTCTCTCTAAATTGGTTGGACAAGGCGCTGATCCTCTTGCTGTACGACTGGCCCTTATGTCTCACCATTATTCGGAAGACCGCATGTGGACCGATGACCAACTTAACGAAGCCACACGATTTCTGAATCGGTTGAGGCTATTGCTCTCGCGTCCGGAAGTGGCGCCCACGCGCGAAGTCGTTCAGCACTTAATCAATGCCCTCTCAAATGATCTGGACACCCCCCGTGCCATTGAAGTTTTGAATTCCTGGTGCGACGAAACCGAAAAGGGATCTACTGGTGGATCGGCTGGCGAATTATCGCGAGCCATCGATCTGCTGATGGGTCTGGCGCTCTAGCCGACACTATTCAATATTTCGACGACGCAGATATCGTTCGAACTCCCTAGCTATTGATTCACCAGTCGCTTCGGGAAGTTCTGTCTCGTCCTTGGACGCTTCAAGTTGGCGAATATATTCTTTAAGGTCGCTGTCCTCATGGGCCATCTCGTCGATGCCGGACTCCCACAACTTGCTCTCATCGGCCAAATTTCCAAGCGGAATTGAAATATTTAAAAAGTCCTCTAGCGCGTTGACAAGTGCGAGAGTTGCCTTGGGAGAGGGCGGGGCTGAGGCATAGTGGGGAATTGCCGCCCAGAACGACATGGCGTCAATCCCTCTTCGTTCTGCGGCCTCCTGCAGAATTCCAAGAATCCCGGTAGGCCCCTCGTATCGACTGACTTCAACACCGAGGCGTTTGGCAATAGCCGGATGGGATCCACTTCCACTGACCGAAATCGGCCTGGAATGAGGAGTATCGGCAAGCAAGGAACCCGTGGTCAGAATCATTGAAACTTCGAGGTCATCAGCCAGATCAAGCAGATCAGTCGTGAATCTCTTCCATCGCATTGATGGTTCGAGCCCTTTAACCAATACCACATCGAATTCAAATTGAGGGGTAAGGATTCCGAATACTTCCGTTGTTGGCCAGGTAATCTGGCGAATTTTCGAATCATCAACGAAGACCATAGGACGATTCACTTGGAAATCGTAAAACTCTTCGGGATCAAAGCGGCCGATTAATGTGTGTTCCCAACTGTTCAATAGATGAGACACAGCCCCGGTTGCAGCTTCACCCGCGTCATTCCATCCGCCGAACGCGAAGATCATTATCGGCGAGCGCAAGGGTGGTATTTGGAAAATCTCCATAATGCCACCTTACGGTAACCTTGCCCTGATGATCACTTCAAAACAGTCCCTACGCCAGGCTCTGGCCCAGCGCACAGTGATTGCCGACGGCGCGATGGGCACGATGCTTCAAGCGGCAAATCCGACCCTGGATGATTTTGAAGGCTATGAAGGCTGCAACGAAATATTGAACGTCAGCCGGCCCGACATCGTTCGTGCCGTCCACGAGGAATACCTCGCCGTTGGAGTAGATGCAATTGAAACCAATACTTTCGGAGCCAATTGGGCAAACCTGGCGGAGTACGGAATTGAAGATCGAATCTATGAATTGGCACATGCTGGAGGAGTGTTGGCCAGACAGAGCGCCGACAAATTCGGCACCACTGAAAGGCCAAGGTTCGTTATTGGTTCCCTTGGCCCTGGCACGAAGTTGCCAAGCCTTGGTCACACTACGTACGCGAAGTTGCGGGACGCTTATAACATCGCATCCCAAGGCCTCGTAGATGCCGGAGTGGATGCAATCTTGGTGGAGACCGCACAGGATCTACTACAGGCAAAGGCTGCAATAAATGGCGCCCGCGCAGCTATAAAAAATTCCGGTCGCGACGTGGTACTTATTGCGCAAGTGACGGTGGAAACAACCGGAACGATGCTACTCGGCTCTGAAATCGGTGCGGCTTTAAACGCCCTCGAACCTTTGGGCATCGACTTGATTGGTTTGAACTGTGCTACAGGACCATCAGAAATGTCAGAACATCTGCGCTACTTGAGTAAAACGGCCCAGATCGGCATATCGGTTATGCCAAACGCCGGCCTTCCCATACTCGGACCCAGTGGCGCCACCTATCCGCTTACACCAAAGGATCTCGCGGCCGCTCTTTCTGTTTTCGTCCACGACTATGGAATCTCGTTAGTGGGTGGATGTTGCGGCACGACGCCAGAGCACATGAAAGAAGTAGTAGGTGCACTTAAAGATGTCGTTCCTACCAAGCGAAATCCCGTTTCTGAAGCCGGTGCCTCCTCGCTGTATCAGTACGTTCCCTTTCGGCAAGACCTGACCTACTTGGCAATTGGCGAGAGAACGAATTCCAACGGTTCTCGAGCATTTCGAGACGCGTTGCTGGCGCAGGATTGGCAATCTTGCGTCGAAATCGCACGGGACCAGATCCGTGATGGGGCCCATATGCTCGACCTATCTGTCGACTATGTGGGAAGAGACGGCGCCGTAGATATGCGCGAACTGGCGAGCAGATTTTCCACCTCCTCGACACTTCCCATCGTCCTTGATTCGACGGAATCCTTAGTTATCCAGGCGGGCCTGGAACAGCTTGGCGGTCGAAGCGTTATCAACTCAGTCAACTTCGAAGACGGGGATGGGCCGAATTCTCGATTCGCACGTGTGATGCCGCTGGTCAAAGAGCATGGCGCGGCGGTGGTGGCCCTGACAATCGACGAACAGGGCCAGGCACGAGATGCGGAGTGGAAAGTTCGAGTGGCAAGGCGTTTAATAAACGACCTCACGCAGAAATGGGATTTGAAGACAGGCGACATCCTGATCGACTGCCTGACATTTCCTATCGCGACAGGACAGGAAGAGACGCGCCGGGACGGACTGGAAACGCTTAATGCGATTCGCGCCATAAAGGCCGAATTTCCTGAAGTCAATACAACGTTGGGCGTCAGCAACGTCTCATTCGGCCTCAATCCGGCTGCGCGGGTAGTGCTCAATTCCGTTTTTCTTCATGAAGCGGTTGAAGCGGGAATGGATTCGGCGATAGTTCATCCCTCCAAAATCACTCCGATGGCTCGAATCGACGAACGCCAGCGCGAGGTAGCTTTGGATCTTATCTACGATCGCCGTCGTTTTGAGAACGGTCAATGCGTCTACGATCCACTTTCCGTTTTTCTTGATCTTTTCGAAGGTGTGGAAATCGCCGCCTCGCGCCTCACGCGAGCAGCTGAACTCTTAGCGCTGCCATTAGCCGAACGCCTCACGCGAAGAATTATTGACGGCGAAAAGGTTGGGCTCGAAGCCGATCTCCAATCCGCCCTTGATGAAGGCATGAAGCCACTCGACATCATCAACACATTCCTTCTGGAGGGGATGAAGGTGGTTGGCGAACTTTTTGGAAAAGGGGAGATGCAACTTCCCTTCGTTCTTCAAAGCGCTGAAGTCATGAAAACCGCTGTGGCCTATCTCGAACCTTTCATGGAGAAGGCCGGTGCTGGTGGACGGGGAGTGATGGTTCTTGCCACCGTTCGCGGCGATGTCCATGACATCGGCAAGAATCTCGTCGACATTATTCTTTCAAACAATGGGTACAAGGTCGTTAACATCGGCATCAAGCAGACCATTAATCAAATTATTGACGCAGCCAGTGATTCCAATGCCGATGCGATCGGTATGAGCGGCTTGCTTGTTAAGTCAACGGTGATCATGAGGGAAAATTTAGAAGAGATCACCTCGCGTGGATTGGACCAGAAATGGCCCATTGTTCTTGGTGGAGCTGCACTGACGAGAGCGTACGTTGAGCAAGACTTGGCCAGTGCATTCCCCGGCCAAGTTCGCTACGCAAGAGATGCATTCGAAGGACTTCGCTTGATGGACACAATCATGGCGATAAAGCGTGGAGAGCCCGGTGCGGCCCTTCCTGCGCTACGCGAGCGAAGAGTGCGCGCAGTAGCCTCAACTGATTCCATTCGAGAAGTCGACACCAGACGGAGCGACGTCGCCTCGGATGTAGGTATTCCCACTCCACCGTTTTGGGGAAGCCGCATTATCAAGGGTGTGCCGCTAGCTGAATATTCGGGAATGCTGGACGAGCGCGCCCTCTTTGTTGGACAGTGGGGACTCAAAGGCGCGCGTGGTGAGTACGAGGCAATGGCTGAAAGCGAAGGTCGACCGCGACTTCGAGCGTTACTCAGTGACGCTCTGGCACAAGGTTGGCTCAATGCCGGCGTGGTTTATGGCTATTTCCCATGCGTGAGTGAAGGCAATGACCTCATAATTTTGCATCATGAAGGGCCATTGAAGGGTCAGGAAAGAACGCGTTTCACCTTCCCGCGCCAATCGCGCGATCGACGACTCTGTATTAGTGATTATTTCGCGTCGAAGGATTCAGGGCGCACCGATGTGGTGGCATTCCACATTGTGACAATGGGGTCGGCAGTAAGTGAGACTACGGCGAAATTGTTCGCCGCCAACCAGTACCGCGAGTATCTCGAACTTCACGGCCTATCGGTTCAACTCACCGAAGCCCTGGCCGAACATTGGCACGCCCGTGTGAGAGAAGAATTGGACTACCGAGGAGAGGATGCGCCAGAGTTGCAAGCGATCCTCGACCAGGGCTATCGAGGATCGCGATATTCCTTTGGCTATCCGGCATGTCCTGACTTGGAGCAACAAGTTCAACTCTGTCAACTGCTAGAGCCCGAGCGCATTGGCGTTGAACTTTCAGAGGGATTCCAGCTGCACCCCGAGCAATCAACTTCAGCAATTATTGTGCATCACCCTGAAGCCAAATATTTCAATGCGAACTAAGCATTAATCCTGGCCAATAGCGTGATTCCATTCTTCTCTGCCGTTCTTTTCGATATGGACGGTACCCTCGTAGACACCGAACCCATGTGGTTAGCATCAGAGACTGAATTGATGGCACGATACGGGTACGCGTGGGCACGGCAAGACCAGGCGCATTGCCTCGGTGGACCCCTGGATCGAGTTGGCCGCTATATGTTCGATTTGGCCGGCGGTAACGAATCACCTGAATTCTTCACTGACACCTTAATCTCCCTGACGCAGGCGCATCTGCGAGAGGGAGCCCAACTGATGGAAGGTGCTCAGGAATTGATGAGCCTATGTGAGGCTCTTTTCCTTCCCATGGCTCTTGTTTCTGCCAGTCCACGAATAATCGTCGATGCAGTGCTCGACAACCTCATAGGGCACAGTTTTGCGATTTCTATCTCGAGCGATGACGTGACCCATGTGAAACCCGATCCGGAAGGCTACCTTGCTGCCGCGAAATTTCTTGATGTCGCCATTGAGGAGTGTTTGATCCTAGAAGACTCCGCAACGGGAGTTGCTGCGGCCAGTGCGAGCGGGGGATTGGTGGTGGCTATCCCGCATCTTGTTCCAATTAGCGATGCGGAACGGGTACGTGTCTTCTCCTCTGTCAGCGAGTTATCTTTGAGTAAACTCCAGAATCTCTATCTGGAGTTCAATTCCTAATTGTTAAAGGCCGGGCAAATATTTTTGAACGAGCACCAATCACAGAGCCTTGAAGGCTTTGGAGTCCATTTATCATTTCGAATCGCCGCGATGATTTCTCCGCCTATGCGGAGCAGTGCTTTTTCAGTTGAAACCAGATCAGCTTCCGTCGGGGTGTTTCGGAGTAGTTGAGAACTCCCAAGATAGATCAATTGCAGCAACTTGGGCATGACTCCATTGTTGCGCCAATAGATAAAGGCGTAGACCCTCAATTGGAAGAGCGCCTTCTCTTCCCAGCCAGGCTTCGGGGCCTTTCCGGTTTTGTAATCGACAATGCGAACTTCGCCGGTGCCTGCGACGTCTAGTCGATCAACGTACCCGTGCAGATACAGTTCGTCGCTTAGCTCGATTTCCAAATGAAACTCACGATGGGTCGGTTCAAATGAGTTCGGCTCTTCGAGAGAGAAATAATTGTCAAGTAGCGACCTTGCTCGATCAAGCCACTCTTTGGTGTCAGTTACCATCGATGCGAGTTCAGGGTTCGCCTTGAGTTGTTCGCCCCAGCGAAGCGGGAGGATTTCATTCGCGGTTTGAGCAGTGCGATGAGGGATGGGTGAGTCAAAGAGATTCTCTAGCACAGTGTGAATCAAAGTGCCGCGCTCCGCGTCCAAACTGAGAGCCTCAGGTAATCGATCGATGGCGCGATACTTGTAAAGTTGTGGGCAGTTGGAAAAATCGTTCACACGGCTGGGTGACAACCTGATTTTACTCATGGAGGGCAAGATACTCTCCCAAGGCCAGGCGATGACCTCTAAGATGCTCCCGTGTCTACTCCTGGGTACTTCGCCGCTGGCGATCGAATTCAACTTACCGATTCAAAAGGAAAGCTCTATAGCTTTACGATCACCGTGGATAAGGAATGGCATACCCATAAAGGCTGGATCGTCCATAACGACCTGATCGGCATGCCCGAAGGATCGGTGATAGAGACGACCGCGGGATTGAAATTCACGGCGTTTAAACCTCTCCTTTCTGATTATGTGCTCTCCATGCCACGGGGAGCGACCATCGTCTATCCAAAAGATGCCGCGTTGATCGTGGGTTTTGCGGATATCTACCCTGGCGCGCGGGTGCTCGAAGCCGGAGTTGGAAGTGGCGCCTTAACAATTTCCCTATTGCGCGCAGTCGGAGCGAATGGTTTCGTACATTCATTGGAACGACGTGTCGACTTCGCCGCTAACGCGACGTCGAATGTCACGGATTATTTCGGAGGGTTCCCGGCCAACTGGCGGGTCGAGGTCGGGTCTGTCCAAGATCAAGAATTCGAAGACGCTTTCGACCGCGTTATTCTCGACATGTTGGCGCCGTGGGAGTGTGTCGCCCTTGCCGCGCGGGTTCTGCGACCTGGAGGAGTATTCCTTGCCTACGTTGCGACCACGACCCAGCTTTCTGCAACGGCAGAAGCTTTGAAGGACGACGGGCACTTTACTGAACCGGAGAGTTCGGAATCGCTGGTTCGTGGATGGCATCATGAAGGATTAGCCGTGAGACCGCAGCATCGGATGATCGGCCACACAGGTTTTCTTATTCAGTCTCGCAGGATGGCACCAGGCGTAGATGTCCTGCAAAGACGACGGAGGCCATCAAAGGGAGGTTACGATGGCATCGCGCAAGAATGAAAGACTGATCAACCTAACAATTGCCTTGTTGGCCACAAAAAGGTATCTGACGAAGTCGGAAATATTTCGAACTATCGAAGGATATGAGGGCACGGCCGAATCGAAAGAGCGTATGTTCGAGCGCGACAAGGATGATCTTCGGCGACTCGGAATCGTTATCGATGTGCAAGGAGTGGATCCCGGCTTCGAGGATGAACCGGGTTATCGAATTCATCCCGATATCTACTCACTCAATCTCGGGGAGCTAAATGGCGCGGAAGTGGCTCTCCTGTCCTTAGCTGCTGAGGCGTGGCGAGGGGCAGCCTTGGCCGCCCCTGCCCAAAGTGCACTGATTAAGTTGCGGTCCCTCGGCGTAGCATCTGATTTTGACGCCCTTCCCAATCTGTCACCGAAACTCAATGTAAAGTCGCCCAACTTTGTCCCTCTGACACGCGCGATCGCCGATCAAATCACTGTCACCTTTACCTACACATCCGCACAACTAAAGGAAGAGCGCCGAACTGTGAATCCATTTGGTTTGGGAAGCAGGCAAGGCAACTGGTACTTGGTGGGATACGACATAGCTCGCGCTGATACGCGGACATTTCGACTCGATCGCATTATGGATCAAGTGGAATTCACCGCCAAGAAGAGTTCCTATCGTGCGGAGCCCACATTCGACGTTCTCGCCTTTCTGGATTCCACGTTATTTGAGAAGCGAGAGATCGCAGAAGTATCAATTCGAGTAGGTAGGGGTCATGCTCTAAGAGGCGATGCACAGATCATCTCCTCAGATGATGAATTTGATCTCTGCCGTATTTCATATTCTGAAGAGTCCAGATTTATCGATGCGATTCTCTGGCATGCGGAGGACGCAATCGTTCACGAGCCGGTACATCTTCGCAACAAGATCGTCGAACGACTGCGAGCATTGGTTAGTGCCCATGAATAGGAACATGTCACATTCAGGATTGGAGCGCACGGAACGACTGCTCGACCTCGTTCCCTATCTATCCACGCACCAAGGTATCCCCATAGGTGAACTGGCTCAAGAATTCGGAGTAACCAAGGCCCAACTTACCGAAGATCTCTACACACTCTGGATGTGTGGCTTGCCCGGTTATACCGCCCTCGAATTAATGGACCTATCCTTTGACACCGGATACGTCAACATCTCTAATGCCGAGACTTTAGCTCGTCCGCGAGTTTTGAACCGAGATGAGGTCCTGGCATTGATACTAGGACTGGAAGCATTGCAGGGAGATGCTGACTCACATCATATTGAACTGCGCGAGACAATTTCTCAACTCGTTTCCAAGCTCATCGGATTTGTCGATACTTCAGTCCCGCAAAAGGTTAAGGCGGGAACCCGCGCCCTGTCGATAGAACGTGGAGTCATCGAAAGAGCAATAAATTCACGAGGATCCGTCGAAATTTCGTATCACTCGATATCCCGCGATGAAGTTTCAACGCGCGTTATCCATCCATTGGAATTCTCAACTTCCAACGAAATCGATTACGTATTGGCATTTTGCGAATCAACCACAGGTTACAGAACTTTTAGGCTAGACCGGATCCTAGATGCCAAGCCCAGTGAATTTTCAAAAGCAACCTCGACGCGCCTAGATCTGGTTGGAACCGGAGAGAAGATCCCCTTGACTGTAAACGTGGGTTCGCGCCTTCGAGACGTCGTCGAACGATTCAATCTGGAAATTGCCCCACAGGCTCTAAAGTCAGGCGAGAGCCTTGAAGTCGAGAGTTTCAGCACGGATTGGGCCATGAGAGAGATCATGAGCTTTGGCGGCGATGTCAGCCTCGAATCACCGCAAGAGTTGCGAAGGTCTCTCAAGGACCGAGCAACCAGGGCCTTAAATGGCTACTCGGGCTCGGTCTGACGCGCGAAGCCTTTCTTTGAAGATTTCTGGGGTAGCGTTGCCTCCTGTTGGTTTGGTCGCTAATGGAAGTACCAATAAGAACTAGGAGATTAACGCGATGCCTTTTCTACGAGAGCCCACCCACCTTCTGCTGGTATTGCTCGTCCTCATTCTACTTTTCGGGGCAAAGCGTCTGCCAGATTCGGCTCGCTCTTTGGCTAAATCCCTGCGAATCTTCAAAAGCGAGATGAAAGACATTAATAAGGACGATGAAAAGAAAGACGGCGAAGGCGGCGCGGAGAAGTAGTTTATATGGCGGCCACCACAAGCGGTCGAATGCCGCTATTCGAACATTTGCGTGAACTCAGGCGCAGGGTCGTGCGATCCTCCATCATCATTCTGCTCGCCTCTGGAGTCGGATGGTATTTCTACAACCAAATAATCACCACGTTGGCCATGCCCGTCTGCGATCTCACCAAGGCGCAAGCTTCCGCGTCCACGCATTGCGGTTCGCTGTACATCAATGGGGTTCTAGGTCCATTGAATCTTCAGATTAAAGTTGCCCTTCTTACAGGTTTGATTATTTCGGCGCCACTGTGGCTCTATCAATTGTGGGCTTTCATCTCTCCGGGACTGCACCGCAGAGAGAAGAGATATTCAGTTCTTTTCATTGCCTGCGCTACGCCTTTCTTCGCCCTCGGCGCCACACTTGGCTATCTCATCTTGCCGATGGCCATAAAGGTTCTATTTGGCTTCACGCCTCACTCGTTAAGCAATCTGGTGCGTTTTGACGATTATTTGGATTTTGTACTTCGGGTGATCCTCCTTTTCGGCCTTGCATTCGAGTTACCCGTCTTTCTGGTTGCCTTGAACCTCATCGGTTTCATTTCAGGCAGGGCGATCTTGCGACCATGGAGGATCTGGGTATTCGGAATTACGCTCTTTGTAGCCGGATTCACTCCAACAGGAGACCCGTTAACCATGGCTCTACTGGCCGTGCCACTTTGCGCGTTTTACTTCGCAGCGGGCGGCATCGCCTTGCTGGTCGATCGTCGAAGATCCAAACGCGCCGTTTCGGAAGTTTCCGAAATCTGATGTGGGCGGTCGTGATCAATCCAATTTCCGGTAGGGGAAAAGGTGCCGTTTTTGGCCGCAGAACTATGGACTTTTTCGATCACCATGGCGTGGAATACCGCATGATTACCGGAGCATCTGCGGAGCACACCAGCCGAAACCTCACCGCGTTCCTAACCAAAGAGAAAGAATGCCAGGGAGTTGTCGCTGTGGGGGGCGATGGCTTAGTGCACTTGGTGTTACAACACGTCGCAAATACGTCGATCCCCTTAGCTGTCATACCTGCTGGCACGGGTAACGATTTCTGCAGAACTCTGGGTTGGCCCCTAGAAAATGTGGAGCAGATTCTTGGCACCGTTTTCCAGACTCCTCCCTCTAGGGTGGATCTTGGTCTCGTTGACGGTCAGTGGTTCGGGGCCATCCTTTCTACTGGGTTTGATTCACTGGTCAACGAACGCGCGAACGCGATGAAATGGCCGAAAGGCCCGTCAAAATACAATGTCGCAATCATGCTTGTATTGCTCGGCTTCAAGCCAAGGCTCTATGAAATAGATATCGACGGCCAGAGAATTTCGACAAAGGCAATGCTCATTGCTATCGGAAACGGACGATCCTACGGCGGTGGCATGAAGGTCTGCCCGAACGCGGACCTTCATGACGATCTTCTCGATGTCATGGTGCTAAGTCCGATTTCAAAATTGAAATTTCTCAGAGTTTTTCCCAAAGTCTATGCGGGCACTCACATAAAAGATCCTTCAGTGAAAATTTTGCGAGGCAAGAGAGTACGTATTCGTTCAGCAGCGATCGCCTACGCGGACGGCGAACGGATTGGCGCTTTACCAGTTGAAGCCGAATCCGTGCCGGCGGCCCTGCTAACGTGGTTGCCATGACTACCCCCGCTGCACGTTTCGCGGAGTCTTACCTGAAACGTTCCTTTGCATTGGCAACCGAATTTGCCGAAACCTTCAATTTTCCTCTTGATCCATTTCAGGTTCAAGCCTGTCAGGCCGTGGAACAGGGAAAGGGGGTTTTAGTTGCGGCGCCCACTGGGGCAGGCAAGACAGTCATCGGCGAGTTCGCCGCATTTATGGCCCTCAAGCTCGATCGAAAATGTTTTTACACCACACCGATAAAAGCGTTATCGAATCAGAAATATCAAGAATTTGTTGCCAAGTTTGGCAGCGAGCGCGTCGGCCTACTCACGGGAGACACCAGCATCAACGGCGAGGCCGACATTCTCGTCATGACTACTGAGGTTCTGCGAAACATGCTCTATGCAGGGTCTACCGCTCTGACTTCCCTTGGCTTCGTTGTGATGGATGAGGTTCACTATCTGGCAGATAAGTTTCGAGGCGCCGTCTGGGAAGAGGTCCTCATTCACCTTATGGAGAGCGTTCAAGTAATCTCATTATCGGCCACGGTCTCTAACGCAGAAGAATTTGGGGAGTGGCTGCAGACGATTAGGGGAGATACCGAGGTAATTGTCAGCGAAATTCGCCCAGTTCCTCTTTACCAGCATGTTCTCATTGACAATGGACTCATTGATCTCTTCGTGGAAAACGGCAGAGTAAATCCCGAAATTCTTAGAAGAGAGCGAGAAGCGCTACGTCGTGTCCGCTCACCAAGAGAACGAGGAAATCGAAGGGAATGGGTCGACGGAGGCCACCGACTCTCTCGGGCCGAAGTTGTTGAAAAATTGCAGCGCGAGAGCATGCTGCCTGCAATCACATTTATCTTCTCTCGTCTGGGCTGTGATTCGGCCGTCAGGCAATGTTTGGCCTCTGGATTACGACTCACAACATCGGAAGAGCGCGCCGAGATTCGTGCCACAGCGCTCAAGTACACGGCAAACATCGCGTCTGAAGATCTCGAGACTCTTGGTTTTAGCGAATGGCTTTCCGCCCTAGAGCGCGGAATCGCGGCGCACCATGCGGGGTTGCTTCCCAGTTTCAAGAGCGCCGTTGAGGATCTCTTTCAAAAAGGTTTGCTCAAGGCGATCTTTGCCACTGAAACCTTGGCTCTTGGAATTAACATGCCCGCCCGAACAGTCGTGTTAGAGAAACTGGTCAAATGGAATGGCGAAGCACATGTACCGGTCACTCCGGGTGAGTACACGCAACTAACGGGCCGTGCCGGACGACGGGGCATTGATATTGAGGGAAACGCCGTTGTCCAGTGGTCACCCACTGTCGATTCGGCAACGGCAGCGGGGCTGGCTTCCACTCGCACATATCCCCTCCGATCCTCCTTCACGCCCACCTATAACATGGCTATCAACTTGATCTCCCGTTTTGGGCGAGAACGGGCGCGTGGCTCCCTCGAGTCATCTTTCGCTCAATTCCAAGCCGATCGCGCGGTAGTTGGCCTATCCAGACAAATTCATAAAAATGAAACAGCGATCTCTGAGTTTTTGGAGAGTGCTCGATGTCACCTAGGAGATTTCGAGCAATACGCCGCGATTCGACGCGAAATCAAGGCGACAGAAACGCTCTTATCGCATCGCCAAGCTAAGCGAGGCTTCGACCCCAGACAGCGCGCCCACATGGAGTCCGAACTCGTAGGCCTTCGAAAGGGGTTGAGAGGGCATCCATGCCACTCCTGCGGTGACCGAGAGGCTCACGCGCGGTTGGCTGAGCGGGCAGATCGATTGGCACGCGAAAATAATGGGCTGCTCTCGCGAGTTGAAAATAGAACTCACGTCATCGCCCGCACCTTCGACCGCATCTGTGATGTGCTCACCGAACTCAGCTATATCCAAGGAGAAAAAACTCTGCCCCAGGGGCAAATCCTGGCCAAAATTTACACCGAGTCCGATCTCCTTCTTACAGAGGCAATCCGAGAGGACCTCTTCGACCATCTATCGGCGTCTGAATTGCTCAGCGTCGTCTCCAGCATCATCTTTCAAAGTCGTTCTTCGCAGAATCAAGCAGCTCGAATACCAACCGGCAACGTTCAAAGCGCCCTTGCCGAGATAATCCGCCTCTGGGCGAAGTTGGAAGTGATCGAGAAAGCTCATCAAGTGAAAACGCAGCGAGAGCCGGATTTCGGATTTTGCTGGATTTCATTTCGGTGGGCAAACGGGCATTCCCTTCAAAGCGTCCTCAAAGATTCGGATCTCTCTGTTGGAGATTTTGTTCGTTCTACAAAGCAACTCATCGATCTGTTGGCCCAAATCTGCGCGGCTAGCGAGAAACTTCGCCCAAAATGCCTTGAAGCGATGAAGAAGCTCGACCGCGGCGTGGTCGCGTATTTTGCCGGAGAAGTATGACCCTGATGCTGATAGATAGTGCCTCGCTCTGGTACCGCGCTTACTACGGCATGCCAGAGACTATGGTGGCACCCGATGGCACGCCAGTTAATGCCATACGTGGCTACCTTGACATGACGGCGCGTTTGCTCACGATGTACCAGCCCAATCGACTAGTCGCCTGCATCGAAGGTGACTGGAGACCCAGTTGGAGAGTTGCGCTATTTCCAGAATACAAAGCCAACAGGGTGGAGGAGGGGCGCCAGGACGAAGAGGAGGAGCCAGACACTCTCACGCCCCAGATTCCGATTCTTCTAGACCTCATCGATGCTTTTGGGATCACGGTCATTGGAATTGATGACTATGAAGCAGATGATGTTATGGCTTCGTATGCAGTGCAACACGAAGGGCCTGTGCGAATCGTGACAGGGGACCGAGATCTCTTCCAAATGGTCGATGATGATCGAAATGTCGCCGTCGTCTATCTAGCGAAAGGACTTTCGCAACACGAACTCGTTGATAAGCAATGGGTCGCCAATCGCTATGAAATTCCCGGTGATCGATACGCTCTTTTTGCAATGTTCCGAGGAGATCCATCCGATGGCTTGCCGGGTGTCAAGGGAATCGGAGTAAAGGGCGCTGCCCACATCGCCAATCACTTTCATTCTGTAGACGATGTGTTATCAGCGGCAGAACGCAACCACCCCTCTCTCACTCCGGCCCTCACCAAGAGAATTCTTGCTGGTCGTGAGTACCTAGCCATCGCGCCGACTCTGGTTCACTGCGCAAAAGACATCTCCCTTCCAAATGTCTCACTTTCTCTTCCAAAATATCCCAAAGACATGAATGTGATCCGTGAAATGCAGGAGAAGTACGCACTAGGTGCCAGCGTCGACCGATTGGTCTCGGCTTTGAAGTGGTAATTGTCCTATCTCTAGTGAGTGGGTTGCTGGCATACGCAGCCTTCCCACCGATCGGCATGTGGTTCTCTGCCCCAATCGCATTAGCGCTGCTCATCTACCTGCTCTCCAACGCAGGCCTCAGGCAGCGAGTCAGAGCGGTTATCGTTTTTAGCATCGCCTTCTTTGGTCCACTTTTGGCATGGAGCAACACTTACGTTGGAGATATTCCTTGGCTCATCCTCACCATGCTGCAAATTGCTTTGCTAATTCCCTTGGCACTAATACCCCTAACAAGCGGAAGAAATCTCTTTATGTTTCCGTTCCTGTGGGTCGGCGTTGAGTTTTTACGCTCCCACTTCCCATTCAATGGCTTCGGATGGGGAAGGATCGCTTTTAGCCAGGCCGATGCACCCTATGCACAGATAGCGCGAATCGGTGGGGCGCCATTGCTCAGCTTCTTTGTGGCATTGATTGGAGTGCTTCTCTACCTTACGTTCCAACAAAAAATCAAAGTAGCTATCTTGTTATTGGCTTCTTTGATCGTCTTTACCCTTGCAGCAACGATCAGCCGACCATCTTTGCCGAAGAGAGACTTTTCCTTTATCGCCATCCAAGGGGGAGTGCCCTCACTTGGCCTGGATTTCAATTCGCGTGCGACGCAAGTTTTTGAAAACCACCTGCGAACCACGGTGGATTATCTAACAAGCCATGCGAGGAAACCCCAGGTCATTCTATGGCCGGAGAATTCAATCGACGTTGACCCTTTCAAGGACTCAATTGTCCGCGATCAACTTCAATCCGTGGCCGATGAATTCAATATACCTTTCGTCGTAGGGGCTGTGTTGCAACAGGGACCCAATTTTCAGAATGCTTCCATTCTTTGGGAACCTCAGAGGGGCCCAACGACTATCTACATAAAACGCCACTTAACACCATTTGGCGAGTACATTCCATGGCGAAAGATCGCGGAAATTGTTTCGCCATATGCCAAAAAGGTTGTTGATTTTGTGCCCGGCAATCGGATAGTCATTCACAGAGTCGGGAAAGCAAAATTTGCGCCAATTATCTGCTTTGAACTCCTAGATGATGCCTCTGGGCGAGCAATGGCCAAGCAGAGCAACGCCATCGTCGTGCAAACCAATAGTGCAACATTCGGACTCTCACCAGAGAGCGTTCAGCAACTCGGAATTACTCGAATCAGGTCCATTGAGCACCAAAGATATTCCGTGAGCATCTCCACCTCGGGTGTCAGTGCAGTTATCGATCCCAGGGGGAGAGTCACCCATCTGACGGGTCAGAATCAGAGGGCCGTCATAGACTCCGCAATCGGATTGCTGGACTCTGTCTCGATTGCGGACAGATATGGATCCCACATTGAGGCGGTTCTGATTCTTTTCCCGCTTATCCTTATCCCAGTGAGTTGGATACAACGACGGAGAATTCGACGATGACATTGAACCCGCTGGTGATGATTCCCACCTTCAACGAAGCCGAATCCATTGGCCCCCTCATAGTCGAACTGCTCCAGCGCCTTCCGGAACTAGAAATTCTGGTGATTGATGACAATTCCCCAGATGGCACTGCCAAAATAGTGGAGGAATTGGGCTCTTCCCGCATTCACGTGCTCAGACGAGAGCAGAAAAATGGCCTCGGGGCGGCCTACAGGGCTGGTATCGCTTGGGCCCAGGCTCGCCCACACTTCTCTCATTACGTGACCATGGATGGGGATGGATCCCACAGGCCAGAGGACCTTCTGCCGATGTTGGCAAGGGCTAACAACCTTGACGTCGTCATGAGCTCTCGTTGGATGCCTGGCGGCGAGATTCGCAACTGGCCAAAATATCGACAAATCATCTCTCAGGTCGGCACTTCATACGCCCGAGTGGCGTTAAAACTTCCCTTTAGCGACCTCACCGGTGGGTTTAGGGTGTACTCAGCTCATCTGATCAAACGGCTTCAGATCAGTGAAATCACATCCGAGGGATATTGCTTCCAAATCGAAATGATTCTCGCCTCCCATGCGGCGGCAGCAACCATTTCAGAAGTACCCGTGACATTCATCGAACGAGAACACGGTCGATCCAAGATGAGCGGTCGCATTGTTCTAGAGGCATTGACCAAAGTAACGCTCTGGGGGTGGCAGAGAAGGTTCCAACCTAACGCCGATAAGTTACATTATGTTAAGTAATGATCGGGACTGGCAAATACGCCCATCCTCCATCGCAGTGATCTATTAGGCGTAATCTTCGATCGGCGGACAGGCGCAGATAAGGTTCCGGTCTCCGTAGGCACCGTCGATACGACCCACTGTCGGCCAGTACTTACCACGTCTTCCGATGATCTCACTCAGATTCATTCCTTCTGGGTAGGCAGCCAATTCGCGCGAATACTCATAAGGCCACTGGCTGGAGGAAATCTTCTCGCTTGTGTGCGGCGCGTGTGCCAACGGTGAATCCTCGTGGGAGAAGACCCCATTAACCACATCTTGAATCTCGCCGTATATGGCGATCATGGCAGTGATGAATCGATCCAGCTCATCAATATTTTCGCTCTCGGTTGGTTCAACCATGAGGGTCCCCGCTACCGGAAAGCTCATGGTCGGTGCGTGGAAGCCGTAGTCCATCAACCTCTTAGCAACATCATCGACGGTGACACCGCTGGCTTTGGTGATTTCGCGTAAATCGAGAATGCATTCGTGGGCAACTAGTCCTCCCTCCCCGCTGTAGAGAACTGGGTAGAAGTCACGGAGCTTTCGAGCAATGTAGTTGGCAGAAAGAATTGCCACTTCGGTTGCGTGAGTGAGACCTGCTCCCCCCATGAGCCGAATGTATGCCCATGAAATGGGCAAGATGCCGGCGGAGCCATAGGGTGCGGCGCTCACTGGGCCCGGTCCTGTTGACGGCCCAGCGAGGGGATCTAGTGGATGGTTAGGGAGAAATGGAGCAAGGTGTGCGCGTGAGATGACCGGACCTACGCCGGGGCCTCCTCCCCCGTGAGGAATACAGAACGTCTTATGCAAATTCAAATGCGAGACGTCCGCACCGAATTTTCCAGGTTGTGCAAGACCGACTAACGCATTGAGGTTTGCACCATCGACATACACCTGACCGCCAGCATCGTGAACCATTGCACAAATCTCACCGATCGCTGTTTCGAATACACCGTGAGTGGACGGGTAAGTAACCATCAGTACCGCAAGCTCTTTTGCATGTTCTGCAATCTTGCTCCGCAAATCATCTAAACTCACATTGCCGTGCTCATCCGTACCAACAACAACCACTTTCATTCCTGCCATTACTGCACTTGCCGCGTTCGTGCCATGGGCACTCGACGGAATCAGACAGATGCGCCGATGCTGTTCGTTTCTCGAATCATGAAAGTTTCGGATCGCCAGAAGTCCGGAGAATTCTCCTTGACTGCCCGCGTTCGGTTGCAACGACACTGCGTCATATCCCGTAATGGAAACAAGCCATTTTGAAAGTTGAGCGATAAGTTCGCGCGAGCCTTCAGTCTGGTTGGCGGGGGCAAAAGGGTGCAATGACGAAAACTCTGGCCAAGTGATCGATTCCATCTCAGTAACTGCATTGAGCTTCATAGTGCAAGACCCAAGGGGAATCATCGTGCGATCCAGCGCCAAGTCTCTATCGGCTAAGTTCCTCAGGTAGCGCATCATCGCCGTCTCGGAATGGTTTGCGTTGAAGATCGGATGTGTCAAGAATTTTGAAGTGCGATGCAAATCCTTTGGAAGTGATGATCCACTCCCCTCTGCCGGGATGGTCATGGAGAAAATTTTAGCTAAATCACCTAGCGTCTTCTCCGTCGTGGTTTCATCCAACGAAATTCCGATTGAGTTCTCTCCGATTGCGCGAAGATTAATATTCGACGCTATTGCCTTTTCAAGAATTGCTGGCGCATCTTTAACGGCAACGGCCAACGTATCAAAGTAGTTCTTCGTTAGAATTTCATGCCCACCTTGGATCAAACCCGCAGCCAATCGATTGGCTTGCTCGTTGATGCGCGATGCAATGAGGCGAAGGCCTTCCGGCCCGTGCCACATTCCGTAGAACGCGCTCATTACCGCCAAGAGAACTTGCGCGGTGCAGATATTGCTTGTCGCCTTCTCTCTGCGAATGTGCTGTTCGCGGGTTTGAAGGGCCAAGCGAAGTCCAGGGTTGCCATCGGCGTCGATACTCTGACCTACAAGTCGACCCGGCATGGAACGCTCGAGTCCAGTATGCACTGACATAAAACCAGCATGCGGGCCGCCGAATCCCATCTGTACGCCAAAGCGCTGAGCCGATCCAACGCAAACATCAGCACCCCACTCCCCTGGAGGCTTGAGCAACGACAATGCCAGGAGATCGGCTGCTGCAATGAGCAACGCGCCACGTTCATGTACCGAAGTGGCAAGGCTCGTGAAATCCAAGATTTCTCCGAGAGTGTCTGGATATTGAACAAGTGCGCCGAAAAAATCTGTGGAGGGAAGCGGCTTTGCAGCATCGAATAACTCAATGGTGATTCCTAAAGGCTTGGCACGCGTGCCGATGACAGCGATGGTTTGAGGATGTGCGTTCCGATCTACGAGAAATATTGCGTCATCGCTCCCTTTGAATACGCGATGGGCAAGGCTCATCGCTTCAGCGGCGGCTGTGGCTTCATCCAACATTGATGCATTGGCGACGGGAAGCGATGTCATGTCGCAGATGAGAGTCTGAAAGGCGAAGAGGGCTTCAAGGCGTCCCTGGGAAATTTCTGGTTGGTATGGCGTGTAAGCCGTGTACCAAGCGGGGTTCTCTAGAACATTTCGCAGAATTACAGCTGGAGTGATCGTGCCGTAGTAGCCCATGCCTATGAGTGAGGTGAATACTTGATTCTTGGCCGCCAGCGATCTCAGTTCCTCGATGACTTCGCTCTCGGTTGCCGGACTTGGAAGAATCTCTCCCAGTCGCTCGGCCATTGCGATGCTAGAGGGAACAACCTTGGCGATGAATTTCTCTAGCGAGTCAAAGCCCAATTCGCCCAACATGAATTTTTCTTCATCCGATGATGGCCCAATATGTCTTCTCTCAAAGGCCTCGTTAGCATCGTAGGACAGCGTCATCAGTTTCCCCTCATTGACATAACGTCAGCATGGTAGACCGAATTAGGCACCTTTGCGTTTGCGACGTTGCGATAATTCGTCGTTAGATTCACCACTTACTATTTGTCCATCAATCTCACCCTGCAAAGTCGCCAGAGAACCTTCGACCTCACTCCACACTTTGCCGACTGCAATCCCAAACACCCCTTGTCCGCCTTGAAGAAGATCGATTATTTCATCGGGGCTAGAACATTCATAGATCGAGGCTCCATCACTCATCAATGTGATCCGCTCGAGTTCGGTGACACCTCGCTCTCGCAAATAGTCCACGGCCGTTCGAATATTCTGTAGAGATACACCAGCATCCAGGAGACGTTTAACAATCTTCAAGACCAAGATGTCGCGAAATCCGTAAAGGCGCTGTGTTCCCGATCCCATCGCGGTTCGAATACTTGGTTCCACCAGACCAGTACGGGCCCAATAATCGAGTTGACGATATGAGATGCCGGCGGCGGCACATGCCGTTGCACCTCTATAGCCAATGTCTATGCGTTCTTGCTCGTTCACGTCAAAACTCGATTCTCGGGAAGGCTTTATAAGCCTAGGAGGGCTAAGAAGTAGAATCAACAATCAACACGCTCAAAACCTCAAGTAGAGGTTAACGGTTACGGCCACGTCCCCGAAGAGCGTAGAAGTACATCAGCGCAAATAGATAGCCGAGCCCCGCAAAAGAGAGCTTGCCCCACGCCCACTGTCCAGGAGCGAAGAGGATCGTCGTGGAGATACCAAGACAGATAAAGGCCATTCCTGCCGCAGCCTGGCGCAGCCCCCTCTCCCCCGCGAATGCGGCAACGACAGGGCCCAGAAGGGCTGGAACGAGGAAGGTGGCGCCCATAATTCGAAGGCTCCAGAGCAATTCTGGCGTCAATGTCTTGCTTGCGAACCCGAAAAAGGTGGCAACTTCCCCCGGCTTGAGAATCAAGGCAATGGCGGCAAAGAATGAGAGCGTGGCTCCCAGCCGCAGGGTCAGGGCTGCTCGGCGTACCAGCATGGTGGCCTAGCCGGCGAAATCTTCTGGATTGATTTGATCAAGAAATTCTTTAAATCGTTCAACTTCCTCGTTGGCCTCTGAACCGGTCTCTTCAGGAATCTCGATCCCCGCTTCGGCCAACAACTCCTCTGTCGCCAAAATTGCGCTTTTGGTCCGAAGAGCAAGAGCGATCGCATCAGATGGCCTGGCAGAGACGGTGATCTCCTGATGATTCCCGCCTTGTAGAACCAAGTCAGCATAGAAGACACCATCGCGCAGTTCGGTCAGATGAACTGCAAGTAAGGTCCCATTCAATTTTTCCAGAAGTTCCTTCATGAGATCGTGAGTGAGTGGACGTGGAGGAAGTACCTCCTGCTGGGCGAAGGCGATCGCTGTTGCCTCCACCGCGCCTACCCAGATGGGAAGGAATCGGGCACCCTCAACTTCTTTGAGCAGAACGATCGGTTGATTCGACGGCATCTCGACTCGCACACCAACGACCTCTACTGGGATCATCGCAACTACCTGAGTCGATGCAGTCCGCCGCGAACGAGGGCGGCATGTAGGCGAACTGATAGTGCGGCTATCTCGCGCTGTACCTCTTCGGCTCGAGCCTTGGCTTCCGAACTCTTCTGTCGTCTCAGAGGGGTGATGACCTGCTCGATAAGACCGATTTCACGATCGGCAGCGGACTTAAATGAGCGAAGGTGCCTTGGTTCAATACCAAAACCCGACATTTCCGTGACGGTTCTTGCGATTGCCAGTGAATCGGCGTCGTAATGACGACCACGAGGTGCGATCAAACCGTATGACTCAAGTTCAACAAGTTGCTCCTCGGAAACTCCACTGGTTTTGAGAAGTTCCTCTCGGGAAAGTCGCATGTCGGTGTTTTCAGCGAAATTTGCCGGCGCTAACTCACCGTCGATGGTGGCAAGCCTAGCAACTGGAACACCACCGGAAACCGGCGCTGGCTGAAGTCCGCGATCTAGCGCATCCAAATTTTCCTTGATCACTCGAAGCGGCAAGTACTGATCTCTCTGAGCCAGCAGCACATATCGCAACCGTGCGAGATCGGAATTGGTGAACTTGCGATAGCCCGAAGGGGTTCGCTGAGGCTCTATCAATCCTTCGGATTCAAGGAAGCGGATTTTCGAGATAGTGATGTCGGGAAAATCATTCCTCAATTTTCCAAGGACTTCACCGATACTTAGATACGCGCGAGCAGGAACGCTCATAATATTCCCCCAAAAAAGAGCATATGGAACTTGCCGACTTGAATTTCATCACCCGGTGACAAAGAGACCTCCACCACTGGTTGACCATTTACATATGTGCCGTTGAGACTTCCCAAATCTTTCAGGCTAAATGTTTTGGAACTGGAATAAGCAACCAGTGCATGTTTGCGGGAAACGGTTACGTCATCCAAAAATATCTCACTCTCGGTTGAACGCCCGATCGTTGCAGAATCAGTGAGCAAGAAGCGCGATCCTTTGCCCGGTCCGCGATGAACAATGAGCATTGCGCCCTTCGACGAGAGTTTGGCAATAATGCCGCGCTCTTCTTCGTTCAACTTACTCAAGTTCTCGTTCAAGCGATCCGAGGGTAGCGATCTGGCACTTTCATGGGCGCCCAGATGTATGGTGGTGGTGAGATCAGGCTCTGGCTTCTTCTCCACCGTCTCCCCCTCTACTCAACATCAACTTGAGGCTGACATTAGAGATGTGAAGGGCCAAGGTCAAGCCGTAAGTTGCACGTACTCCTGGGCACTCAACAGATCTTCTTCTCCCCCAGTAACCTCAACTTCGGCAATCCAACCTTGCCCATAGGGATCTGTATTGAGAATCTCAGGATTCGCCGTGAGCGCTGCGTTGATGGCAGTAACTTTGCCAGAGACAGGAGCGTAGAGTTCAGAGACGCTCTTCGTGGACTCGACTTCGCCGCATACTTTTCCAGCGCTCAAATCATCACCAACGTTAGGGAGTTGGATGTAAACGATGTCACCCAGGGCGCTCTGCGCAAAATCGGTGATTCCGATTCGCACTCGAGTTGCGGTTTCGGTCGTCGCTACCCATTCATGTTCCTTTGTATAACGTAACGCTAGTGGTGCTTCTGACACGACAATCTCCTATCAATGTTGTTAAGTGGCTACCTTACTTTGCATGTGCGATGGAGCGCCATCCCGACTGAAAGTAGTTCATTCCGGTGATGAAATAAAGTGCAATACCCCAAATTGCAAAACTCCATCCGATGACATACGCCACTGCCCCCATTGCTGAGTCTGATTTGGCCAGTAGAAGTAACGGAAAGGCATACATCAAATTGAATGTCGCTGCCTTGCCCAGGTACGACACCGTGAAAGGACCAATTCCCACGCGCTTCATGGAAAGTGTCATCACCCCAAGTACCAGATCTCTGCCAAGAAGGGCGATGACGATCCACAGCGGTAGCACCTGGCGCATGTAGAGGACTATGAGCGTGGCGGCTATATAGAGACGATCAATGGCTGGGTCCATCAATTCACCGAGCCGGGATTCCTGATGCCACGCCCTGGCCAATTTCCCATCGAAATAGTCGGTTGCCCCTGCGATGATCAGCACAATGATGGCTGCTCCATCGGCATGCCGACTCAGGGCCAGATAGATGAAAAACGGTATTCCGAACCCACGCAGAAGCGTGAGGATGTTAGGAACTGTTACGACGGACATGTCGGGGCGACAGGATTTGAACCTGCGACACCCAGACCCCCAGCCTGGTGCGCTACCAAGCTGCGCTACGCCCCGGTGACGATGACTCGTCAAGGTCTCAATATTACTCGCGCTCGCGCACTCGCACAGATATTTGGATCGGAGTTCCCGGAAATCCAAACTCCTCACGAAGGCGCCGTTCGATGAAGCGCCGGTAGGAACTTTCCAAGAAGCCGGTGGCGAAGATAACAAAGCGAGGTGGAGCAATTCCGGCCTGGGTTGCGTACAAAATCTTAGGCTGCTTGCCCCCGCGCACGGGCGGCGGGGTGGCTGCGACCAGGGTGCCCAGAAATGAGTTCAGGCGGCTTGTTGGAATTCGTTTTTCCCAGCTGGTCAAGGAAGTTCGAAGGGCCGGGGCCAAGCGATCTCTGTGCCAGCCAGTCTTGGCCGCAAGATTGACCCTCTGCGCCCATTCAACTTGGTCTAGGTGGCGATCTATTTCGCGATCAAGGGAAATCTGGCGATCTTCATCGACGAGATCCCACTTGTTCATGACGATGATCAGTGCTTTTCCAGCTTCCTCTACCATGGTGATAATCCGCAGATCTTGCTCCGATATCGGATTGGAGGCATCGAGAACCACGACGGCGACTTCGGCCCGCTCCAGCGCCACTTGAGTACGTAAAGTCGCGTAGTAGTCAGTTCCGCTTGATTGATTGGCACGTTTTCGGATTCCCGCCGTATCGATAAAGCGCCAAATCGATCCGCCAAGTTCGATCAATTCATCAACTGGGTCACGGGTGGTTCCAGCAACGTCGTCCACAAGGGAACGGGTGCTGCCGGCCAAAATATTGAGAAGACTTGATTTGCCCACATTCGGTCGACCAATGAGAGCAACTCGTCTGTATCCGTCCTGGCTCTGTGCTGCGCCGACCTCTGGGAGAACTTTCACAATCTTGTCCAGGAGGTCCCCGCTTGCTCGCCCGTGCAGAGCTGAGACAAACGCCGGCTCTCCTAGTCCCAGATTCCAGAGCGAATGGGCTTGAGCTTCTTCGGCCGGTCCGTCTACTTTGTTTGCAACAAGAATGATCGGCTTCTTCATCTTCCGCAATTCGCGGATCAAAACATCGTCCTCATCAAGGGCTCCAACTTGCGAATCAATCACCAAGGCAAGGACATCGGCCTCCTGCATGGCAAGCTCGGCTATGCCGCTGACGCCAACGGAGATTCCATCCGGTTTAGCTTCCCATCCACCTGTGTCCATCACCATAAAATCTCGGCCGTTCCATTCGCACTCATAGGTGATTCGATCACGGGTCACACCAGGGGTGTCCTCAACTATTGCTTCTCGACGACCCAGAAAACGGTTGATAAGAGTTGATTTGCCCACGTTAGGGCGTCCCAGCAGGGCCACGATCGGCAATCCGAGCAACCCCCGTTCCTTGAGCAACTCCCAGATGTGCTGAGCAGTCTCGTGCAGAGAAAGTTCGGTCGAATCGATGAGGATCGCATCTGCGGCAATCATTAAGGGGGAAGTGCTTCGAGTCGAATCCAAAAGATCCCTCTGCGCTAGCGACTCCTGCACCGATTCAGTTCCGGAAATCTCTGCCGGGGAATCGATTTCCTTTTCGCGGCGTTGGGCTCGCGCGGGTAGATCAGCGGTTAAAAAGATTTTCAGTGCCGCCTCGGGGGCGACCACAGTGCCGATGTCTCGGCCTTCCACGACAATTCCACGGGTAGCCTTCTTGATTAACTTCTGCTGCAATTCAAGCAGATGCTGGCGGATCTCCGAGTAGGCACTTATTTCGCTGACTTGATCTGTCACCGCTTGGGAGCGAATTGCAGCCGTGATGTCGTCATCGCCACAGAAGATCGTCGGATTTTCAGGATTGGTCGCGATCGTGAGTGGATATTTTTTGAGGGCATCCACGACCTCATGGGGTTGCGAGACCTTCTCCCTCTGGGCCAGCCATGTGGCGCCGCGATAGAGCGCTCCAGTGTCTAAATAGTCCCATTTGGCCCGTGAGGCAACAGCTCGTGAAGTGCTGGATTTACCGGCTCCGCTTGGGCCATCTACTGCTACTACAACGCCCATGTGCTTAAGTCTAGCCGTTCAGACCTTCTACTTTTTAACCGCGCTAGACCCTTGGCGAATGAACGTTCCATCCGCGAGTTGCCAGATGAGCGGAGAGTTTTTCAGCATCCATAGCTGAAAGAGCCAGGGTAATCAGACCAGTGAATTGGCCTGGTGAATGTTCAATGGAAAGATCTTCGATGTTGACCTGAGCCTGCGCGCACTCGTGAAAAAGGGCAGCCAACTGCCCCGGTTTATCTTCAAGGACAATGGGCAGATACGTATAGTCGCGAGGTCGTGCGCCATGTTTGCCTGGGATTCTCTGCTGCCCGGTCCGACCATCGGTTATGAACGCCTCGATGGCGTCATCATCGCTAAATTCGCTGATGAGATTGCTGAGGTCTTCATTCATTTTTATGAGGAGAGGACGAACCTGCTCCCGATTCATCGCGATTATCTCTCGCCAGAGTCTCGGATCGGATGCAGCAATTCTCGTGCTGTCCTTCACTCCCTGGCCAGCAAGGGAAAGCCACGCTTCGGGTCCTAAGCGCAGTTGCTTGGCCAGCAAGGAGGCCGATATTTGAGGCAGATGCGAAATGAGGGCCACCGCTGAATCGTGCTCGCCAGGAGTCATCCGGATGGGCGTAGCGCCTAAGGTCTGGATCAGCTCGACCACCCTGGTGAGAACATCGCTGTCGCAATGGAGAGTAGGAGTGTAGATCCACGCTCGCCCCTGGAAGAGATCCGCCCGCGCCGCTTCGGGACCACCAACTTCCCGTCCGGCCATGGGATGGGAGCCACAGAAACGACTAGATAGGCCTGGAATCAAATCAATTTCATGTAAAGGTTTAGTCTTTACACTCCCGACATCTATAAAGACAGACCTTGGATTTAAGTCATACTCTGGCTTAATGACTTGCGAAAGCTGAGAAGTAGGTAGAGAGAGAACCACGAGATCCACCTGCTCTAGCTCTTGAGCCCCCACGAGATCTTGAGCAAGTCCGGCTCGATCGAGATCCGAATCCGTCATCTGGACTGCGATACCACGCGTCGATAAAGCCAGAGCAATTGAGGTCCCAATGAGCCCCGAACCGACGATTCGAACACCCTTCATTGGGCTAAATCACTACGCAGCACCACTGCACCCTTAAGGTACACATGCGAAATTTTATCGGCTTTGGCCTTGGTATTGCAGTGCACCATGACTCGGATAACCCCCGGTAAGGCTCCTGGAACATCGATCTCGGATGCGCATATAAGCGGTACCGCGCCAAATCCAATCTCCCGAGCTGCGGCCGCCGGAAAATCGGCCATGAGATCTGGGGTCGACGTGAAAATCACTGAAATCACATCTGCCGCTACAAGGTTGTTGGCTCGCAAAATCGCACCTAAAAGTTCATGCACTCCGGCATGGATATCGGCAACGGTATTCTTCTCCACTTGGATTGCTCCACGAATAGCACGTACGTTCATGGAAGAAGATTACCCTGCGCCACTCCCACCACGTGGGAGGTAAAACTTGTTTCTCGTTATGCCTTTATAATGGTATACCGATATAACGTTATAAAGACTTATCACTTCCGAAAACGTTCCTAAATCACCCCAGCAGAAAGTAGAAAATCGATAAATCTCTTTTTCCGGTGAATTTCGTGCGTAAACCTTGAGTTCGAAAGTCGACAAACGGACTTCCGGCAGAAAGACGATTGTCGATAAAAATGTAAATAGATTCTTCCTCTATTATGAAAAAGTTGATATATGGTTAAAGATCTAAAGCCTTACGAAGGTTTATCAATTCTACTTCGTTGAGGTCGCGCCATCTCCCTTCAAGAACGTCCCCCAGAAGAATTGGCCCAAACCGAGTTCGGATGAGTCTGAGCACGTCTAACCCAACAGCTTCCATAAGTCGTCGAATGATGTGGTAGCGGCCTTCATGGATTGTCACTTCAATCCACGTTGGCGAGAGTGCCTTAAAGGCCAGAACTCGTCCCAAACCATCTTCGAGTTCGATTCCCTTGAGGAGGCTGCTCTCCGCCTTCTTAGGGAGGTCTCCGCCAAATTCGATGAGATACGTCTTCTCCATTCCATAGGAAGGGTGCGTGGCTCGAAATGTCATTTCTCCATCATTTGTCAGGAGAATGAGTCCTTCGCTCTCCTTATCCAGCCGGCCCACATGGAAGAGACGCTCAGTTCGAAGCGAAATGAAGTCAGAAAGTGAAGGTCTTCCTTCTGGGTCATACATGGTAGACACAACGCCTCTCGGCTTATGAAGTGCTAAATAAGTCTTAGTTGAACTGGCCTTAATTGTCTCACCATCAACCATTACTGAAGACTTTACAGGGTCAAACTTCGACCCCATCTCCCGAATGATCTGGCCGTCGACAGTGACTCGGCCATCATGGATCAACTCATCGGCACCACGGCGGCTCGTAATTCCAGCGTCCGCGATAATCTTATTAAGTCGTGTCAGGGCCATGGGGTCTTCCAATCCGGCGCGAGCCGTTCCATACCCCGAGTAAAAGGGTTACTCCCCTACCCTACCGAAGATCTCATCAGTCGGTGAGAGCACTTAAGACTTCATCTAAACGCTCGAGATCGGGCAGGTACGGGGCCAGAGCGGGTAAATCGTCTATGGAGTTGAGGCCCAAACGTTCCAGAAAATAGGTCGTGGTCCTATAGAGAATCGCCCCAGTTTCGGGTTCCAGCCCACATTCCTCGACCAGCCCACGAGTAACCAAAGTCTTCATGACCGCTTCGACGTTCACACCTCGGATCGCTGAAACTCTGGCTCGAGAGACGGGCGCTCGGTAGGCAATGACGGCAAGAGTTTCCAGGGCTGCCTGGGTAAGGCGCGAGTGTTGCCCATCCAGAACAAAACGCTCAACGACGCCAGAGAATTCGGGCCGACTATAGAAGCGCCAGCCGCCAGATATCTGGCGCAGTTCGAACCCGTTATTTTCAAAGCTCCTCACCAATGCTGCCAGAGCTAGGACGATCTCTTCCCGGGAGCAATCTAAAACCTTAGCCAGAGTCTCCTCCGCTACTGGCTCATCAATCACCATCAGGATGGCCTCAATGGAATGTTCAAGTTCAAGATTAGACATCTGAACCCTCCTCTGTCTGATTGATTTCTACACTTACAGGGATATCGAACTCTTCGCCCGCCTCGATTTCGCCAGAATCAGAACCGACCCAACTTATTTGGAGTTCTCCCAAGGAGACCACCTGATCAAATCGCAGCGCCCCTTGCCGGTAGAGGTCCAGGAGCGCCAGAAAACGGGCTACAACCACCAACGTGTTCTCTGCCTCAGCGACCAAATGGCGAAAACTCATTGAGCGCGAGCGTCGCAGCGCTTCCACGACCCACCGTGATTCTTCGGCCACGCTCACATGAGGGAGGTGAAGATGCTCCATGGCCACTGTGGGTGTGACTTTGGGCGCGAGTACCCGTTCAGCAACGGCGGCAAATCGCTCTGGACCCACACCGATGAGAACCTCAGGCAGGAGGGATGAGAGGTAGGGATCAAGGGAGATGACCCTGGCGAAAGCCTTGTCCTGCAAGCTAATTCGATCATTGAAGGTTGCTGCAATATCTTTGAAGGCTCGATACTGGAGCAGGCGGGCAAAGAGGAGATCTCGCGCCTCAAGGAGGGCAAGGTCGGCCTCGTCCTCAACTTCCCCACTAGGTAGCAGGCGAGCGGCTTTTAAATCTAAAAGAGTGGCAGCAACAACAAGGAACTCAGTGGCTTGATCCAGGCGCCAGCCCTCCCCTGAGACCTCCAGCGCACGAATGAAGGAGATGAACTCATCGGTCACGTCGCTCAAAGCGATTTCGGTGATATCCATCCTGTGCCGGGATATGAGTTGGAGCAGTAGATCGAAAGGGCCGTCAAAATTATCAAGATGGACTGCAAAACCGGGTGTGATCTCCATATTGAGCTCAGTCGCTGCAGTTTCCACCAACGAACGGTACTTCACATTTGGATTCATTTCTCGCACTTGCTTAGGCGTTGCTCACCTGCGTAGAGTCCTGCCTTAAAGCGGCAGAGAGGTTTCTCGATTGAGCGTTAAATCGACTTTTGATGATGATGTAGCAACGACGTCAACCCTGCTCAAGAAGACTCCCAAAACTTGGCCCATCCCGAAGGCCCTCTCCGAGCACGGCGGCGCCAGAATCATTCCCATTGTGAACCAGAAGGGTGGGGTCGGCAAAACAACTACCACGATCAACCTAGGTGCCAGTTTGGCCGAGTATGGCCGTCGAGTTCTTCTGGTGGATTTTGATCCCCAAGGCGCCCTCTCCGTGGGCTTAGGGGTCAACGCCCATGAGCTCAAACTTCAGGAAACCGTCTACCAAGTTTTGATGGACCCTCATTCAAATATCGACAATGTCATTTTGAAAACTTTGATTCCCGGTATGGATCTGTTGCCGGCGAACAAGGAACTGGCTACAGCCGAAGTCACCTTAGTAAATGAGATGGGCCGGGAGAACTTCTTAAAACGCACTCTGTCAACCGTCAAGGACTACTACGACGTCATTCTCATTGATTGCCAGCCAACCCTTGGTCTACTGACTCTCAACGCGCTCACCGCTGCGGACGGAGTCATCGTGCCCTTGCAGTGTGAGTTCTTCGCGCTTAGAGGATTTGCTCAACTTCAAGAGAACCTGGAGAAAGTGCGCATCAATCTCAATCCGAAACTCACATTAATCGGAATCTTGGCCACGATGTATGACAAGAAAACTCTGCATAGCCGCGAAGTCCTTGAACGAATTCTCCAAGCATTTCCCGAAAGCGTCTTTGAAACTGTCATTGCCCAGACCGTCCGTTTCCCCGAAACTACCGTGGCCGGAGAACCAATCAACACCTATGCCTCCAATTCAGGTGGGGCTGCGTCTTATCGACGTTTTGCTAGAGAATTGATCGCACGAGGAGGATTAGGATGAGCCGCAGAGCGAGCTTGCCAGGGGCTGATGAGCTGTTTCGATCTACAACTCCGGCACTCACTGCCGTCCGTGACGCGACCGCCGAGATAGATCCCTCCTCGGTCATCCAGAATCCGACCGCCCCCGTGACACGTAGTCAGAGCAATGGCGTGAGGACTACGCCACGGCGTCGGGTCAGCAATGTTAATCGCTCCCCCTCCGGCCGCGAATCTCATGCCGAGAAAATCACTGTCTATCTCTCCCCTGAAGAGCTCTTTGATCTAGATCAAGCCCGTCTTCTTTTGCGCGGGGATCTCGGACTTGCAGCAGATCGAGGGCGTATCGTGCGCGAATCCATCGCGATTATCATTGCCGATTTAGAAGCCAAGGGAGATCAGAGCATCCTTGCCCGACGCTTACGCGGGCTGTAAAAGTTATCTAGCTCGTGGATGAGCCAATGCATATGTTTCTCGGACTTTGTCGATGGTTATGAGAGTGTAGATCTGCGTTGTGGTAACTGAGGCGTGCCCCAGAAGTTCTTGCACTACACGGATGTCTGCTCCACCATCTAGCAGATGAGTCGCATACGAGTGCCGGAAGACGTGAGGAGAAACCTTGCCCGTTATCCCCGCAGCCTTCGATGCGTTGAGAACAAACTGCCAGGCCGATTGCCGGCTCAGACGGGTCCCTCTCTGATTGAGAAAGACTGCTGAAGTGGTCTTTGATGAATTCCTGGCTAGATCTGGCCTAACTCTGGTCAAGTAGTCGACTAGCGCCGCGTTTGCGAAGCTACCAAGGGGAACAATGCGGTCTTTGCCACCTTTGCCTCGCAATTTGATAGTTTGAACGTCAAATCCTTCGCTGGCAACATGATGGATATCAGCAAGATCCATGTTTACGACCTCGCTTACACGTGCCCCGCTACCGTACAGCAACTCCAGCAATGCCCTATTTCTCATTGTCACCGGTTCGCCTTCGCGATAGGCGGCTTCAATCATCGAGACGATCTGGCTCACAGTGAGCGCCTTTGGGAGTCGTCGCACTTGACGCGCTTTCTCAAGATCTGTCAAGGGATCGATAAAGCCCTTTTCAGCAGATACATAGCGAAAAAAAGTTCGGAGTGCAGAAAGGATCCGATTAATCGAGGACTGACTCAAATTCTCTGCACGCAACCAATTTTGGAACTCGCGCATTCTCTCGGATGTCACATCCGAAAGACCAAGAGAAGAGAGGCTAAGAAATTTATTAAATCGATTTAAATCTCTCCCGTAAGCAGAAATGGAATTCTCCGCGAGCCCTCGTTCTACTCTCAAATGATCTAAGAAATCGCGAGATTCTTTGGAAAATTCCATTTCCGTCACCGAATCAATTACGACGCAAGCACTTCGTACGCATAATTGTGTGCGGTAGCCACCGCTTCGTAAAAAACGCCGCCCTCGTGAACATTCAGACCTAGCGCTAAACCACGGTCAGCCCTAATAGCTTCGCGCCAACCCATATTTGCGATCGATAGAGCATAGGGAAGAGTCGCATTGGTCAGTGCGTAGGTAGATGTAACTGGGAGCGCTCCTGGCATATTGGCGACACAATAAAAAATGCTGTTATGAATTGGGAAAGTCGGCTCTGCGTGCGTGGTTGCATGGGAATCGGCAAAGCAACCACCTTGGTCGATGGCAATATCGACAAGAACGGAGCCCGGCTTCATTTTGGCAACCTGTACGTTGCTCACGAGTTTCGGTGCCTTTGCGCCGTGGACCAGCACTGCCCCGACGACCAAGTCAGCTTGGACAATTTCACGATCAATAGCGTGATAGGAGGCTGCCAGAGTTTTGATCCGACCTGAATAAAGTGAGTCTATGTATTGAAGTCGGCTGACGCTTCGATCGATCACCGTGACGTCAGCGCCCATCCCCAGGGCGATGACCGCGGCATTTAGTCCTGCTACTCCTCCCCCGATAACGACGACTTTGCCCGGTGCAACTCCTGGAACTCCCGCGAGCAGGACGCCTCGACCTCCATTTGGTTTTTGAAGCACTGACGCCCCCACCTGCGTTGCCATTCGGCCGGCCACTTCACTCATTGGGGCTAGCAATGGCAGCAGACCATTAACCTCCACCGTTTCATAAGCGATGGCTGTTGTACCGCTGGCGATGAGCGCATCTGTACAGGGCTTTGACGCGGCTAGATGAAGATAGGTGAAAAGAACCTGGCCTTTGCGCATCAACGGGTACTCGCTAGAGATGGGTTCTTTGACCTTGAGAATCAAATCCGCCTGCGCCCAAACTTCTTCGGCGGTTGCGCATATCTGTCCGCCCTGCAAAACGAAATCTTCATCAGAAATCGATGACCCGAGACCTGCACCGGATTCGACTACTACAGAATGGCCGGCACGGACGAATTCACTAACTCCTTCGGGGGTGATTGCGACTCGTGATTCATGACTTTTTATCTCCTTGGGTACACCAACAATCATTTCCAACTCCTATTTGTGACGCTATTGTCAGTTCGTCAGCCTACTCTGGCTCAAGACTTTGCGCTTACGCCCTTGGCCTTAAGTGCCGCCGAAATCAGGCCCAAGAAGAGCGGATGCGGCCGAGTTGGCCTAGAACGAAATTCAGGATGCGCCTGCGTGCCTACGTAATACGGATGCACTTCCTCGGGCAATTCCACAAATTCCACGAGATCGCGTTCGGGGTATACCCCGGAAAATCGAAGACCAGCGTCTATGAGTTTCTGGCGGTACTCGTTATTCACTTCATATCGATGCCGATGCCGTTCGGAAACCTCCTGAGCCCCGTAAGTCTTGGATACTAGAGAGTTGGGAGACAGGACTGCGCGGTACAACCCAAGGCGCATACTTGCACCCATATCTGCATCTCCGGACACCACTGCATGCTGATCCTCCATGGTAGAAATGACCGGAGATTTTGTCTCGGGTGCAAACTCAGCCGAATTGGCGTCAGCGATATCTGCAAGATACCTTGCTCCTTCAATGACCATGCATTGCAGACCTAAACACAGGCCTAATGTTGGAATTTTTGAGACTCGAGCAAAGTGCAGGGCACCCACTTTCCCCTCAATTCCGCGTACGCCAAAACCCCCTGGCACGCAGATAGCGTCAACGTCGGAGAGATGTTCTTCGGCCCCTTCCCACGTTTCACAATTATCGCTGGGCACCCATTTGATCTCCACCTTGGCATCATTGCCAAAACCGCCAGCACGAAGTGCCTCGGTCACAGAAAGATAAGCATCTGGTAGGTCAATGTATTTTCCAACTAGAGCAACTCGCACGCTCTGTGCTGGGTGGTGAACCCTTGCCAGAAGAGCATCCCATTCGGCCCACTCAACATCCTTGAAAGGCAGACCAAGTCTTCTTACAACATATGCGTCGAGGCCCTCAGAGTGCAGAACTTTAGGAATGTCGTAAATAGATGGCGCGTCGACGGCCGCAACGACAGCTTCAAGGTCCACGTCACACATCATGGATATCTTCCTTTTGACTGCGGAAGGGATCTCCCGATCAGAGCGGATCACAATTGCATCGGGTGTAATTCCGATACTTCGAAGCGCGGCAACACTGTGTTGAGTTGGCTTGGTTTTTAATTCCCCGGACGGACCAATATACGGAACAAGAGAGACGTGCAGGTAGAAGACGTTTTCGCGACCGACTTCCTGGCGAATTTGCCGAGCGGCTTCCAGAAACGGTTGTGATTCAATATCGCCAACGGTCCCGCCAATTTCTGTAATGACAATGTCGATGTCCGATGCGGCCATAGCACGAATGCGTTCCTTGATTTCGTTGGTGATATGCGGAATTACCTGAACCGTCTCCCCGAGGTACTCTCCTCGCCTCTCGCGTGCAATGACCCGCGAGTAAACCTGACCCGTGGTGACGTTGGCAGAACCATGCAAATTGGTGTCGAGAAAACGCTCGTAGTGGCCAATATCTAGATCAGTCTCGGCTCCATCATCGGTGACGAAAACCTCGCCGTGTTGGAAAGGGTTCATGGTGCCTGGGTCAACATTGAGGTAGGGATCAAGCTTCTGCATCGTCACGCGAATTCCACGGGATCGGAGCAAAAGCCCCAAACTCGATGCAGTGAGACCTTTGCCAAGGCTTGAGGCTACGCCTCCGGTTACAAATAAATGCTTAGTCACATGAGGTTGGCCCATGGGAGACCAACCTATCATCATTCAGGGACAATGCTTTTATCCGCGCATAGCCAGCAGTTCGGCGGCGTGTTCTTTGGCACTTTGCGAGTCTTCGTGTCCGGCCAGCATCCGGGCAATCTCCTGTACCCTCAAATCGCCGGTTACTTTTACGACGTCACTCTGACTTACGGATCCATTGTCATTTTTCTTGACCACAAAATGCGAATCGGCCCACGCGGCCACCTGAGGAAGATGAGTCACGACAATCACTTGCGCGAATTGCGAGAGTTGACGCAGTCGTCGTCCCACCTCAATCGCCGCTTTTCCGCCTACGCCAGCATCAACTTCATCAAAAATATATGTGCCAACCGGTTCGGACTCGGCCAGGACCACTTCAAGTGCCAGCATAATGCGCGACAACTCGCCACCACTGGCACCCTTCGCAACTTGAACAAAAGGGCCGTCCGTATGGGCCTGCAGCAACATGGAAACATCATCAGCGCCAGTAATCGAGAAGATGCTTGAGTTCAACTTCTGCGAATACTCCGGTGAAGAGACGGTACAGAAAAATTGGGTATGCGGCATCGAAAGCATATGAATCTCATCCGTTACCGACATAGAAAGTTGATCTGCAAAAACGCGCCTGACTTCTGAGAGTATCTGCGATCGCGAAACAAGTTGCTGAAAGAGCAGTTCCAATTCCTCTTCCATCTGAGCCACACGATCTTCTCCCCCAGTCAAGTCCACGATTGATTCAGCAACCAGATCATGTCGGCCTATCAACTCAACAATTTGATCATCTGCTTCCTCGACGGAGGCATACCTCTTTAAGAAAGCGCTCAACTCCGCCCGTCTGGCCTGAGCGGTTTCCAGGCGCTGCGGATCTGCTTCGAGGTCCTGGAGGTAGACACGAGCGGTTTGCGCTGCCTCTGAAAGTTGGAAAAAACTATCCGTCACTGCCGCGAGAATCTCGCCAATGAGTGGGTCCTTCTCGGCAACAGACTCAAAATTTCGCTTTGCGGTCGCTAGAGCATCAATGATTCCGGATTTCTCATCGAACAAAAGCGAGACAGAGTCTCCTACCGATGTTCGAAGTGACTCAACAGATGAAAGGCGTGCAATTTCCGCCAGAAGTGCGCTTGCCTCTCCAAGCTGCGGCTTTATCTTCTTGAATGCAGTCGAGAATTCTTGAAGAGCAGCGATCTCTTTCTCTCGACCGGCGGCATTGCTCTTCAAGGACACAATCTTGAGTTTCAATCCCTTGTAATCGTCCAAAGCCAGCGTATAGAGACCGTGGACCTGCGACAATTCTGAACCTGCATAGCGGTCAAGGATTTCTCGTTGCTTGGTGACTTTTGTGATGCTCATACTGGCTGTTTGGCCGTGAATTTCTATTAACACTTCCCCAAGTTCAGAGAGCACACTTGCTGGCACCGGCACTCCTCCGGCCGAAGCTCGACTCTTGCCCTCGGAGTTCAAAGTTCTTGTGAGAATCAACTCGCCGCGCTCGGCAACAGCCCCCTTCTCCAAGGCGAAGCCTTCAATTTTCTCTTGGACTTTGAAGGTAGCGGCGGCAACAAGTCGTTCACGCCCCTTTCGGACAAGGGATGAATCAGCCTTACCACCCAGGACTAAAGACAGTGCTGTGAGAACCATTGTTTTCCCAGCACCAGTCTCGCCAGTAAGTACGGTGAATCCTGGGCCCAATTCAAGGGTCGCCTCTTCGATGACCCCAAGCCCCCGGATAGATATTTCCGCTAATTCAGAGCGTTCACTCACCGCGCCAGCCTTCAATGGGAAGTTTGAATTTTGCTACCAACCGATCAGTAAAGAGAATTTCCTTGACGTGCGCAAGGCGCACCGTATCTAAATCCCGCGTGAGAGTAATTCTGTCTCCGAGCCTCAACGAGAATTTACGCCGCGAATCTGCAGATAAAAGCGCGTGGCTGGATTCAACATCGATAACAATTTTCGATTCGGGCGATACAACCATCGGTTTGGAGAAAAGCGCATGCGCTGAAATAGGAAGAACCAGGAGTGCCTTAACTTCAGGCCAGATGATGGGGCCGCCGGCGGAGAATGCATACGCAGTCGAACCGGTTGGGGTAGAACATATCAATCCGTCGCATCCCCAACGTGATAGCGGGCGGTGGTCAATCTGGACGAAAAGCTCCACCATTGTTGTTTCGCTTCGTTCGATGGTGACCTCGTTCAACGCCCAACCTGTTGAAATCTCGCGCTCTTCTCGCTGAACAGAGTAGGCAAGAACCATGCGTTCTTCGGTGAGGAAGTCTTTCGCAATCACAGCGGCAGCGATCTCATCAAGCGAGGGTTTTTCGACCTCGGCCAAGAAGCCAACCCGTCCCAAGTTGACGCCCAGCAGTGGAATTTCTGTCCCACGAACAACCTCGGCCGCGCGGAGCATGGTTCCGTCTCCACCTAAAACTATGGCTATCTCAACTTGCGCTAGTACATCCTCAGTAATTGGCGCCAGGCCATCGAATTGGGCATCGCTGGTGGTGTAGAGAGAAAATCCAGCTTTCGAAAACTTGCCAGCAAGTTCCAAAACTGCGTCCGTGGCATCCGCGCGGTTCGGATTAACAATAAAGAGGATGGAGCGACTCCGCGTCATTGCGGCCCTTGGGCAATAGCTCGATCCACCGCTTCTTCATCAATATGGTCGGCTCCCCACCGCAGCCACAAGAAATATTCGACGTTACCGGCTGGTCCAGGAAGTGGGCTTGCAGCGATTCCCATAGTGCCAAGTCCAAGCTCGAGGGCGGAACCTGCAACATCCAAAACAGAGGACCGTCGAAGGGCGACATCCCTAACGACTCCTCCTGCACCCAAACGGTCGCGACCAACTTCGAACTGAGGCTTGACCATGAGGACGAAGTCCGCATCTGGTTTGGAGACTGCCGCCAACGCGGGAAGCACGAGAGTTAAAGAGATGAAAGAAAGATCGGCCACCACGAGATCTATGGGCTCTCCCACCATCTCGCTGGTGAGGTGCCGTATGTTCGTTCGATCTAAAATCACTACTCGAGGATTCTGCCTCAGTTCCCAGGCCATCTGACCGTATCCAACATCAACGGCGACCACCTGCGAAGCTCCTCGGCGCAGGAGTACATCGGTGAATCCTCCGGTGGAGGCTCCCGCATCAAGGCACTTCTTTCCTTCGACAACAATGTCGCTGAATGCGTCAAGGGCGCCAAATAATTTGTGGCCCCCGCGAGAGACAAAATCATCGCGATCACCCTGCAAAACAATCGAAGTCTCTGCGTCGACCTGCGTGGCGGGTTTAGAAGCCGGGATTCCGCGAACGATCACCGACCTGGATTCAATGAGGTCGGCCGCATGCTCGCGCGATCGAGCCAATCCACGTCGGACGAGTTCGGCATCTAGGTGGGTTTTCATCTCTTAAGGACTAAAGACCATCGATTGTGGAGAGCCCGGTCTCCAATGTGCGATGCACATTCTCAAGGTGCTGGGCATGCTCCCCGATTGGGAGTCCATCAACCTGGTCAAGTTCGGATTTCACGGAGGCAAGAATATCGGTGGATGCCAGTGACTCACTCATTTCTTGGCTGCCTTCGAGACTGTTTTCTTTGCTGTCTTGGATTTGGCAGGAGATGCCTTCTTGACGGCGGCCTTCTTCGTCGGCGTCTTCTTTGGTTCTTTCGTTGCACTTCGCAGGGTGTCTACATCCTTCTTTAACTGATCAAAGTCGGCTTGTTTAACAAAACCTCTCTTGGCAACTGCCCGCTCGACCTCTTCCTCAATCTTGGCCTTAATACTCTCTCCGCTTTCGCGTAGCCACGTATTCACAGCAGACAGCACCTCGGCAGGGGTGTGCTCGCCTTCGGTCAATTTGGAAAGATAAACACGCAGCGTGCTAAAAATATCGTTTGCCATGGTTCCCTACTTATCTCTAGAGCATTAAGGTACCTACATTCTAGAGATTGCGCTTGCCTCTATTTGCCATCGACTGGCAAGACCGCTGGGTGCTTGCCAGAACCTCCGACGAACCGCTCCAGATATCTCTACCCACTCCTCAGCCCTGAGAGTGAGACCCGTCCGTCGCGTTTTGGCCGTCCAAGCCGCGATATCGAGAGTGTCCACCCCTTCACGCGTATTTCGCGGAACCACTATTCGAAACTCAACTACACGATCCCCGCTCGGCAATTCCTTCTCGACGGGTTTACCCGACACCCGTCCCCGGAGCAAGACCTCGTTTACCGAATCGTTCAGGTCGTGTTCGACACTTCCAGTCTTCTTAGTCATGAACGAACCTCTTTCCATGTAGTTGAACTCTGGTGGAAAGGGTCTAGGTAGTTACCCACAATTTTAAGAAAATTCGAACCGTCCTGTGGATTGGAATAGTCCTGTGAACGCATTAGTGATCAAAGTGACATCACGTTCTCCTACTCTTTCCCGGAAACGCAGTTGTAGGCTTTATTTTATCGGGGCTTAAGTCCCATGATGGCGGTCATGCAAATCATCGATCGCTTGGGACATGAACCGGTGTCGCACCATTCATGTTCGGCTAACGAGATGAGAACCAGGTATGACAAATACAGCTTCAAAACCAGGAACTTCAACGGCCAACCCTTCATCAGGGTCTGGTCCTGTTAATAGAGCGGTCGCGGTATTGGTAATGCTGATTGGCGCAGGCCTAGTCGCAATCACACTGATCAGCAATCTATTCGCCGTGGGACCAGCATTCGAAAATCTCATCACCGATTTCCGTCCGGCCCTGACACAATCTTCGATAGACATTGCGCGCAACGACATCGCCGGACTTTCGGCCGTGCAGACTGAATTCACCGCCAAACTCGCTCCCGCACTGAGTCGCCAGTTAAAGATGACTCCGACGCAATTCAATGGATTCATTTCCCAAAATTTCCCAGCCGTGGCATTGGGAATGAGCGCCCTTCCTAGCGCTGTTCCCACTTTCAATGGCTTGATCAATACTCTGGATCAGCAGCGACCGCTCTTTGCGTCGGCCGACGCTATCCCGACAAAATCCCTGCCAGCGACAACTGTCCCTTGGATGATGTTCGGCGCAGGACTTCTGGTCTTCCTCATTGGGCTTTCGATGTTACGTTCACCGAAAGCTGGCGCAGCGGCAGCAATCGTGGTGGGCCTCTTATTACTAGTGGTACCGATCGCCTTGTCGCTGCCGACCAAGGCAGCCGATGCTGACCAATTGAATGCAAACCTCAAGCCCATCTACACCCAAACCCTAGTCACAAATGCCACTGGGGCACTTGCAACGATTGGTGCAATGGGTAATCAAATGCAGACCAAGATGCTCCCTGCCCTGGCAACTCAACTAAAGATGACACCACAGCAGTTGCAGGCCTTCCTCGGCAGCAACTTCCCGGCAACTGCCCAGGCGCTGCAGACGATGCCCGCCTCAATGGAACGCTTCAACGCACTCGTAAAGGTCTTCGACAAGAACTTAACTAACTACAACACACTCAAGCCGGTCGGATTGGCCAAACTCATTTGGACCTTGATGATTGCTGGCGGATTGGTTACAACTCTAGGCGTGATAGTCAGTGTAAAGCGCCGTCAAATTTAGGGAAATCTTATCGAGGCGCAGAACGTTCCAACGCGTCGGTAATTTCCTCAATATCGACTTGTGCACATTTCGCGAACCATTCGCGTGCTTCTGCGACACGACCTGCGGCCTCCAACGCATCAGCGTAGGCATACCGCAATCGGACTGACCACTCCGCGGTCTCATTCTTCAATTCCTTGCACGTCAAAGTGATAACTGCCGCATCCATTTCGTGCAAATCTCGTCTTGCGCCAGCTGCGACGATTCGCATTTCGATCTCTTCTGTTTTTTCAAGTCGAGAAACTTCCGGAGATCCAGCCATTTCTAGCGCTTTCAAAGGTCTTCCCAGGCCACGTTCGCAATCTGCCATTACCGGCCAGATTGAAACGTCCCCTGAAATCCGGTGGGCAGCTCGTAACTCCCGCAGAGCAATCTCATATTTACCAGCGCGATATGCGGCGTATCCGGCAGATTCGCGAGCTACAGCAAGTCGACCAGCGTGATGTGCTGCCGCCATCCCGTGAAGGTAGGCCCGTTCTGGATCTGAATCAATAAATATTCCAACACAAACTAAATGACGAGAAACAACCTTTGCATTATCTGCAGAGAGTGAAAGGAGTTCGGCTCGTGCGGTTTTTTCCAACTCTTCCCCGGTAACCTCTTCG
>JANMBV010000113.1:0-5159 GCA_031360585.1 Actinomycetes bacterium | reverse complement strand
TTCAAACGAAATGGAAAATGAATACGCCCAAGATGTAGTGTGCAAAATGCAGGTCAGAAAATCCGATGCCCCAGCCAATACAGAGTACAACGGCAAGATGTACTACTTCTGCATGCCCGGGTGCAAGGAATCTTTCTTGGCGGACCCCGCAAAGTACCTGTAGGGAGTCAGTTAAGCCGCGTTGCCAAAGATTTTGCTCCCACAAATTGAAAGAGCCCCGAGTTTGATCTCGAGGCTCTTGCTTAGCTTCTCCAACTTCTTAATCGGTACCAATAGATCAGTTACGAGAAAATAAGGCTGTGGTGCGGACGGCGGGATTCGAACCCGTATCTCTGGTTTGGTAAAAAGCAGCATGTTGCCATTTACACCACGTCCACATCACGAAGAGAACTTTGGTGCTTATTGGCTGGCACTTGACTTCCGACAATTAGAAATGTGGAAAAGCCCAGTATCTTGAAAAGCAGAAAGACCCGGCTATAAACCGAGTCTTTCTGCCTACCAAACCAGAGCTGCGTGGAAATTATGGCATAAGTTCACGTCACCCAGAGTGATAAAATTCCTGAGATCAAGGGGTGTATTAACGATTGGTGGGGTTGGCGAAGTTGTTGTGCGAACATATCTCAAGTCCTTTTGCGGTCGATACACAATTGACAGTTCACGCGATGGCTTTTATCGCATTCACTCATACAGGTCAGTCGCACATGTTCAAAAACCCGGTAGCTCCGGGCCTAACCTTGAATGTCTCAACATGCCCTTCCTTGTCACTGAACACCGCAACACCACCTGTGATGGTCAGGGTTCCGCGCTGGCCAAGGTGACCGGCTGATGTTTGCTCCCACCCTGCCGGTGGGTTCCCGGAACCATCGTCGAGGGCTCCGCCGACACGTTGGAAGTACCTGCCATTGGCCATTAGTTCGTTGATTCCGCAGTGCGTGGGAAGATCGAAAGGCACCAATTGAATTGACATTACTGTCGCAGTTCTAATAGATGTCTTGGCGGGTCCTACCTTTAGTGAGACTGCCAAACCTGCTATTACCACGAGTAACGTGGCGCCAACAATGGATAAAAAGATCGTCTTCCATTTCAGTTGTCGCTTCATGTCATCTTCCCTGCAAAGGTTTCTCCGGTCGCCAGACGAAGTTGCATAGCATTGCCAAGTATCCGGAAAAGGATTGGGATTAAATGAATCCACCCCTTCGCACCGGTTCCTTCAACTGCCCCGCAGCCACCCATGTGGAGAATGATGGGCGTAATAACGTATTTGGGAAGCGTAAAAACCAGTCTGTAAGTCAGGCCTTGATCCATCGGACAGGCGAAGGTTCCAATCCGCATATCTGGCGTTATGGCACAGATGGCTTTTGCTACCGAACGGGCCGATGCGGCGTTACCGACGAAGACGACAGATGGAAACGAGAAAGTAGTGGGGTTCATAAACGTTCCACGGTGAACAGCAAGCGTTGTTACCTTCTTCGCCACCGTGCACAGCGACACTGAACTCGGCACGGTTTGGACCTGTGCTTTCGGTGTCGCAGTTCTATGTCCTTCTCCTACCGTGACAACTAAACCTGCTACTACCATTAGTATCGTGGCACCCACAACGGACAAAAAGATCGTCTTTCGGGCGCTATCCATTTTGGCTAAATGCCTGGTGCCACGACGCAGCCGTGCCTTTGTCGTAATAGCGGGTGAAGCCGCACCCCCAGGCAATGGCAGCTTGCAATGGGCTACCACCAAAACGTGGTTCTCCAGTAACCAACAATCTGGTCCCGACGCCATAACTCATCTCATGGTCCTCAATCACCGAAGATCCGCCGATAGGTCCGGCCATGTCCAAGGTGGCGGTGCCTTGATCACCGCCGCGGAACCATTCGTTGACGGTAAACGTAACCGTGCGGTAACCGTCAAGGGCGCCCGAACCGTCAGCCGGTGGTTGCATCGTGGTGATGCGGGAAACGGTGCCGTCGAAGGCGAAAGCTCGTTTTTTCAGGGTGGCCAGATCGTAGCTTTCAACACAACTCGCGGAGAGATTGCTAGGCAACGGGCCCTGACTTGAAATCGGCCCTGGGGTTGCGGACCGCCCGGGAGCCCGGTCGCCAGTTAGCCAAGTACCGGCAACCACGGCGGCTATCAAGATGGGGACGGTGACGATTCCGGCAAAAGCAGGTGTCAGTAGACGGCGGCGCAGCGGTTGTCTTGTGTTCACGGGGAAATTCGAGGACAGAAGTTCGCTCACAAGTGCCGCACGCATCGCCTGGCTGTGTCCAATGGGCAGAGACCTCAACGGTGGCAGTTTGCTCTGGATGTTCATTGTTACGCCTCCTCAATTTCGTCGTCATATGTGTTGATGTCGCCAACGATGAGCCGCAAGCGGCCTCGTCCGCGTGAAAGTCGGGAACGGACGGTCCCAACGGGAATTCCAAGAGCTGCAGCGATCTGGGCATAGTCAAGATTGGCAAATGCGGCCAGTTCCAGTACATCGCGTTCGCGCTGGGGCAACTGATTGAAGGCACCGAGGACCTGCCGCATCCGCTGCTCATCACTAATTCTGTCGATGATCTCGTCTGCGTGATCCGGAATGTCGGTTACGCGAGAAGCAACCCGAGCAAGTGCCGCTTGGTGGCGTCCTGTTGATCGGTGTTGGTGCCTTGTCACGTTGGTTGCGATGGCGTAGAGCCATGGCAGAAGCGAGCCGTCGTGCAACTGCATCCCTCGCCGAGTGCGCCAGGCTTCCAGGAAGACAACAGCCATGAGATCTTCGGCGATCGACCACGATCCTGTTCGGCGGAAGCAAAAGTTATAGATGAGGACGTGGTGACGCTCGAACAACTCGCCGAACGCGTCAGCTTCACCGATCACTGCGGCTTCCCACAGCTCTTGGTCGCATCGATGCTCATCGGTAGACATGTCTCTCACACCTCCTTATGCCCGATGCGGGCCCCGAGTTCCCGAAAGAGCAAGTGTGGTGCATCCGAACTCGCGTACTGCCAGGCGGTGGGGGTGAGCGCAGAACACCTCGATGCGTCGCACCAGGGGTTCCGGTCCAGGACTTACCTATTATCACCCCTCGAGATCCAAATAGCAGATCGGTCACACTAGGCCAGGACATCTGATCGGCATGATGCCATCGTGAACGCAAAAGTCCAAACTGGTTAGATTCGCATCGCAGGCGGACGAGGAGACCACGCCTGCCACAGTCAGAATTGCGATTTGATAACGACTAAGGGGTTGCACACAAACCGGGTTGGCGAAGTAGGTCGGACTCGAAGTCGTGCGAACATTTGACTATCTTGGGTATTGAACCGATGCAATAATCAGTGAGCCGAAGTCGTGTTCTAACTATTCCCAAGCTTATCTTTCCTACCCGTTTTACACTAAGAACCGGGGGAATGATGAGAAACCTTTTTGGGATGTCAACCCTGTACTGGACAAATTCTTGCTTTGCCTTTCCAAATAGATCCTTAGATATTGATCGTACAATTGTGGGCCGCCAACGTTCGGCAAAATGATTTCGTGGACCAGAAACTAACGCTAAATGGATCTACGAATACGTTCTTTTCGGAAACTTTCACTGTACAAAAATTTCCTTTTGTAGGACATTGCCGCGTGATCTGTAATGGATTTCGCTTTTCCGAGTAACGGAAGGCGCCCGATTTATTTTTCGTACTAATTGACTGAGTTCTCAAGTATCTAGAAATTTCTGAATCAGAACAGGTTCCGCGAGTGATTCCTTTGTTGTCTATACGACCGTGCGATTCTGGGTCTAAGCATTGAGTCCGCAGAGAAAGGTCTGAACTTTGTTAATGAGAAGCACAAAAACTATTCGTTTTCGCTCGAAACTGTCCGCTGTTGTGAGGACTGGGTCGGTCATACTTTTATCAACTTCTTCTTTCGATGACTTTATCCATTGACATCCATCTCGATAGTGTTACTTTGAAAAAGTCTTTTCAGCGCATCCGGAATGAACTGAATTGAGCATAAATGAATTCACTTATTTGCTCAGGGGCATTTTGCCCAATCAAGGAGGAATTGATGGCATTTCGTCGGGAAAACAACCGAAGCACACGTAGAGTGAAAAACAATATATTTGTTGCAGTCTCAACGCTTGGTCTTGCTCTGGGTGCGGGAGGGCTATCGCTTACGATGGCTGGTTCGGCAAGTGCGGCAACACTAACTACGTTGCCTGCGCCTAGTGGTCAAGGTGGCGTGATTGATGAGGGACCGGCGCCCGCGACAGCGGGCGTGCCCGCCTCGAAGTTGGCTGCGCTGCTGACGCTGAATGCACAACACGACTCCCTCGGATCGGCGTCCTCTATTCAGCCGGCGTACAGCACAGGCTTTCGCACTTTGTCCGTCGTCGTTCAGCAGCAGGCGACGTCGTACTACTGCGTGCCCGCGTCTTCGCGGGTGACGTTATCCGCCTTCATCCCGAACCTTCCGTCGCAAGGCACGCTCGCGAGCCAGTTGGGCACGACGTCGAGCGGCACACCCATGCAAAACGTGCCTTATGTCTTGAATTTATACCAATCGAGCAACTACTACGTGCTCAACTCAGCAACCAGTTTAGCGGATCTTCAGGACCGTATTCAGATCGATATCCAGTCCTATTCAGCGCCGTTGCAGAACGCGGTCGAGATGGGCCTGCTCCCCTGGTATGGCGGTTCGATCGTTGGGCATCACGACATCGCGACGTATGGCTATGACTACGCGCCCAAAGTTTCCAATGCCTACGTCTACGACCCTTGGACGGATTTACGGGCGGGACGGCAGCCGATCTCCACCCCCGACCTGTACAACGCTGGGGCGCCGGAATATTACAACCTGGTTTGGTAAGGATGGCCCCAAGGCGCATCGGCGGCCGGTTCTTTGCAGCCGCCTCGCTGCTGGTATTCGCTCTCACGGGATGTACCTCTACTGGCACGCATCCAGCGAGCGAGCGTCTTACCGTTCTGAGGCAAGGCGTTGATGTAAGCAGCGCAATCAAAGTCGATGTCGCCTATCGATTGCCGGCCTCGATCCGGGCTTGGCGGTTCGGCGGCGTAAGTGACGGGCGATATCTGGCATTCGGCATCGAGCCACTCGCCGCCAATGGGCGGCCCGCAGATGATCTGAAAAACCAACCGGTCCAACAAAAGAATGTGCCCGGCCGGTACGGCATCATC
>JANMBV010000121.1:0-2237 GCA_031360585.1 Actinomycetes bacterium | reverse complement strand
AAGTCTGCATTGGCAAAGATTGAGGAGATGCTGGCATGAACGCACTAGTTAAGCATAGCGAAGAGCGCCTGATGAAGGTATTGCTGGCTCCTATCATCTCTGAAAAAGCAACTATGGTTGCAGAGAAGAATGAGCAAGTTGTTTTCCTGGTTATGCCAGATGCAACTAAGCCAGAAATTAAAGCTGCAGTTGAGTTGCTGTTCAAGGTTCAAGTTGAATCTGTTCAAGTTGCCAACCGTTTGGGCAAACAAAAACGTACTGGTAAGTTTAATGGCCGTCGCAATCATACAAAGCGTGCTTTTGTATGTTTGAAGCCTGGTCAGGAAATTAACTTTACCGAGGGGGCATAAGCATGGCACTCGTAAAGATGAAGCCAACCTCGCCAGGCCGTCGTGGCATGGTGAAAGTGGTAACAGAAGGCCTGCATAAGGGTCGTCCGTTTGCCGCTCTGTTGGAAAAGAAATCAAAAACCGCTGGTCGTAACAATAATGGTCATATCACTACTCGTCATATCGGCGGTGGTCATAAACAGCATTATCGTTTAGTCGACTTTAAGCGTACAAAAGATGGTATCCCGGCAAAAGTAGAACGTATTGAATATGATCCTAACCGTACAGCACACATTGCTTTGTTGTGCTACGCGGATGGCGAGCGTCAATACATCATCGCTACTAAAGGTATGGCAGCTGGTGATCAAGTAATGAACGGTTCGCACGCTCCGATCAAATCGGGTAACTGCATGCCTATCCGCAATATACCTGTTGGTACTACGATGCATTGCGTCGAAATGCTGCCAGGTAAGGGTGCGCAAATTGCACGTACTGCTGGTGCTGGCGTTGTCTTGATGGCGCGTGATGGCACCTATGCTCAGGTTCGTTTGCGCTCTGGTGAAGTTCGTCGTATTCATATCGAATGCCGTGCAACTATCGGTGAAGTCGGTAATGGCGAGCACAATCTGCGTAAGATTGGTAAGGCTGGTGCAATGCGTTGGCGCGGCGTTCGTCCTACCGTTCGCGGTGTGGTAATGAATCCGGTCGATCACCCACACGGTGGTGGTGAAGGTAAAACCGCAGCGGGTCGTCATCCAGTGTCACCATGGGGTCAGCAAACCAAGGGTAAGAAGACGCGTCGCAATAAGCGCACGACTTCAATGATCGTCTCACGCCGTGGTAAGAAATAAGGATAACACATGACACGTTCAGCGAAAAAAGGGCCGTTTTGCGACGCCCACCTGGTGAAAAAAGTCGAAACTGCGCAAGCAATTAAAGACAAAAAGCCAATTAAGACATGGTCACGTCGTTCGACAATTATGCCGGACTTCATTGGTCTGACTATCGCGGTTCATAACGGTAAGCAACACGTACCAGTTTATGTATCCGAAAACATGGTTGGTCATAAACTTGGCGAATTCGCGTTGACTCGTACGTTCAAGGGTCACGCCGCCGATAAAAAGGCTAAGAGATAGGTGCTATGATGGAAACTAAAGCAATATTACGCGGTGTTCGTCTGTCCGAGCAAAAAGGTCGCTTGGTAGCAGATTTGATTCGCGGTAAAAAAGTAGATCAAGCATTGAACATCTTGGCCTTCAGTCCTAAAAAAGGTGCAACGATCATCAAGAAAGTGTTGGAGTCTGCAATTGCAAACGCCGAACACAATGATGGTGCGGACATCGATGAACTGAAAGTTACGACTATCTATGTTGAAAAAGGGACAATCCTTAAGCGTTTCACAGCGCGTGCTAAGGGTCGTGGCGATCGTATCTCTAAACAATCCTGTCACATTTATGTGACTGTAGGCAACTAAGGAGTCACGATGGGACAGAAGATACATCCAACCGGTTTCCGCCTGGCGGTAACGCGTAACTGGTCTTCCCGTTGGTATGCAGGCAATGGTAACTTTGCCTCTATGCTTGGTGAAGATATTAAAGTTCGTGAATACCTGAAGAAGAAACTGAAAAACGCATCAGTAAGTCGTATTACTATTGAGCGACCAGCAAAAAATGCCCGTATTACTATTTTCAGCTCCCGTCCGGGTGTTGTGATTGGTAAAAAAGGCGAAGATATTGAGCTGTTGAAGACAGAGCTCGCCAAGATTATGGGCGTTCCTGTTCACGTGAATATCGAAGAAGTGCGCAAGCCAGAAATCGATGCTCAGTTAATCGCTGACTCAATTTCTCAGCAACTCGAAAAACGTATCATGTTCCGTCGTGCAATGAAGCGTGCGATGCAAAATGCAAT
>JANMBV010000090.1:0-17780 GCA_031360585.1 Actinomycetes bacterium | reverse complement strand
TTCTCGAGAGTGCCGATAGAGACTCCAGCCCCCGCGGTAACCAAGTGAGTTTCTGGCTGGAAAGTAAGGTCTGACAAAAAAGCGGCATTGACGCTAATGCCGCCAATGTTGAGAGAGGAGTCACCATAACTTCTACGCAAGCCATGGACTATGACACCCCGGGGACTTTCGTGTGTGCCGACATAGTCCTGTAATTCCTCCAGCGAACGCGGTTCAAGTTCGAAGGAATTCGAACGAAGCGTTCGTCCCCATCCAGTTGATTCAATATTTCCCATGATTTGGCTTATGAGTACATCGACAGGAGTAGGAGAACCGCGGTGGTAAATCCACTCAGAAGAAGGACAATGTCGTGAAGGAGTAGGTCTTCAGGCACTTCGCCAAATCCTTTCTCAACCAACCATACGTATCTAAAAAGGCCAAGACACAGAGGAAGCAACGACATCTGGCCGAAGTGTCTGGATTCAGGCAATGAGAATGCCCAGAGGCTGTAACCAGTGAGTGTCACAGCGGCAGAAACGGCGAGGACGAACCTTAGAAACGGCAACGGATAATCTCGGATGACGGGACGGACATCTGCATTGGCCAGGCTTTCGGCCTCAGCCAGTCTCTTTGCCACAACAATCACAAGTGAGCCAAATGAAGTCACCACGAGGAACCAACGCGATATTGGTGTACCCGTTGCGGCACCACCTGCGATAGCACGTAAGACGAAACCAAGGGCGACAACGAAGAGTTCTACAACTGGTTGGTGCTTAAGTCCGAATGAGTACGACAGCGTCGTTGCCAAATAAAGTAAAAGCACAAGTTGAAATGAAAAGGAGAGGGTACTTGCGGCGGCGACACCGAGGAGGGTGCAGAGAACCAAGACGTACATTGCCTGTGTCGTTGTGATTTTTCCAGAGGCAAGTGGTCGCTTCGACTTTGTAGGATTTGTTCTATCGCGTTCTAGGTCGCGGATGTCGTTGACTATGTATCCAACGCTGGAGATGAAGCAGAAGGCGAAAAATGCAAGGACGGTTTTCAGGGGTGTGGTGCCGTGAAAAATCTTTCCCGCAGCAACGGGGGCGGCAAAGACAAGAAGATTCTTTGCCCACTGTTTCGGGCGCATCGTCATTATTAAGGGGTTTAAAATCACTTCAGCAGTTTCTGTGCGTCCTTGGTAAGTGCATAGAAGGCCCACTTGCCTCGTTGGGTGCGAGTGAGTAATCCTGCTTCGACGAGCAATCTGAGATGGTGGCTCACGGTGCTCTGTGCAAGTCCGGTCTCTGGAGTCAGATCGCACACGCAGGCCTCGGCGTTTTCTCCTGCAGCTACGGCCATCATCAATGAAAGGCGAGTGCCGTCACCGAGGGCTTTGAATTGCTCGGCTAACTTCTCGACATCCTTAGGTGATCTGGTGAGCGCGATTGTTTGGGCCACACGTAGATCTTACATTGACATTGGTCGATATGACGATAAAGTTCTCATATCGAAATCTATCAATTTGAGGATCCGGTGAGTCAAATCAAGAAAAACGCTATAGAAAATCCGCTCTCCCAACTCTCAAAAGTGAATCGGTATCTACCCCTGTGGATTCTTGCATCGATGGCCGTGGGACTCTTGTTGGGCAAGGCACTTCCAGGGATCAACAAGATACTCACTGCGATTCAAATTCAAAAGACGTCTCTGCCCATCGCATTGGGACTCTTCATCATGATGTACCCGGTATTAGCTAACGTCCGCTATGAGGAGATGGGGCACCTGCGCTCGGATAAGAAACTCCTGGTTTCCTCATTAATCCTCAATTGGCTTGTTGGCCCGGCCCTGATGTTCTCGTTGGCCTGGATTTTCTTAGGTGAGCGACCGGAATATCGAACTGGGCTCATTGTCATCGGTCTGGCGCGATGTATCGCGATGGTTCTGATTTGGAATGATCTTGCCTGCGGTAGCCGAGAAGCTGCCGCACTCTTGGTGGCCATCAACTCGATATTCCAGATAGTTGCCTATGCGCTCCTAGGGACTTTCTATCTCAAGATCTTGCCCACCTGGTTGGGGCTTGATTCTTTCTCCGTTTCGTTCTCAACCTGGGGCATAACGAAAGCGGTCTTGATTTTCTTGGGAGTTCCACTCATCGCAGGCTATTTCACACGAAAAGTGGGAGTCCGCAAAAAGGGTATTCATTGGTATGAAGAGAAATTTATCCCGAGAGTTGCTCCGTTTGCCCTGTATGGGCTGCTATTCACAATAGTTTTGATGTTTGCGTTGCAAGGCCGAGCAATCATTGATTCACCTGGGGTTGTTCTCCAAGTTGCAGTTCCTCTCTTGATTTACTTCTTAATCATGTGGGGGATCTCCTATATTTTTGGCAGAGCAGTCGGTTTGCCGTACGAGAAGGCAACCACTCTGGCCTTTACGGCTGCTGGAAACAATTTTGAACTTGCGATTGCAGTGAGTATCGGAGTTTGGGGAATTACATCAGGCCAGGCGATGGTGGGTGTTATTGGTCCGTTGATTGAAGTTCCAGCGTTGGTCGCACTTGTTTATGTTTCACTATGGCTACGAAAGAGGTATCCCCGATGATAAAACCGAGCGTGCTCTTTGTCTGTGTTCACAACGCCGGCCGCTCTCAAATGGCGGCGGCTTTTCTCTCCCATCTTTCAAAGGGCGCGATTGAGGTGCGATCGGCAGGTACGCAACCTGCTCATGAAGTTAACGCAGTTGTCGTGGAGGCGATGCGAGAGAAAGGGATCGATCTCTTTGGAGCGATTCCTAAAGTCCTCACTTCGCAGGCGGTGCAAGATAGCGATGTCGTCATCACGATGGGGTGCGGGGATGCCTGCCCCTATTTCCCGGGCAAGAGGTACCTGGACTGGAAGCTGGCTGATCCGGCTGGGGCAGACCTTGCCGCAACTCGCCCAATTCGAGATGAGATTGAGGCCTTGGTGCGCGCTCTAATCCAGGAGATCACGCCTCACTAGTAGGCAAGTTAAGCAAGGGACTTGCCCCTGTCAGGGCTAGAGGCTATTTTTCGAACATATGTTCGAAAACACCAGCCCAACCCAGGAGCCCATTTCAGGGCAGAGCCCTGTTATTAGACGTGCCCAAGTCAGCCAGGTTGGACCCCATGAAGTTTTAGCCGATGGATCGACCCCAGTGGAGTTCACATTCCGAGGCAGGCGTTTTCGTATCCACAGTGTTCTTTCCAGATGGTGCGAAGCAGGGGGGTGGTGGAATCGCATTAGCGATGGCATCTATCGCCCCGATGACGGCGCTCGCGCACTCTGGAGAGTGGAGGCAGCTCCCATCGGAGCCCTTACTACCTTTGAGATCGAACGCGACGAGATCACTGGCACCTGGCGTATCACGGTTCTTTAGATGAGCACATTCGTCCATCTGCGCGCATGCAGCGCCTACTCGCTTAAATACGGCACTACTCAACCGCTAGATCTTGTTGCCCGTGCACGTGAGTATGAGATGCCGGCTCTGGCACTTACTGATCGCGATGGTTTGGCTGGTGCAATTCGCTTTGCTCAGAGTTGTGTCGATTATGGAGTTGCTCCAATTATCGGAATTGATCTTGCAATGGAAACGCCACGTGCACTCTCTAGAGAAAAATCCACTAAGAGTCTTCCGCGCGTCACTCTCTTGGCGCATGGCGCTGGCGGTTGGCGCTCGCTTACCCGATTGTTGACTTCTTTGAACACGTATAAGACGCTCGAGCCAAGTCGTGCCCCTGTTCTTACTCTGGACTTCCTTCAGCAATTTAGTGAGTACAGCACGAATCTTCTGGCACTACATGGGCCCGATTCACCAGTTGGCGTCGCTATTGCGTTGCATCGCAGCGATCTGGCTCTTGAATGTTTTGCGCAGACGCGCGAACTCTTTGCTGACAATGCCATCGAATGCGTGTCGCACTTGGTTGCAGGGGCGGGACCTCGATCTACTGCCCATGCTGCGCGATCATTGATTTTCGCACGTGATCATAAGATTGCCGCCGTCATCACCAATGCGGTCCGTATGCGCGAGCGTGAAGATGGCCCTATCGCCGACATTTTGGATTCTGCACGTCAATTAGTTCCTTTGCATACTCGCCATGTCGAACGGAAAAACGCTGAAGCATTCCTTAAATCAAGTGCCGAGATGGTTGCCCTTGCCGAGGAGATTTCACGGGCCGCGGGGGAGCGCACGGCACGCGAGCTTCTTGCGACAACGCGCGAATGGGCAGAAAGAGCCGTTCTCTCCCCAACCCGTGATATCGGCCTAGGTGGTATTCATCTACCCGAACCGCATATCGTCGGTGCCAGCTCCTCGTTGCAGATGCAATCTATATTGCGCACTCGTTCAGAGGCCGGTCTGCATTGGCGCTACAGCGATAGCGCGACGATTGAGCAGGCGCGTAAACGTCTAGACGACGAACTCGCAACAGTTGCAACATTGGGTTACGAATCGTATTTTCTCACCGTTGCAGATATCACGGATATGGCACGCGAGCGAGGCATCCGCGTGGCAGCGCGTGGCAGTGGTGCAGGTTCGCTCATATGCCACCTTCTTGGGATCTCCGGAGTCGATCCATTACGATATGGGCTCTTGATGGAGCGTTTCTGCTCGCCCCTTCGTCGGGCTCTTCCTGATATTGATATTGATGTCGAATCCGCTCGTCGATTGGAAATCTACGATTTAGTCTTCAAGCGCTATGGCGATTCCAATTGGAGCACACCTGGTAATACTTCCCGTTGTGCCACTGTTGCAATGGTTGATACATACCGGGCCCGGCATGCCATCAGAGATACTGGTGCAGCCCTTGGGCTTCCTTTTGTTGAGATCGATCTGATAGCGAAATCTCTTCCGCATATCCGCGCTCGTAATATTTCACAGGCATTGGCAAGCCTTCCGGAACTGCGCGGGCTTAATCTCAAAAGCCCTTTGACGGCAATGACTATTTCTTTGGCAGAACGACTCGATGGTCTTCCGCGCCACTTAGCGATGCATCCCTGCGCTGTTGTTTTATCCGACGGGGCTTTTCTTGATCGTGCACCTTTGCGAATTAATGCAGGTGGTTATCCGATGGTGGAATTCGACAAAGATGACGTCGAGGCTGTTGGTCTTCTCAAACTCGACATTCTTGGGGTTCGCATGCAATCCACTATTGCTTATGCGATCTCTGAAATTGAAAGGACGGAACAGGCCATCGACATCGATGTCATTGCATTGGATGATCAGCCAACTTTCGATCTCATCGCCTCAACCCGAACTCTTGGGATTTTTCAAGTTGAAAGCCCGGGTCAGCGCGAACTTGTTGGAAAGCTTGCTCCGCAAACTTTCACCGACTTAATTATCGACATCTCCCTATTCCGGCCAGGGCCGGTGAAGAGCGACATGATTTCACCCTTTCTCCGTGCTCGCCACGGTTGGAGCCCGGCCCAGATCATCCACCCCGATCTCTATAACGTCTTGCACGAAACCGAAGGCGTCGTTGTTTTTCATGAACAGGTGATCCAAATTATTGCGATCCTTACGGGAGTCTCTCTTGCGCAGGCAGATGAGAAAAGACGAGCACTAGGAGATAGGGAAGGCCAACAGCAAGTCTGCGATTGGTTTTATCCCACAGCACTGGCTCGCGGATATGAGATCCAGATAGTTGATTCCGTATGGAATATTTTGCGCGCCTTCGCATCCTTTGGCTTCTGCAAAGCACACGCGGCGGCATTTGCGCTTCCGACCTACCAATCGGCCTGGCTCAAAGCCCACTACCCCGCTGCCTTTATAGCCGGGGTTCTAACACATGATCCCGGCATGTATCCCAAACGCTTAATCCTTGATGACGCACGTCAATTAGGTGTTGCGATTGCCTCGATAGATGTCAATCGATCTTCTTCTACATATCGCGTCGAGCGAGTTGATCCGAATATGGCACGGGTACCAGCAGTAGCTTTTGACGGCAAGAGTACAGGGCGCAGACTTACCTTGCCTGATGCACGAGGGTATGCAATACGGGTATCACTTGCGGATTTGTCGGGGATCAGCAGCGATGAGGTGGAGTCGATAATCGCCGGACAGCCTTATCTGGATCTGTCTGACTTTCATTCCCGATCGGGTGTTTCCTTCCCTACAACAGAGAAATTAATCTTGGTTGGAGCCTTTGATGAGATACACAAAATTGACCAAGGAGGGATCAATCGTCGGGATCTGCTTCTGCACTTAGGCGATCTCCACCGGTCCCCAGTGCGTTCCTCAGCTCAGTCATTGGGGGGATCGCAACTCAACTTCGGCTTCACTCCGCCTGCGCTTATCTCAAGTGGTCTTCCAGATTTGGACGCCAGCGAAAAAGTGCGTCACGAGATGGATCATTTAGGGATGGATGTCTCTCACCACCTTCTGGAGTTTTACGCAGACTTTCTCAATGAGATTGGTGCGGTGCGATCCACGGACCTCCTTGCTCAAAGATCTGGCTCGTCGGTACTGGTTGCTGGCGTGAAGGTCGCTCGACAGAGCCCTCCGGTGCGCTCAGGCAAGCGCGTTATTTTCCTGACTATCGACGATGGGTACGGCTGCAATGACGCCACTTTTTTCGACGATGCCCAGCGCAATTACGCCGGCGTCCTCTTTAGCTCGTTGCTATTTTTAGTACGCGGAGAAGTCCGCCGCACTGGTCCAAGGGGTGTCTCACTGCGCGCAACTGGGGCATGGGACCTCCGCGCTGCTTACGAAAAGCATCTGCAAAGTAGAAGTACGCTCGTAATATGAGTACCGCAACCATTCTCCACGTCGACATGGATGCCTTCTATGCCTCGGTTGCCGAACGCGATGATCCTTCACTTAAAGGGAAGGCATTGGTTGTCGGTGCCGGAGTGCGCGGAGTCGTTCTGTCTGCAAATTACCAAGCACGCACCTTTGGAATCCACGCCGCAATGCCGGTGGGAAGGGCACAGCGGCTGGCACCACACGCAATTTTTATCACGCCAGATCATGGTCGCTATAGCGAGGTCTCCGAGCACATAATGGAAATCTTTCATTCGTACACCCCGCACGTCGAACCGCTCTCATTAGATGAGGCATTTCTCGATGTCACTGGCTCAAGACGATTGCTCGGAACGGGACGCCAGATTGCAACCGCAATTCGCGCAAAAGTGGAAGCACAAGAAGGCATCACCTGTTCTGTGGGGATCGCACCTTCGAAGTTCATTGCCAAACTCGCATCGGGACGCTGTAAACCAGATGGCATGCTCGAAATCCCTGCAGACCGCATACTTAATTTTCTTCACCCATTACCTGTCTCTGCCATTTGGGGCGTGGGGCCGAAGACGACTGAGGTGCTCGAACGATTAGGTTTGCGCACCGTTGCAGAGATTGCACATACTCCTCGCGCTACTTTGATTCGTGCATTGGGAGAAGCTAGCGGATCTTCGCTGTACGAATTGGCCTGGGGGCGCGATTACCGAGATGTTGTTTCGGATGAACCTGATAAAAGCATTAGCGCTGCAGAAACCTTTGCTCGAGATATTGATGATCAAGAAATAATTCTGCAAGAGTTCCTACGCCTAAGTGAAAAAGCGACCCATCGCCTGCGCGAAAGAAATCTTTTTGCCAAGACAATTTCGATAAAAGTGCGTTATGCAGATTTCACAACGATAAACCGGTCCAAGACTTTGCCGCTGGCTATCGACAGCACGCATGAAACCTATGAAGTGGTAAAAAAACTCTTTCTCGGGCTTCATCTTGATCGGGCACGGCTGCGTCTAGTAGGAGTTGGCCTGGAAAATCTCGAATCCGAGGCTTGCGAACAGCTGGTTCTGGGTTCCCGAGAGCGAGGCTGGAGAGAGGCTGAGGGAGCCATTGATCGCGCCCAGGCTCGCTTCGGCCCTGGAAGTGTCCGACCTGCACGTTTGATGCGACGAGATAGTGAGAAATAGGACAGTCGAGTACCACGTAGTTTGAGTGTGCATTGAAGGCTCAGATGTTCTATTGTGGGCATATCACGGTCATATCGTGAGCGAAGGAGGGTGAAATGGCGCTTTCAGATCACGAGCGCAAACTCCTCGCCCAGATGGAAGAGGCCCTCTCGGCCGATGATCCCCGTCTGGTCTCCACGCTCACTGGAACTCGCCTCTACCCGGGGCGAAATCGGGTTCTCCTTGGGGTCGTTCTGACGGTGATTGGCATTGCCACAATCTTCGCTGGACTGATTACCAAAACCACCCCCGTTGGAATTTTGGGCTTCCTAATTTCATTAGGTGGAGTCACCCTGGCCATCTCTGCTTTATCCGGGGTGAGCGCCCTGCGTGCACCTTCCAAGCGTCCTCGCAGGGGCAAACTCAACTCACGTCTTGAGGACCGCTGGGAGCGACGCAATTTCGATCAGTAAATTCGACCAGTAGGCAGGTTAAGTGTGGTCAGCCCCTTACGGGGCTTTTTTTCTGCCCTTTTGTGGGTTCTGGGTGGGAGGGAGTGGACCGCGAGGGAGAAAGATGGATCAAGGTGGTTGAAAAGGGAGAGAAATGGAGTAAAGTGGAGTAAAGAGCGCGGACCTGGGGAAGGGGACCACATGTTTCTTGGCACCCATGAACCTCGGTTGGATGAAAAAGGCCGCCTTATCCTGCCGGCCAAATTCCGCGATGAACTAGCAAGTGGCCTGGTTATCACCAAAGGCCAAGAGCGCTGCCTTTACGTCTTTCCGTCCACTGAGTTTGCCTCCATTACGCAGACTTTGAGACAGGCACCTGTCACCGCCAAATCTGCCCGCGATTACATGCGCGTGATGTTTGCAGGAGCTCACGATGAAATTCCGGACCGCCAAGGTCGAATCACAATCCCGCAGGGATTGCGTACGTATGCCTCGCTGGAAAAAGAGTGCGTAGTAATTGGTGCGAATACGCGCGTTGAAATTTGGGATGCGCAGTCATGGCGCGAATACCTGGCCGATCGCGAAAAGGGCTTTGCCGACGTATCAGAGGAGGTATTTCCAGGACTCTTCTAGAGCAATCGAGTGGATCTCTCTTGTGGCCACCGCCGACCTTATGAATCGGCACCCCTTCCCCGGTGCCGACACAAATAGTTCCGTCGGCCGGCGGTGACCAGAGGAGAGAAGTTCGAATGGCAAACCGTTAAGACAAATTCGAGATTACTAAAGCTTCAATAGAGGTTAAGGGGGAGAGGATGGCTCAGCACGTTTCTGTTTTGCTTGATCGTTGCATCGAATTACTTTCCCCCGCAATTGAAAGAAGTAAAAATCCGGTAGTTGTTGATGCCACCTTGGGCTTAGGCGGACATACCCAAGCGCTCTTGACGAAATTTCCAAGTCTGGTCGTCATTGGAATTGACCGCGACGAGGATGCCATTGCTGTTGCTACTTCACGACTGGCACCATTCGGCGATCGAATTAAGAGTGTTCACGCTGCCTATGACCAAATTCAAGAATGCATTGAAGAATTCGGGTACACGAAAGTGGATGGCATTCTCTTCGATCTCGGAGTTTCTTCAATGCAATTAGATGAAGTCGAACGCGGTTTTTCCTACGCCAACGATGCGCCGCTGGACATGCGTATGGACAGAAGCCAAGGAAGAACAGCGGGAGAGATCATCAATTCTGCCGACCGTGAGGAACTAATTATGATCCTGCGAAAGTACGGTGAGGAAAAATTTGCCCCCCGCATCGCCGATGCGATTATTCGTCGTCGCGCGATTTCCATTATGGACTCAACTGCGGAGTTGGCGGCACTCGTCAAGGAGAGTATTCCTGCTGCCACTCGTCGAACCGGTGGGAACCCTGCCAAGAGGACTTTCCAAGCACTTCGGATCGCCGTAAATGATGAAATGAGCGTGCTGACGAGGGCGATTCCAGCGTCTCTTGATGCGCTAGTGGTCGGTGGCCGCTTGGTAGTCATGTCGTTTCAGTCTCTCGAGGATCGCATTGTGAAGGAGTTTTTTGTCGCTGCCAGCGAGTCCAAAACTCCTCGGGAACTCCCGATAGAAATTCCTGAACTTGCCGCCAAATTCATCCTCGTGGTTCGCGGAAAAGAAACTCCATCACAGAGCGAACTTGAAGAGAATCCTAGATCGCAGTCCGTGCGTCTTCGAGCAATCGAACGGGTGGCCGCATAGTGGCACTCCCGGTTCTAGCACCAGCAACCACACGATCTAGACAAATTGTCGCGGAGAAATCATTCCGAGCAGTTCTGCGCCTTGTTCCAGACATAAATACGAGAGAGAAGGCCGATCGAAAAACTTTCGTTATTTTTCTTTCGATAATCGGTGGAATTGGACTTCTCGTGTTGCTGGCAATCAACACCATGCTTGCACAAGATGCATTCGAGTTGCATCGCTTGCAGGCTCAAGCAACTACATTGAGCGATCAACGGGAAGCCGTAATGCGCCAAATCGACTTGGCATCTTCTCCGGAAGTGTTGGCCGTCCGTGCCATCGCACAAGGAATGGTGCCCTCGCAGAGTCCACGATTCTTGTCATTGAATTCCTCCACATTGAAATCGGCGCACCCTAAAGGGTAAATATGGCCGATTTCTCGCTATCGCGCTCTCGAATTGGGATCCTGCTCTTCTCGATTATCTTCCTACTCGGACTACTAGGCCTTCGGTTGGTAGATATTCAGGCTGTACAAGCCCACACATACGCGCTTCGTGCCGCGAATGAGATGTCGACGATTTCAATAATGCCAGCACCGAGAGGATCTATCACTGACATCAACGGCGTAGAATTTGCTCGTAGCGTTTCGGCAATCAACGTGGTCGTGGATCAAACACTAATTTCGAATCCAATCAAATTCGCCGAAATTGCAGCTCCGATCCTTTCTATGCAGGTGAGCGATGTTGCAAAACTCGTGACTGGTAAGAGAAGATGGAATCTTGTTGCTCGCAACGTGACGCCAGCGACATGGGTGTCCCTCAAGAGCGCATTTGATGCGTATAACCAGAGTCTGGCTCGCAAAGACAAATTCCAGAGACTTTTTGGTTTCTATCCTGAACGCGGGTATACCCGTGAGTATCCCTCAGGAGAGCTCATCGGATCGCTCGTTGGATTTGTGAACCAGGCAGGTGTCGGCGCTACTGGCTTGGAATCAAGCATGAATTCACTCCTCACGGGGGTTGAAGGCAAATACAGTTATGCAAATGGGTACGGTGCTGAAATTCCCGGATCTCAGCAAGAATTGGTGACTGCAAAAACAGGTACGACAGTGCGATTGACCATTGATCGCGATGTTCAATGGATTACTTCGCAGGCGATCGCGGATGCGGTCAAGACCTCCCATGCGATAAGTGGGACTGTGATTGTGATGGATCCCAAGACTGGGCAGATTCTCGCTCTTGCAACAGCTCCAACATTTGATCCGAACAACACCAAGAAAGTTTCCCTCGCACTCATGCGGAATCCAGCGGTGCAGGATGTCTATGAACCCGGCTCCACGGGAAAAGTCATGACAATGGCAGCCGCTCTTGAGGAGGGCAAGATATCTCCGACCACGCTTTTTACTGTTCCCGACTTTATCAAAGTCTCCAATCGGACATTTCGCGATCATGATCGTCACGTCGTCGAACAACTAACACCGACGGGAATTTTGGCTATCTCGAGCAACGTTGGTGCGATCAAAGTTGGTCAAAAATTGGGGGATGCAAGGCTTTATAGCTATTTGAAGAAGTTTGGTGTGGGGACTAATACCGGATCAGGTCTTCCGGGCGAATCCCAGGGCGTGTTGCCAGATGTTGCCAATTGGAGCGGCACGACGGCCCCGACAGTTGCCTTCGGACAAGGATATTCCGTGACTTCGATGCAGGCCACCAGCATCTTTGCAACTATCGCCAATGATGGAATTCGCGTTTCGCCAACGGTTATTGCGGGTACAGGTGATTCCGATGGCCGCTTCACCCCTGCTGCCGCCAATAGCGGTGTGCGAGTTGTAAGTGCCACTACAGCAAGTGAACTTCGGTTGATGATGGAGAGCGTGGTTGCCGCCAATGGCACAGCTCCTGAGGCAGCCATTCCTGGTTATCGCGTCGCAGGAAAGACGGGCACGGCTCAACGAGTGGATGAATCGTGCCATTGCTACCGAGGTTATACAGCTTCGTTCATCGGCTTTGCTCCTGCAGACAAGCCGCGCTACGTAATTAGCGTGACTATTCAAGGCCCCAAGGGTATTCACTGGGGTGGCACTTTGGGCGGCCCAGTTTTCAAAAAGGTCATGTCATTCGTGCTGCAGTCGAGGCATGTAGCTCCTACCAATACTCAAGTTATCCCTTATCCTCTGAATGAATCGCAAGTTGCAAAGTGGCAATCAACCACTGTTGCAGTAATAAAAGGAAAGAATTGATGCAAAGACCACTTATGCGTTACGAGAAGTCCCTGCGATCCGCGGCCAATCTCCTCAATGCCGATTTCGTGAATGAGGACGTAATGATTTCGGGTCTGACTCACTCAAGTCAGGAGGTTGAACCTGGTGATCTTTTCCTTGCCTTTCCAGGTGCCAAGACGCATGGTGCTCGTTTTTGCACAGACGCAAAAACAAGAGGGGCTCTGGCAGTCCTTACGGATTCCGCCGGAGCGCAAATAGTTGCTGAACTCGCAAATGGTTTACCAGCCGTAGTTGTTAAGGATCCGCGGCGTTCGGCCGGAACACTAAGTGCCTGGTTCTATGACGAGCCAATACGCGATATCTACAGCGTAGGAATCACGGGAACAAACGGAAAGACGACAACGACCACCCTTTTGCACCAAATCTGGACTGCGGCCGGCAGAGAAAGTGGACTCATCGGTACCGTTGAAACGCGAATTGGCCTCGATTTGTTAAAGAGTAAGCGGACGACTCCAGAGAGTTCGGATCTCCAGGCCCTGGTTGCCACAATGCGAGAGCGCCACGTGCGCAACCTGGCTATGGAAGTCTCCAGCCATGCGATTGCTCTGGAGCGGATTCGAGGATCTCATTTTGCCGCCGTTGCTTTTACCAACTTGACGCAAGATCATCTGGATTTCCACAACACAATGGAGGCTTATTTTCAGGCTAAGGCGTCTTTATTCACATTTGAATACGCAGACCTAGCCTTCATAAATATCGACGATCCCTACGGGGCGCGATTGGCCGAAAGTACTGAGATTGCCTTGTGTACTCTTTCTAGAAATGACCCGAAGGCTGACTGGAGTTATGTAACCGCACATTCGCATCTACGGGGCAATGATGTGAGCATTCGCGGACCAGGGGGAATACTCATCGAGGGCCTTCTCCCACTTCACGGGGAGTACAACTTAGATAATTCTTTGATGGCCGTGGCTCTAGCCTTTGAGAGCGGAGTTGACCCGCTGGAGATCGCAACCATTTTGCCGACACTCTCTGGCGCCCAGGGTCGAATGCAACCTGTGGCCCTTGGACAAGATTTCGGGGCTTTTGTCGACTACGCCCACTCACCAGATGCTGTGGCACGAGTTCTCGAAGCCTGTCGATCGATGACTACAGGGAAGGTCATTGCAATTTTGGGATGCGGCGGCGATAGAGATTCATCCAAGCGACCCTTGATGGGCAAGGCACTTGCTACCGGAAGCGACATCGCGGTTTTCACTAGTGATAATCCAAGGTCAGAAGATCCGATAAAGATCCTCGAGCAAATGACTCAAGGTTTAGCAATTATTCAACCTGATCAGGTTATCTCGGATCGGAAAACTGCCATTGATTACGCGGTCTCACAGGCCCTTAGCGGAGATATCGTCGTCATACTGGGCAAGGGCCATGAAACTGGCCAGGAGAGCGCAGGAGTGACGACGCCTTTTGATGATCGTCTGGCGTTGGCGCAAGCGATCGAGGCACGCTGGTGATCGCGCTAACTACCAGGCAAATAGCTGACATTGTTCATGGGGAACTACACGGAGCCGACGATATTCTTGTTAGCAAGGAACCAGTCTTTGACTCGCGCAAAGCGGCACCTGGTTCGATTTTCTTGGCGCTTAAAGGAGATTTTCGCGACGGGCACGAATTCGCTCAAGCTGCCTTCGAGCAAGGTGCAGTGCTGGCTCTGACGAGTCGTCGCGTGGATGTTCCGTGCATCATCGTTCCTGATGTTCTCCGTGCATTGGGCGAACTCGCTCATTACGTTAGGAAACACCTTCTGAATTTGAAAGTCATCGGAATCACCGGTTCGCAAGGCAAGACAACAACAAAGGATCTATTGGCATGGATACTCCGCATGCAAGCCGAAACTGTCGCAACTTTTGCCTCGTTTAACAATGAATTGGGCGCCCCCTTGACCCTTCTTCGTTGCAGCGAATCCACTCAATATTGCATCTTAGAGATGGGTGCTCGACATGTTGGTGATATCAAAGCCTTGTGCCAGATAGCGGAGCCCGATGTCGGTGTCGTATTGAAAGTTGGCCAGGCTCATGTGGGGGAGTTTGGCTCTCTTGCAGCGGTGGCGGCAACAAAATCCGAATTGGTCAACAGCCTCGCTGAAGATGGAATTGCGATCCTGGGGCGATACGACGAGTACACACCCAGAATGGCTGTTGGCTTGAAGGCACGGGTTCTTACCTTCGGCCAGACTCATGAAGCTCAAATTCGGGCCGCTGATATTGATATTCGGGAGGGACGAGCGCATTTTGACCTTGTGACGCCCCAGGGTAGGCAGGCCGTGGCCCTTCGCCTCATCGGTGCTCATCAGATTCCGAATGCTTTGGCAGCGGCAGCCGTGTGCACCGCATTGAATATTCCAATCGATGTAATCGCAGGAGGTCTTTCCACCGCCGAACTTCAGAGCAAATGGAGGATGGAACTTCAGGAGGTGTCAAATCTCCTGGTAATCAACGATGCCTACAACGCAAATCCAGATTCAACCGCCGCGGCATTGCGCACATTGTCATTTTTTGCGCAGGAGAGAGGTGGCCAATCATGGGCATTCTTGGGGCGTATGCATGAATTAGGGGCTTCGTCATTGGAGGAGCATGCACGAATCGGATTATTGGCGCAGTCCCTGGGTATAGACAATTTGGTCTGCATTGGTGCACCTGAGTTTGCACACGATCTCCCGCAAGATGGTGCGTTGGATGTTCATTTTTGCGATACCAAGGAAGAGGCATTGGAGATTTCCGACTATTTTTCCCCAGGTGATGTCGTGCTAGTAAAGGCGTCGCGAGCAGAAAAGCTGGAAGAATTGGTTTCGTTGTTGATTGAAAAATGGGAGCAGAGAGTAGGCGAGGAACAATGAGGGAAATTCTCATCGCTGGAGCGATCGCTCTCTTCGTCAGTCTTTTCGGCACTCCAATCCTCATCCGGTTCCTTTCTCGTCGAGGGTACGGACAAATCATTCGGGATGATGGACCGAGCAGCCACCACACTAAGCGCGGGACTCCGACCATGGGTGGCATTATTATTATTTTTGCCTCACTTTTAGGATACTTTTTAAGTCACGCAGTTACCCAAGTTTCCGTGAGCGTTTCGGCACTTCTCGTAATTGGCCTCATCGTCTCTCTAGGGGCGTTGGGATTTGCAGATGATTGGCTGAAAGTTTCTCGGCAGAAATCTCTCGGGCTAACGGGAAAACAGAAGATCCTGGGGCAGACGATCCTCGCCGCAATCTTTGGAGGCTTGGGTATTCACTTTGCCGATCCACATAGTCTCACGCCAATTTCACTTTTCCTATCTACTGTGCGAGATACATCGCTGAAACTCGGTCCCGTCATTGTGGTCATCTTGATCATCGTCATGGTAGCTGCGACAAGCAACGGGGTGAATCTCACTGACGGTCTGGACGGCCTGGCAACGGGTGCTTCTGTGATGACTTTCTTGGCTTTTGTCTTGATTGGGGTCTGGGAGTTTGGCGAAGGCTGTTATGTAACCGCAGGAACAAATTGCTATCTCGTTCGAGATCCTCTCGATCTCGCGGTACTTGCTGCCTCACTCGCGGGAGCCTGCACGGGCTTTCTCTGGTGGAATGCCTCGCCTGCGAAGATATTTATGGGAGATACGGGTTCGCTTGCCCTTGGTGGCGCACTTGCTGGATTTGCCGCCACCCTTCGTATTGAATTGCTGTTGGTGCCGCTAGGTGGACTCTTCGTGATCATCACGATGTCGGTAATAATGCAGCGCGTATATTTCAAGGCAACTGGTGGCAAACGCATATTCAAAATGGCCCCGCTGCACCATCACTTTGAATTGATCGGCTGGGGGGAGGTCACAATTCTCCTTCGCTTCTGGATAATTGCCGGCCTAGGAGTCGCATTGGGACTCGGCTTGTTTTATGCCCAGTGGGTTGCGAGATAGCGATGAAAGTGGCCGAATTGGCACGGGCGAAGGTGCTCATTGTCGGCGGGGGTGTCACCGGAATATCTGTTGCAGAGATCCTGGGAAATCTTGGAAGCGAGATTTCTATTCTCGATGAAGATTCCAGTTTGTTGGCCGACGATCGTTTTATAACCGCCGATCATGCGTTATCGGAGAAGTGGGATCTTGCCATCATCTCGCCGGGGTGGCGACCCAACCATCCCCTGCTGCAATCTTTACGTCAGCAAGGAGTCCGAATTCTGAGTGAGGTTGATCTGGCTTGGCTCTTGAAGAGCGAATTGCGGCCACTCCAAAAATGGTTGGCGATCACCGGAACTAATGGGAAGACGACTACTGTTGAATTGACTGCCACAATGCTTCGTGCGGGAGGTCGAAGCGCCAAAGCATGTGGAAATGTCGGGGATACCGTTATTGGCGCCGTCGTAGGAAGTGTCGATTTTGAGTTCCTTGTTTTGGAATTGTCCTCATTCCAATTGTACTGGAGTGATCTTCCGGAGTTCCACGCATGTGCCATCTTGAATATCGCTGATGATCACACCGATTGGCATGGGAGTTTTGAGAACTATGTGAAGGCAAAATTGCGCATCCTTGATAGATCTCAATTGGGAATTCTAAACGGTGGCGATCTCTCGGTATTGGAGAACACCTCGTCATGGAAGGGCAAGAAAGTTTTTTACTCGCTCAATCCACCCAAGCCCGGTGAGATAGGAGTAGTGGAGAACCTATTGGTTGATCGGGCCTTCGTCTCAGACCCGGATGAAGCCGAGGTGATTGCCGAACTGGTAGATATTCAACCTACTTCACCACATAACGTTTCCAACACCCTCGCCGGTGCGGCTCTAGCGCTCAGCGTCGGTATTGAACATTCGGCGATTCGCCAGGGGATTCAAGCCTTTCGTCCAGGACGACACCGAATTGAATTGGTCGGAGAAAGGGATGGCGTCAGCTGGATCAATGATTCCAAGGCGACAAACCCTCATGCTGCGATGGCTTCTTTGCGATCCTTTCCATCAATCATTTGGATTGCGGGAGGGCTTGCCAAGGGGGCTTCGATGCACGAACTCATTTCCCAGGCTGCCGGTCACGTAAAGGCGGCCATTCTCATTGGCAAGGATCGCGAGCTCATTGCTCACGAGTTAGTTGAGAATGCCGAACATGTGAGAATCATTCGAGTTGATGCGGTTGAAGGTGAGGATACTTCCCTTATGGAGAAGGTCGTCATGGAAGCGGTAAAATTGGCCCAAAATGGGGATACAGTCTTGCTGGCCCCGGCTTGCGCCTCCATGGATCAGTTCATTTCGTATGCAGATCGCGGAGACCAGTTCTGCCAAGCGGTGAAGAAACTCGTGATCAGATGAGTCGGTCAAGGAGCTTTCTATCTCAGCCGATTAGTTCGTACTATCTATTGCTCGTAAGCGCGGCGTCGCTGACGGTATTGGGACTTGTCATGGTCCTATCGGCTTCTTCCATCCATTCTCTGGAGACGAGTGGGTCCTCCTTTGCCATATTCTTGCGGCAACTCTTCTTCCTAACC
>JANMBV010000085.1:0-2142 GCA_031360585.1 Actinomycetes bacterium | reverse complement strand
CCGCGCGGTGTGCCCCAAGGGCCTGCACCGATGACGTTGACGCAGCCGCAATTCGATGCCTTGGTGCTCGGCTTGCCGTGGTGCGTATTTCAGCCCATCGTGGACGCCATTTCAGGCTGATCGTGGACGGGATTTCAGCGTGATCGTGGACGGCGTTTCAGTCTGATCGTGGACGCTGTTTCAGCGTGATCGTGGACGATGGGGTGGCATGCAAGTGAATTTCTGACCGGCCTCAGGCTCACCGCTTTTTGCGGTCCAAGCCGATGCCAACGAACAGAGTCACGATGCGCCGTATCCGAGAGACATTGCGCCTGCACTTGCAGGCCGGGCTGAGCTACAACGAGGTCGCACGCGCGCTCAAGATCTCCAAGAGCGTGGTCGGCAAGTACGTGCTGCTGGCCAGGGTGGCTGGCGTGGACTGGCCCGTCGCCGAGGGCCTCTGCGACGATGCCCTGGAAGCCCGGCTGTACCGCCCGCCGGTGCCCCGCTCGAGCCATCAGCTCGCGCCCGACTTCGGACTGATCCACCAGGAGCTCAAGCGCGCCGGCGTCACGCTGATGCTGCTGTGGGAGGAGTACGCCACCGGCAACCCGCTGGCCTACAAGTACACCAGCTTCTGCGTCAAGTACCGGGCGTTCGCCGCGACCCAAGCGCGCTCGATGCGCCAGATCCACATCGCCGGCGAGAAGCTGTTCGTCGACTACGCCGGGAGCACCGTGCCCATCGTCGATGCAGCCACCGGCGAGATCAGCCAGGCCCAGATCTTCGTGGCCACGCTGGGCGCGTCGAACTACACCTACGCCTGCGCCACGCCGCGCCAGACCACCGCCGACTGGATCAACGCGCAGGTGCTGGCGCTGGAATTCATCGGCGGCACGCCCAAGCTGATCGTGCCCGACCAGACCCGCTCGCTGATCAAGACGCCCGACCGCTACGACCCCGAACCCAATCGCACGTACGAGGAATTCGCCAAGCACTACGGCTGTGCGGTGCTAGCCGCACGCCCGGCTCACCCGCGCGACAAGCCCAAGGTGGAGGGCTCGGTGTTGCTGGTGCAACGCTGGATCCTGGCTCGCTTGCGCAACCGCCGTTTCTTCAGCCTGGTCGAGCTGAACACCGCCATCGCCGAGCTGCTGGTGGACCTGAACCAGCGGCCCTTCAAGAAGCTGCCCGGCTGCCGGCGCAGCGCCTTCGAGTTGCTCGACGCGCCGGCCCTGCGGCCCCTGCCGACGGCGCGTTTCGTCATCAGCCGCTGGAAGACCGCCAAGGTCAACATCGATTACCACGTCGAGTTCGACGGCCATTACTACAGCGTGCCGCACCGGCTGGTGGGCGCCAGGATCGACGTGCGCGTCACCGGCGCGCTGCTGGAGTGCTTCGCCTCGAACCAGCGCGTGGCCGGCCACGCCGTCAGCCCGGTGCGCGGCGGCTTCACCACCACGGCCGAGCACATGCCGGCGTCGCACCGCGCGCACCTGGAATGGACGCCGGCCAAGCTGATCACCTGGGGTCAGCGCATCGGCGTGAGCACCGCTGCGGTGGTCACCTGGCAGCTCGAACACCGCCCGCACCCCGAGCAAGGCTACCGGGCTTGCCTGGGCCTGCTGGCCCTGGTGCGGCGCTACTCGGCCGAACGCCTGGAGGCGGCCTGCACGCGGGCCATGGCAATCCGCGCGCCCAACCTGAGGAGCGTCACCAACATCCTCAAGTGCGGGTTGGACCGCCAGGCCTCGTTGCTGCTGGCGGCCAACCCGGTCATCGAGCACGAGAACGTGCGCGGCCCCGATTACTACCACTGACCCTGTCTCAACCATCCCACCCATCACACCCACAAGGAATGCCATGCTGAACGAACACACCCTGGACCAACTGCGAACCCTGCGCCTGGACGGCATGGTGCGCGCCATCGAGGATCAGGCCAGCACCACCGCCGCAGCGGCGCTGTCCTTCGATGACCGGCTGACACTGCTGGTGCAGCGCGAGATCGCCTGGCGCGACGATCGGCGCGTGGCCCGGCTGCTCAAGGCCGCCAGGCTGAAGGTCAGCGCAGCCTGCGTCGAGGACATCGACTGGCGGGCCAGCCGGGGCCTGGACCGCGGCTTGGTCGCCACGCTGGCCGGCGGCGACTGGCTGCGCCACGCG
>JANMBV010000069.1:0-11156 GCA_031360585.1 Actinomycetes bacterium | reverse complement strand
CATTGAGACGATGTAGGTCTCGATTGCTTCAGGGCCGAATCGCTCGATGAGATCACCGATCGCTTTGAAGGTGTCCAAAGTCTTCTTGCCTTGAGCATCTAAGCCGTCGGGGAGATAGTAATAAGGATGGTCTAGTTCTTTGGCGAGCATTTCTAGACGTTGTTCAGGCGTGAGCGCATTGTAATTTGGAACTTCAAGAAGTTGGGCAAGAGCGTGGTGATGAGCTTGTGCGTGCTCGCGAATATCCATTGTGGCATGGGTGAGACCGAAGGCGGAAACTGCGCGGATTGTGCGTTCGAGAAGACCGGTGGCTATGAGTTCGCCCTTGTGTGCGAAGAGAGAATCGCGCATGAGTGTGAGATCGGCAAGGAGTTCATGCGTGTCTTTGTAATCGCGGTGAGGAACATGGTCGATACCTTTCGCGTGACGGGCGCGCGTAAGGTTGAGGCGATGGACGATTGCCGTGGCCTTCATTCGGTATGGCTCTTCAGCGTTGAGACGGCGGTAGCGCGCTTCAATTTCTGGAAGGTTTGCAATGTCTTCTGTGACGGAATCTTCTAGTTCCTCCGATGCACCAGCAATGCGAGTGGATACCGAGAGAACTTGCCGGATCTCATTCATAGCGGCAAGAGTTACACGAATCGCGTGGCCGACTTGAAGGACCATGGTCTCGCGGGTGACATCGGGTGTGACGTTAGGGTTGCCGTCGCGGTCGCCACCGATCCATGTGCCAAAAGAGAGTGGACGCGCTGTTGGTGAGACTGCCACGCCCACCCGACGCAATTCACGGGCAAATTCATCAAGTACTTCAGGGATCGTGTGAGTGAAAAGATCATCAAGGTAATAGAGGGCGTTCATCGCCTCATCAAGTGGCTCTGGCTGACCAAGGCGAAGTTCATCGGTCTGCCATAACAAGTCGACGGTTTCACCCAGGCGACGTGTTTGCAGCGCCGATGAATCTTGATTAAGAAGATCGGCTACTTGTCCGAGTTTGCCAAGGACGGATCGGCGTGCAGCCTCGGTAGGGTGTGCGGTGAAAACGGGACGAACTGAGAAATCAGCGAGCCAGTGTGCAATATTTTCATTGGTTATTTCATGACCAGGCACGGGATTTTCTTTCGCATCAATAATCTTGTCGACGGCGCGGGAGAGCCAGGATCCGGAAACTTCGCGATCATGTTCCAAGATGCGCGATCGGTGAACTTGCTCCGCAATGTTTGCCAGATGGAAGTACGTGCTGAATGCGCGGACGAGTTGGACGGATTCATCGACGCTGACGTTTGCGAGAATTTCTTCGCCGCCGCCTTCGCGAACCGCTTTGCGGACTGCTTCAACGAGAACCAAAAGAGCAGGTCCTTCTTGGCGAACAAGGGTCTGTCCCAGAAGATCGCCGAGTTTGCGCACATCGGCGCGGAGTTCAGCGTCATCGTTGGTCGCATCGTGGGCTGACATGAGGCTAATCCTCTCAGGAGATCTGCTCTAGAATGAAGATGCCCCTCCCGATTTGGGAAATGGGGCTTATTGGCATTTGAAGGTGAGGTCGCAACGATGCGGGGATTACTGCCTGCTCTAGCTGCCTCGAAGGATATCAGTGATGCAATCACAGCCACCGGCACATTGGTGGCCCCGACTTCCATCTATCCATTCCTGATTGCCTTAAGAGCGCAAGAGCGTCCCTTGATTGTCGTGACTTCGTCCAGTCGCGGTGCGGAAGATCTGGCCACCGAGCTGCGGACTTTGCACGAGAACGTCTTTGAGTTCCCGGCTTGGGAGACGTTGCCCCACGAGCGTTTGAGCCCGCGAAGCGACACTGTGGCAAAGAGAATTCATGTTCTCTATGAGATCGAGAAACAGCGCCGCGAGGGCATTTCTACATACCCGATCATTGTTACCCCGTCGCGCGGGCTGATCCATCGCTTTATCGCCGATCTCGCCAAATCTCCTTTGATGGAGCTGGAGATCGGACAGGAGATCGGGTTAGAGAAACTGGTCAGTCATCTCTCGGCCTTGGCCTACTCTCGCACCGATCTGGTTGAGAGGCGTGGGGATTTCGCGGTCCGCGGAGGGATCGTCGACATCTTCTTGCCATTGTCTGATCACCCCGTGCGCGTGGATTTCTTCGGCGATGAGATCGAAGAACTGAGTTATTTCGAAGTTGCCGACCAGCGAACTTTCCAACCTGTAGTCGGTGCTTTGCATATCTATCCGTGCCGTGAGTTGTTGCTGACAGATAGTGTGAAAGAGCGCGCATTGAGGATTCCCGCGAAGTATCCGGCGGCGGAAGAGATCTGCGAAAGATTGGCTGAGGGAATCATCACCGAAGGTATGGAGTCCTTGATTCCGCTGCTGGTTGATGATCAGCAGAGCATTCTTGAGCGCGCATTGCCAAACACTGAAGTCATTTTCATTGAACAAGAACGAATCCGGTCGCGCTCTTCTGACTTGTTGGCGACGAACGAGGAATTCTTGGCGGCTTCGTGGTCCAACGCGGCATTCGGCGGGGCAGCACCGTTGTATGACGGCCAGGAAACATATCTAACGTGGGATGAGATTCAACAGCAACTGAGTGATCTCGCAATCCCGTCGCGAAACTACAGCCCTTTCGGTAGCGACTTGGAAGTCGATGTCATCTTTTTGGACGCTACTCCCATCGAGCCGATGCGCGGAAATACCGACAGAGCAGTTGAGATCATCGGCGAATCTTTATTGCACAATCACTCGGTTGTGTTCTCGGCCCTCGGCTCAGGTATGGCAGAGCGCTTTGCCGACATCTTTAGAAACGCAGACCTGCCGGTGCGGATGGTCTCTGAAATCGCAAGCCAACCAGTTCATGGCACTGTTTATGTGACGACCTCGAAATTGAGCCACGGTTTCTTATCCCACGCCGCATCACTGCTATTTATGACCGAGCGCGATCTATCGGGACACAAGGGCAGCGGAAAGGACGGAGATGCGCTGCCCTCTCGGCGCAAGCAGGCAATTGACCCGCTGGAATTGAAGGCTGGGGATTACGTAGTCCATGAGCAGCACGGCATTGGCCGATACGTGGAACTCGTGCACAGAACAATTGGAACGATCACCCGGGAATATCTGGTTATTGAGTATGCGTCGGCCAAGCGCGGGCAACCCGGCGACCGAGTATTTGTTCCCACCGATTCACTAGAACAGGTGAGCAAATATGTGGGCGGGGAAGCACCTACGGTGCACCGCATTGGTAGCGGCGACTGGCAGAAGGCAAAGGGCCGTGCACGAAAAGCTGTTCGCCAGATCGCCGGAGAATTGATACGTCTTTATGCAGCCCGCACGAGCACTCCGGGTTATGCCTTCTCGCCAGATACTCCGTGGCAGCGAGAACTTGAGGACGCTTTCTCTTACATCGAAACTCCTGATCAGCTTTCTACGATCGAGGAAGTTAAGCGCGACATGGAGAAGCCCTACCCGATGGACCGCATCATCTGTGGAGACGTGGGATATGGAAAGACGGAGATTGCTATTCGCGCCGCCTTCAAGGCGGTCCAAGATGGCAAACAGGTAGCAGTCCTCGTGCCGACCACGCTTCTTGTGCAACAGCATCAGGCAACCTTCACCGAGAGGTATTCCGGGTTTCCTGTGAAGGTCGCTGGTCTTTCGCGCTTCAACTCTGCCAAGGAGAGCAAAGAAATATTGAAGGATCTGGAAACTGGATCAGTCGACGTCATCATCGGAACTCATCGTCTACTTTCAGGCGATGTGGTCTTTAAGGATTTGGGTCTTGTCGTTGTCGATGAAGAGCAGCGATTTGGTGTTGAGCAGAAGGAGTCGCTGAAGAAATTACGCACCTCTGTAGATGTTTTAGCGATGTCAGCGACGCCAATCCCGCGAACCCTTGAAATGGCAGTCACTGGAATCCGCGAAATGTCGACGATTACGACTCCACCGGAGGAACGTCATCCGATCTTAACGTACGTCGGTCCCAGCGAGGACGCGCAGATCAGCGCGGCGATAAGGCGCGAACTTCTACGTGATGGTCAGGTCTTCTATATTCACAACCGCGTCGAATCCATCGATCAGGCAGGTTCGAAATTGCAGGCATTGATACCTGAGGCGCGCATTCGCGTCGCGCATGGACAGATGGGCGAGCATATGCTCGAAGATGTCATTTTGGGATTCTGGAACCGCGACTTCGATGTTCTGGTCTGTACGACCATCGTTGAGAGCGGTTTGGATATATCCAACGCGAACACTTTGATCGTCGAACGTTCCGATCGCTTCGGACTCTCACAACTTCATCAGTTGCGCGGACGTGTTGGCCGAGGCCGAGAACGCGCCTACGCATATTTCTTGTATTCGCCCGATCAGCCATTGTCCGAAGTGGCCATCGATCGCTTGAAGACGATCGCGGCAAACACCGACCTCGGATCTGGCATGCGTGTAGCACTCAAGGATTTGGAAATTCGAGGTGCCGGGAACTTGCTCGGCGGGGAACAGTCTGGGCACATTGCCGATGTTGGCTTTGATCTCTACATGCGCATGGTCGGTGAGGCAGTTGCCGATTACAAGTCGGGTTACATGGAAGTGGATGAGAAGAACCTTGAGTGCAAAGTCGAACTTCCGATCAACGCCCACTTATCGGATCAGTATGTGCCGGGCGAGCGAATCCGGCTCGATCTCTATCGCCGACTAGCGGACGCCGCGTCCAGAGCAGTCGTCGATGAGATTCATGATGAGCTGACCGATCGCTTTGGGGCTCTTCCTGAGGAGGCGCAGGCTCTGCTGAAAGTAGCTCAACTCAGAGCCTTGGCAAAGTCCCTCAAACTCACCGAGGTCGTCCTTCAGGGCAAGCATCTGCGCCTGGGACCTGTGAAATTGCCCGAATCCATGCAATTGCGCCTAACCCGCCTGTATCCAGGATCCCTCTATAAAACGGCCACCAATACGGTTTTGGTGACGTTACCGTCGGCGGCGACATGGGTCCCGTCAGTTGGCGGCACTGACATGGTGGATACTTCTCTTCTGAAGTGGGCCACCGAGGCCATTGAGAATCTTGTGGTTCCAACGATGCCAATGAAAGCGAGCAAGTCGTGAAGAGAGTTATTGCCCTAATTTCCATAGCCAGCGCATTATTACTCGCTGGATGCTCACAGGTTGGCGCGGCTGCGACAGTTGGTTCTTCCAGGATCACGCAAGCAACGGTGCAGAAGAGCATTGATGAAATTATTGCCGAGCGTACCAAGGTCAACACCACCGGAATGCAATTGGTAATGGGTGCTGAACTCAACCGAAGTCAACTTCGCTTCCACTTAATCTCAGCGCTACTAGGTGCGGTTGCCGCGGATGAGAAGATTTCCATCACCAAGGCTGAAATTGATACACGCCGTGCCACCATCCTGACCCAACTCGGTGGCGAAGCAAATCTTCCAAAGGCACTAGTCGGCGCATCAATCGCATCGGCTGATTTCCCTGAGTACCTTCAGTTGATCTTGCAGTCTGAGAAAATTGCGCAGTATGAAGCTGCACACGGAGTTGCACAAGCTGATACAGGCGCTGCAATCCAGAAGTTGGTTGTAGCAAAGGCCGCTGCAATCAAGGTCACCGTCAATCCCCAGTACGGTAAATGGGACGCGGCAACTGGTGACATAGTTGCCACTGATGTGGCAAGTCCAGCAGCAAGCCCTGCCGCAACTAAATGACCTCTTCTCACTTGCAACAACTCGTTGCGGTGATGGATCGACTCCGTTCGCCCGGCGGGTGTCCTTGGGATGCCGAGCAGACTCATGAGTCGTTGGTCAAATTCTTGCTGGAAGAGTCTTACGAATTCATCGAAGCGGTGGAGACGCAAGATCGCGAAGCGATGCGAGAAGAACTCGGCGATGTGCTTCTGCAGGTTTATTTCCATGCACGTATGGCGCAGGAGCATCCCACTGACCCATTCTCGATTGAAGATGTCGCCCAGAGCGTTGCTGAGAAATTAGTCAGGCGACACCCGCATGTATTCGCCGATGCTCAAGACTTGTCTAGCGATCAAGTTCTGGAGAACTGGGAGGCACTGAAGGCCTTGGAAAAAGGGCGAACCTCCGCTGTTGATGGCGTTCCTATCGGACAGCCCGCTCTTGCCCTTGTTGCGAAATTGCTCTACCGCGCCGAGAAGAATCACTTGGAATTGGATCTGCCATCAAAGATTCACGAGCCGAAAGAGGCAACCCCAGAGGCTGTCGGTGAAGTACTACTAGCAACTATCGCTTGGGCAAGTGATCATGGCGTCGATCCTGAAGGCGCCCTTCGCCTCGTGGCACGCGATATGGCTGCTCAGATAGCCAAAATTGAAAGCACGGTAGGATAAACCCGCAATCAGCGGAGTCAATCAGTGTCGATGGCGCGCTTTTATCAATAGATGAAGAATTGAATTAAGAGGAGATACACAGTGGCCATCATTGAAGCTCTCGGCGCTCGCGAAATTCTGGATTCGCGTGGAAATCCAACCGTTGAAGTGGAAATCGCACTAGAAGATGGCACGCAGGCCCGCGCGGCTGTTCCAAGTGGGGCATCCACCGGGGCGTTTGAAGCCGCCGAACTTCGCGACGGCGCCAAGCGCTATGGTGGCAAGGGCGTTGAGAACGCGGTGACCTTCGTTCTGGATGAGATTGCGCCATCCATCATCGGCTATGACGCGCAAGATCAACGCCTCATCGATGAGGAGATGATCACCCTTGATGGAACAGCGAACAAATCGCGCCTTGGCGCCAATGCAATTCTGGGCGTATCACTTGCCGTTGCAAAGGCTGCGGCCGATAGCGCCGACCTCTCACTCTTTCGCTACTTGGGCGGACCAAATGCCCACGTCTTGCCAGTCCCGATGATGAACATTCTCAATGGCGGCGCACACGCTGATACCAACGTGGATATTCAAGAATTTATGATTGCGCCGATTGGTGCCGAGACATTTAAGGAAGCCCTTCGTTGGGGCGCAGAGATTTACCACGGTTTGAAATCTGTACTTAAGGCCCGTGGCTTGGCGACAAGCGTTGGAGATGAAGGCGGGTTTGCTCCAAACCTTGAGAGCAACCGCGCAGCACTGGATTTGATCATGGAGGCGATTGTTCTTGCAGGACTGGAACCCGGCAAAGATGTTGCCTTGGCAATGGATGTTGCCGCAACTGAATTCCATAAAGGCGGCAAGTACACCTTCGAGGGCGCGCAGAAATCTGCGACTGATTTGATCGCTTACTACGCTGAACTCGTAAGTTCCTATCCGTTGGTATCGATTGAAGATCCGCTGGATGAAGAAGACTGGGCCGGATGGGCGCAGATGACCTCCGAACTCGGATCCAAAGTGCAGATCGTCGGGGATGACCTCTTCGTTACTAATCCAGTTCGGCTCTCACGCGGAATTGCGGGTCACAATGCAAATGCGTTGCTTGTTAAGGTCAACCAGATCGGAACTCTCTCCGAGACATTCGATGCTGTGGAGATGGCACACCATGCCAATTTCCGCACCATGTTAAGCCACAGATCAGGTGAGACCGAAGATACTTTTATCGCTGATCTCGCCGTTGCTGTCAACAGCGGCCAAATCAAAACCGGCGCACCTGCCCGGTCTGAGCGCGTTGCCAAGTACAACCAACTTCTTCGTATTGAAGAAGAGTTGGGCCACAGCGGTGTCTACGCGGGCACGTCTGCATTCCCACGCTTTAAGGCATAGAGATTAGATAGACAATGTCGTCGCCTCGTTCATCCGGGAAGGGTCCATCCAAGAAACAAGGCTCTGGGCGAGCGATGACGTTAGTACTGGTCCTTTTCCTACTTTCGTGGATGTTGGCTCCACCGAGCCAGAGGTATTTTGCCCAGCGGGCTCAGATCAACGCCGTAAGGGCTGAAGTTTCTGCCAATAATCAAACCCTGGCCGATGCCGCACGCCAGCTGCAATTCTGGAAAGAGCCCGACTACATCAAGACGCAGGCGCGCGAGCGACTCCATTTTGTACTACCCGGCGAGCGTCAATACATCGTTACAGACACAGGGGAAACCCCGGTCACGACGCCCACTGCCGTCTTCAAGAACTTTGCAAGTGGACTGCCCTGGTACGACCGACTGATCTCATCGATTACGGAAGTCGGCGCTAAGTGAGAAGTGCAACACCTGCTGATCTGGAATGTATTCAAGAGCAGCTGGGCCGGCGGCCGCGCGATGTTCATGCCATTGCTTATCGTTGTCCGTGCGGAAATCCTGCCGTTGTGGAGACCCCACCACGTCTTGCAGATGGAACTCCATTTCCTACCTTTTATTATGCAACCTGCCCAAAGCTCACTGGCGCGATATCAACTTTAGAATCTAGTGGCCTCATGGTTGACATGAACCGTCGCTTGGCAAGTGATCCCGAATTAGCCGGCGCATACGCGGCAGCCCACGATGATTACATTGTTGCACGCGCTGTTCTTGGAATTCACGTTGCAGAAATAGAAAATATTTCAGCCGGCGGAATGCCAGATCGCGTGAAATGTTTGCACTCGCTGGTTGCTCACTCTCTGGCCGCCGGTTCTGGCGTCAATCCGCTAGGAGATGAAGCATTGGCTATGTTGCCCAAGTGGTGGCTGGATTCGCCGTGCGGATCGGAAGAAGAATGAGGGTTGCGGCGTTTGATTGCGGGACAAATTCCTTGCGCCTCTTGATCGCAGATATCGAAGACAAATCTTTTCGCGAAGTCTTCAGGGGTATGGAGATTGTCCGACTTGGGCAGGGCGTGGATAAGACTGGTGAGTTCCATCCAGATGCGATCGCCCGCACACTTGCTGGCGTAGACATGTTTGTGAATGTACTTCGACGAAAGGGTGTCGAGAAGATCCGCTTCTGCGCAACAAGTGCCACAAGGGACGCGAAGAACCGGGATCTATTTCTGGAAGGTGTCCATGAAAGATTGGGCGTTTATCCAGAAGTCATCTCAGGGGATGAGGAAGCAGCGCTATCGTTCCAGGGCGCATCCCGCGAACTCAGCGCTAGCCAGGCTCCATTTCTGGTCGTGGATATCGGTGGCGGGTCAACGGAATTCGTCTTTGGCAGCGAAAAGGTGGAAACCGCCAAGAGCGTCAATATCGGCTGCGTCCGGATGTCAGAACGCCACTTCCATTCCGATCCACCGACAGTGGCAGAGATCGGTCTGGCGATCACTGACATCAAAGATGGGATCAAGACTGCATCGGCAGTGGTCCCCTTAACTCAAGCAAAGACGCTGATCGCAGTGGCAGGCACAGCCACAACCGTGGCCGCAGCTGCTCTTGGTTTAGACAGGTATGACCCGAAAGCAATTCACCTTTCACGGATTCCTACCACGAAGGTCCACGAAATATCGCAGATGTTCTTGGCGATGACCCACGTGCAAAGGTCCGCGCTACCCTATATGCACGTGGGACGAGTCGATGTGATTACCGCTGGCGCACTCGTCCTCTCGCAGATCATGGATGCCACGGGCGCAGAGGAATTCGTCGCATCAGAAAGCGACATCCTTGACGGGATGGCATGGTCTCTTGCCAAGAGTTAAGAGGACCGATGTTGCATCCCTTAGTGCGAAATCGTCATCGATTGAAGAATTAGAGAAGAACATCATCGGCTGCAACGCCTGTCCACGTCTGGTGGATTGGCGAGAAGAAGTCGCGATCACCAAGCGGAAGTCATATATCGATCACGAATACTGGGGCAAACCAGTGACGGGGTTTGGTTCTGAAAAACCTCGCCTGGTCATTGTGGGACTGGCACCTGGCGCACACGGGGCAAACCGAACAGGGCGAGTCTTCACTGGCGACTCATCGGGAGATTGGCTCTTTGGCTCCTTACACAGAATTGGTATTGCGAAAATTCCAACGAGCGTTTCAGCCGATGACGGCCAGAAACTCAAACACACGCGGATCACAATCGCCGTGCGATGCGTGCCCCCTGGCAACGCACCTGAAGTGGATGAACGCGACCGATGCGCCCCCTGGTTCAAACGCGAACTTGCGTTGGTGATGCCGACTGCTAGAGCATTTGTTGGGCTTGGTGCCTTTGCTTGGGGAGTGCTTTTTAAATCACTGGAGGAACTTGGCCACCCGGTGGGACGGGTGAAATTCGCCCATGGTGCTGAATATCGCTACATCCATGAAGGAGTGGAGTATCTGCTGATCGCCAGTTACCACCCGAGTCAGCAGAACACCTTCACGGGCAAACTCACTCGAGAGATGCTGGATTTCGTTCTTGAGAAAGCAGGTAGATTTGCCCACGTTATTAAGTAATTAACGAGCGCCCTCGTAGCCCAATGGCAGAGGCAGAGGACTTAAAATCCTCCAAGTGTGGGTTCGACCCCCACCGAGGGCACATTGATCAGATAGCCGTTTCTTAACCAGGATTTGAGGTATCGAGCTATTCCTTCTCCTCGCGTGAAATCCTGCCTAACCGTTTGGCTGCTTCAACGTAGGCCTCCAAATCAAAGCGTTCACCCACTGATAACACTTCGACAGCAAGTACCTCCACGCCTCTATGTAACTTCCTATAAACGATACGAAACCTTGGAGGGATGTCTTCGCGGACGTCGAAAAGTATCTTGAAGCAATCACTTAAGTCGCCCGTAGATTTTCTCTTTTCGAGCGGCCTACCTTGGATGTTTCCATTTCGAAGTTGCTTCATCAGAGCTAGCGCCAAAAGCCTTAGATCGTCACTGGGAAGTTCCTTTAAGTCTCGGGCAACAAAGGGGTGTGATTCGAACCCGACTCTTTTGCCCATGCGCTATTTGATGTTAGAGGGGTCTAGGCCCACCTTATGTACAAGTTCTTCAAATGAAATTCTTGGTAGCCCATCATTGATGCGTTGCCTCAAAGTTTCAGAGAGTTGAATACTCTCTATCTCTGGAAGTAACTGTTCAAATAGCTCAACGGAGATAATTGCTCCCTCGGCCTTTCTGTGGCTACCAAAGAGAACTGGCTGAGCTAGAAGCCCGTGGAGGCGAAATTGAGACGTCGTCACCGAAAGTTCAGCCCTAGCTTGGCTTGTGGGCAGCACCTCAAATTTGTTCTTGTTCATAGTCGATATGGTACATCCTTTGACACGTAAATTGGTACATCTTTTTGTACGACTACGCAGATATGACCTGTTTCTCTACCTACTCTCAGTATTCCAAGCCCAAATCGTGCTCTTTGGGAAGATCTATGACCGTA
>JANMBV010000045.1:0-124991 GCA_031360585.1 Actinomycetes bacterium | reverse complement strand
CTCATATCTTAACGATGACTTCATAATGTCTTAGTTTTGGCTGAGAATTCAAAGGCTCAACAGGACTCTTACTACCTTGTGGTTAGGAGTTTGTTACCGTTGCTGTTCTGATTTGAGTCGATGAAACCGACGTGCTGATCGTTGGAGTATCTGCTTTAGACGGTGCAATTGAAATAGGCAAATAAGATCCAGCTGGAATCGTGAAGGTAACTACCAGGGCTGCGCCATTTGCAGTCCCAGTAGCAATTGTTACAGGCGTTGTTGAATTGGAACACAAGGTCGCAGAGGTAAAAGTTGTATTGAGAGGACAGTTTTTCAGGGTTGTGGTTTTGACTCCAGCCCACGTCACCGTATTTGTAAATCTTGCAGTGTCGATTGTTCCGGAATTCTTAATGAAGAGAAACTGGGCGGCGCTTGAATTTACAAGCGTGATTGCTGCTCCGGTTGCCGCGCCCCCAGCTGTTGCACTGGGATAGATTTTAAAAGTTCCCGTTCCTACGGATTCGGCAGATACATTATTGGTGTGCGCATTTATTGCCGCCGTTGCAGAGACCAGCAGTGTGGGTGCCAAGGAGATGACACCCACAGCTGCTGCGATAAGTGTTGACCGTACTACTCGCATAGCAGCCAACCGTTACCTCTCTCTTCGATCCTCTATATCGGGCTATTAGCTATTCGTCGTCGTGGCAGTGCGCTCAGTTTCAGTGAATGTCCAGACAAGACTTGAAGATAGTCCTTGGACTGTGCCAGCGGGAAGAACTCCATTGACTGTCACTTCGCTGCCGGCAGGAAGTGTAAGCGAAATTTGGAGCCTCGTGGTAGATCCAGCGGTGGTTGTCCCAGCTGGCAATGTCAACGTCTGCGGCGTTCCTGTCATCAGGAGGGCAGTCTTGGAAGACATCACTGCAGTGGTTGTTCCGCTACATACTCCCGCGGTGACAGTACCCCAGGCGATCGAACATGCATTGACGACAACTTGCAGTCCCGCGGTTCCATTGGTCGTTAAGGCAGTTAACGCCGAGTCAGCGAGTCCGAGCGTCATGCTGGCCGCGTCTATGGTGCCGCCATTTACTACATCGATGTAGCGATTGACGGTATCTCCCGGGGCCATTGCCGAAATCGCAGTCGTAACTCCGCCGCTGACAGGGCTTGTCGAAGAAGCCTGGGTGAGTTTCAATGTTCCAGTTTGAACCGATTGTGCGGCGTTTGTGGCGGTAGCCGTCAACGAAGCAAATACTGAGGAGCTGACGAGTGCAGCGCCTCCAATTGTGGCAGCACTGACTATTACTATTTTCAGTCCCACCGAACCGACGCTTTGCGCAGTAGATGCAAATAGACTCTTAATCATTTCAATTCCTCCATTATTTGATTGCCTTCATTTTGCCTACTTACGAAGCCATCGGTGACTAAGTAATCCTTGATATTCATATGATTGAGTAACTCTTGGTTTGCTTGTACTTTGAGCATTTCTTCCACGTATAACTCTCGATACGTTTCTTCTAACTTTGAAGTCTTTGGTAATCTCTTCCTAAAGACAAACTTGATCAGCACTAACACGTTGGCACCGACCAAAAATCCGAGTCCCGCTTGGCGTCCCTGGATTGAATTTAGGTAGACCATGAAACGGCCGATCCATTTGACCCTTACAATATTTCTTGGGACACCTGCGTTCGGTGATGCAAGATACGGATCTCTTTCTGCAACTTGGTTGGAATCCCCTTTAGTAATGATTCGAATTAGGCCGCTGTATTTTGTTATTTCAACAATTCTGTGTGCATACATCACACCAGTTGTTGCAGAATGAACGGCAATTATGTCGCCGACGTGTAGTTGAGTTGCCTTGGTTGTCTTTGTGATGAAAATGTCACCTGGTTGGGCATAGGGACGCATACTGCCGGTAAGAATCGGGCTAATCCCAATGCCGGCAACGCTATGGAGAACTGAGGGAAGAGCAAGAAGGAGCAGTGAGAACGCCCAGACAAACACCTTTATCGCCGCGGAAGCTCCTTTGGGCATGGAGGCCATCGGGGATGGTTTTGAGGAGGTCACAAGTGAAAATTAGGGTAGTATTCTCACGAATACCGCACGAAAAAGTGCCAGTTGGTACACGTTAACAGTTTTTCAGCAGTTTTCGGTTTATTTCTCGCATCCCTGCCTTGGGCATGGAACCCCCGGGAACTAGATAGGAGAAAGCCATTGGCCCAGCTAAGAGAACCAATATTGGTCGTCGAGGACAATAAAGATGTTCGCGAACTAATAACTTTCATTCTCTCCAAAGAAGATTATGTTCTCCACGAGGCGCATGATGGACTCTCGGCTCTTACCATTGCACGGGAATTCAAGCCCAAATTAATTCTCTTAGACGTCATGATGCCTGGCATTTCTGGCTTAGAAGTACTGCAAGAAATCCGTCGCGATAAGGATAAAGAGGTCAGGGCGGCTCTTGTATTGATGATTACGGCAAAATCCCAACCGGAGGATATTGAAACTGCTCTCTTGTATGGCGCGACTTCGTATGTCATTAAACCGTTCCGTCCGGCCGCCCTGATTGAAAAAGTTCACCGCCTGCTTCATCCGCCGACCCTTATATAGAAAGAGGTAGCGTGAAGAAGAATCCCATGAAAGCTGACGTTACTTCGTTACGTCTTACGCGTGGGCAAATATTCCTTGCGCAACTGACTCTGCTCGCGCTCGTAGCTATGACGTTTTCAACCTTTAACGGCTCGAATGTGTCATCAAAACATCGTGAGATTTTGGATGCCGCGGAAGTTTCGTCGGAGTCAATCATTTTCGCTCAGCGCGAAGCACTAGTGTACATAGTAGAAATTGATCAATGGATTGCCGGTAGGTTGCCTAGGGAAACTCTGGAGAGCACTCGCGCCTTACTTGCCAAACGCTTGAATGCCTTTGATTCGAGCGGCACACCCATTAGTGGCCTTGTCAATCCACTATTTCTCCAAAACTTGAAGGCTGCAGATGCCGTGATTCAAAAATCGCCCCAAGGGTTTCTTCCCATTCAAATGAGGGGCACTATCAAAGAGCAAATGACTCCAATTGTAGAAAATATTGGCAATTTTGCCGCAGAATTGGTTATTTCATTTCAGAAATCGATTGATGCTAAGTTGATATTGGTCACCGTAGAACGCGGAAAAATCACCACGAGAAACCAATTCCTTCGCTATCTCTTTCTTTTAATGATATTGATTTTGCTTTTCTGGGTGGGAACTACTTTTTCGGCGCGGTACAAGTACATTCAAGATTCAATTAAGGGACAAGTGGATGAACTTGCTCTAAGTCGAACTGGATTAGAGGCAGCTCAGGGTCTGGTGAATGAATTGAGAATTTTGGATGAGGAAAAGAATGAATTCATTTCAAATATCAATCATGAGCTACGCACCCCTTTGACATCGATCATCGGATATCTTGGCTTGGTGAGTGATTTAACAGATGAAAGGAGCAGTCCCCAAACTGCGAAATTTCTAAAAATAGTCGATCGAAATGTATCATTGCTGCTTGAACTTGTGGAGAACATGCTTACAATTTCAAAGTTGGATATACAGGCATCTCCTAAGACTTACGATCGAGTAGTTTTGGATGAAGTAATTGCAGATGCGATATTTATTTTGCAACCGTCGCTGGATGCGGCAGAGATTTCCGTCCATTTCGCCGTTGACAACTCTGTTAATGATTGGTCGATCGCTGGCATCAAAGCCCAAATTTCCCAAGTTTTTGTAAATCTGCTCGAGAATTCGCTTAAGTTCAGTCCCAGAAATTCAAACGTGAATATTGGAATCAGCACTATATTGGACGCAAACGGAGCGAAGTTCGCCCGCGTAAGCGTGGTCGATCAAGGAATGGGCATTCCGGCTGAAGACCTAAAGAGACTGTTCGATCGCTTCTTTCGTTCAGAAAATGCTGTCATTGGTCAAATTCCGGGTACTGGTCTCGGACTAGCGATTGTCAAGAAAATCGTTGAGCAACATGGGGGCCGGGTAAAAATTGAATCGGAGATTAACAGCGGGACGACCGTGCATATTGAACTGCCGGTATTTGTGAGTAGAACGGATCAACTCGTTCTGGAGCGTCGCCTGCCAGTCCTTGAAAAGGCGATTGCTTCAATGACCAATGCGCCCATTGATCAACTCCAAATAGTCGCTCATGAGATGGGGGGAGCTATTAGTTTCTATACATTTGAATCAGAAGGGGAGGAGCTCGTCAACTTCTCGCATTGGCTGGCAGTTTCACCGGATCTGACGGAGGAAGAAATTGCCAACAAGAGGGACCAGTTACTTCTTTCATTGAGAACCAGCCTCCTTAAAATCGAACTCGGATTGTCTAGTTAAGTGGAGAGAGAACTCATTTTGATTGTTGACGACAATCCAGATGTCCGACTCTTCGTCAGAACCTCACTTGAGGAAGAAGGTTTTAGAGTTATTGAGGCGACGGATGGAATCAATGCATTGGCAGTATTTGCTGAAGCAAAGCCCAAAGTTGTCATTCTTGATCTATCCATGGGTCAGCCTGATGGTTTTGAAGTCTGCCGCAGAATTCGCCTGTCATCTTCTGTGCCAGTAATCATGCTCACGAACCGAGGTGAAGAATTAGATGAGGCGATGTGCCTTGCTGCCGGTGCCGATGATTATATAACAAAGCCCGTTTCAGCTCGAATCTTGGGCCTTCGTGTTACGAATCAACTTCGGTATAGAAATATTTCTGGCGATCGGGATTCAAAGATTATGAAGTCCGGAGTGTTGCTACTCAACACTGAAAGCCGTGAACTTACAGTTGAAGGTATCCTGGTTCCATTGACACGGACGGAATATGATTTTTTGTGTCTCTTAATGGAGCAACCGAAACGAGTCTTTACCCGAGAGCAAGTAATCGAAGCAATTGGTGGCTCGGTGGGGTTTTCAAGCGATAACTTGCTTGACACGCATGCCTCACGCTTGAGACTGAAAATCAAGGGTGCTGGTGGGCCACGTGTGATCGCTGCGGTGCGGGGAGTTGGCTATCGCCTCTTGCCCTAGTGGTGAATTGTTCTTCCACCTTTCCTGCGCCGTGGGGCCAATAAATCGTGAAAAGATAGGAGAGTGAGCCCTCGTCGTAACCACCCCAAAGGTCGAAAGCCGAAGAATGAAGATCGTGAGATAGGCGTATCTGGAGAAGCCATTGAAGAACATGCCGAAGGAATTTATCGAGTGCGCAAAATCACTGGTTCAAGTTCAACAAAACCTTATCGATGTCCTGGTTGTGACCAGATGATTCCTATGGCGACACCCCATACTGTTGCATGGATTGAAGAGGACGTTGAGAGCCGGCGTCATTGGCACAACGCATGTTGGTCAAAACGGGCACAACGCCAGCCGCGCACGGAACGTACTAGGAACGCGCCGAGATATTAGAAATTGGATATCTGGTATTAGCCTCCGCCGTTAAATAGTTTTGTCAGTCCCACGATTACTCGATCGCCGAAGGCGTTGCGCCGAAAACTAGTCAGGGCGATCGGCAACTGAAAGCGCGCCCGCACAATTGATCGCGCATATGTGAATTCCAAGAGCCCCTCTGGCCCGTGAATTCGACCGTAGCCGCTGTTCTTCACCCCGCCAAAGGGAACCGATGGAACGGCGGCAAATGAGGTAGTGGAATTAATTGCGACCATTCCGCACTGGAGTTTGGAAGCAATTTCTTCCCCTGACCCTTTCGACCACACTGAGGAACCAAGGCCGTAACTGGATGCGTTAGACAACTCAATCGCCTTATCCATGTTCGGGACTCGATTGATGATGATGACCGGTCCGAAAGTCTCCTCTGTCATGGCAGTTGAATCTTCGGGCACGTTTACCAAAATTACGGGTTCAACGTAGGGGCGCCTGATGGAATCCAGACCGCCAACCACCGCGGTTCCTCCTCGGTTGAGCGCATCGGCAATGTGTCCTTCAATAATGTCAATCTGTTTGGGCATCGTGGCGGGTCCGTATTGGCCTATACCTGGGGCTCCTGGCTTTACTTTTTTTGACAGTTCCACCATTTTCGAAATGAACTTATCGGCAACTTTCTCATGTACGTAGACGCGTTCGGCACCGATGCATGTCTGACCGGCGTTGGACATCGCCGACCACAAGGTGAAGTCCGCGGCAGTTTTGATATCGGCATCCTCGTCAATGATCACCGGGTCCTTTCCGCCACATTCGAGAATCACAGGTGTCATGGTCTTCGCGCACGTTGCAGCGACGAGTTTGGCCGTCCTAGTTGATCCAGTGAAGGCAAGTTTGTTTACACCGCTTTCACAGAGGGCTCTGCCCGTGTCGCCCAACCCGGTGACAACTGAAAAGACGCTCTCATCTGGGGCAACTTCGGCAAATGTATTGGCCAACCAGACACCGACTCCAGGGGTAAATTCGCTCGGTTTGAAGACCACAGTGTTTCCAGCGGCCAACGCATATGCGATAGAGCCCATCGGAGTGAAGATGGGATAGTTCCACGGGCCGATTACTCCGACTACTCCAACTGGGGATCGCTGCACCGTGGCAGACATATTTGCCATCAAGATTCCTGGTTTTCGATGTTGCGGGCGCAAGACTTCACGAGCATTGCGGGCGGCCCAGGACAGATGACCGATGGCGAGAGTCGCCTCGAGTGTGGCATCACTTGTTGGTTTGCCAGTCTCACCGGATATCAGCGATGCGCATTCGGCTATTCGATCAGTGAGGAGTTTGCTCCAGGTGAGTAGTACTTTCCTGCGACCAGAGAATCCAAGTAATCGCCAACCACGTGAGGCTTCTTGGGCCGAGGCGACCACTCGTTGGACATCATCTTGGCTGTAAATCGGGTAAGTTGCTAGAACACCATTATTTACAGGATTCAGTGAGTCGAAAGTAGCAACTCCTAGGGTAGTCATTCAAAAAGTGTAGCCCCGAGAGCACTAGATACACTTGCCCAATGCCGCAATTAATACGAGCCAACACAACTCTGCCTTCCAAGAGGACTCCGTTTACGGTGAAGACTGCGGATGGATTCCGACTCGTAGGGGAGGTTGCCGCTCCCTTGGGTGAGGTGCGTGGGGCGATCCTCTGTCTGCATCCGTTGCCGACCGCGGGTGGCATGATGGACAGCCATATTTACAAAAAAGCAGCTAACAGATTGCCGGCTCTGGCCGGAATTACCGTCGTCCGTTTCAACACTCGCGGAACCGCCAGCGATGCCGGGACGAGCGAGGGCCAATTTGATAACGGAGTACGCGAGCGATTCGACGTCGAGGAGATGCTGCGGTACTGCTTTGAAGATTTGAAACTCACCAACCTCTGGGTCGTTGGTTGGTCATTTGGCACCGACCTTGCCATTCAACATGCAAAAGACCCCAGGCATAAAGGGCTTATTCTTCTGAGTCCACCGTTACGGACAACCACGCAAGAGCAACTCTCTTACTGGAACGAGGATCTAAGACCGATTCTCGCTCTGATTCCAGAATTTGATGACTTTCTTCGTCCGCATGAGGCGCGAGAAAGATTCGCCGTCATCTCTCATGCGAAATTGATCGCCGTTGAAGGTGCCAAGCATCTCTGGGTAGGCGAACCATCTGTCTATCGAGTTCTCACAGAAATTGTCAACCAAGTTGCACCAACGGTTCTGCCTCTGTCAACCGAGTATTAAGTCTTCTCTGCTCCTGGAAATACAACCTCGTCTAGAATAAGCAAGGCAGAGGCCGCAAGTGGAACGGCAAGGAGTGCACCAACTAGGCCCAACAATGTGGCACCAAGCAGAGCAGCGATGATCGTCACCAATCCAGGAATGGCAAGTGATCTGCGCATAATTCGAGGGGTGATGAAGTAGTTCTCCACTTGAATGTAGGCCACGTAAGCAACAAATGCAATGATGCCGATGAGTACAGACTGGGTGAGAGCGACGATGGAAATGATGCTCACTCCTATGAAGTGGCCGATCAACGGGATTGCCAGATCGCAGACAAAGACCAACATTCCCAAAGCGATTGGTGACGGCAAACCCAGTACTAGCGACAAGATCAAAATGAATGTGCCGGAGATCAAGGCAACCGTGATCTGACTTCCGATGTAAATTCCAATTCGATCCAAGATGCCGTTTGTCAATCGGGTGATTCTGTCGCGACGTGATGCTGGTGCAAGCCTTAGACCGAGGGAGACGATTTGCGGCAATGAAATGAGAAAGTACAGAGTCAGAATCAGGATCGTCAGTGCCGAAAACGTGCCCGAGAGGACAGTACGGCCTACGCCAATTACCCCGCCAAAGGCAGTAACCAGGAAGGTGCCGTCGGCCGTCACGGAGTTGAGCTTCTTCTGCAGAGTGTCAATGATTCCGTAATGGTCATTGAGGGCGGCGATGGTTGAGTTGTGCTTTAAGTCCGAAAGCAGATTTGGTGCATTCTTGATTAAGTGGGTGCCTTGAGAGACCACCGGTGGAATAACTAACCAAGCAAACAGACCCACAAAGAGCAGAACCGCGGTAAAGATGATGGCCACCGCGGCCGGTCGCGTCATCCCCTTTCGCCGGAAGAATTCAACTGCGGGGTTCAAACCAGCCGCGAGGAAGAGAGCAATGATGATGAGTACAAAGATCTGACTCGCAGATGCAAGGGATCGCAGCAGAATGAGGGCAAGTAACCCTCCGCTAGTTGCGAGGAAGCCAAAATAAAAGGGATGAGAATGATTCATAGGAACCCCTGGGATGCCAAAATCAACTTTGGTCTTCGTGCTTTTTCTGGGGACCTTTTCTTCGCTCTTGGAGGTTGCCATAATCACATTCTAAGCATTCTCTATATAAATCATGGCTAAGAGGCCTGCGAATTCATCTGCAGTTAACATTCTTAGGAGAGAATGACCTCATGCCCCTGCGAATTACTGGTCTTGGTGAAGAGATCTCGACTCTTGCAGGTTTGCCGTGGGAAAAACCTCTTGAGGACTGGCCGGAGGATCCCATGTTGGCCGAGAAGCGTGGTATCTCGCGGCACGTGGTGCGACTGGTGCGGGCTGGCGAGGCATCGGATAGCGAGATTTATGCGGTCAAAGAGACGGTTTCAGAGTTCGCAAATCGTGAGTATCACCTTCTTCGGCAACTGACTCACTTGGGCGCACCGAGTGTTGACCCCATTGCCGTGATTGAGGATCGCCTAGACGTCGAAGGCGAAGAGTTACCGCCCGCCCTTGCCACTCGATACCTGCCCTTTTCGCTGCCGTACCGCGTTCTTCTCTCGGGCAATGTGGACGGCCATGATGTAATGAATATGGCAAATGCTCTTGCCCTACTACTGGTCCGTCTGCATCTTCTCGGGTTTTGGTGGGGTGACTGTTCGCTTTCAAATGCGCTCTTTCGCCGCGATGCCGAAGGATTTGCTGCCTATCTGGTTGATGCTGAAACTGGAGAGCTCCATAAAGCCCTCTCCACGGGTCAACGTGAGCATGATTTAGAGATTGCGCATTTCAATGTCGCAGCAGAATTGGAAGACCTTGCACTTTCTGGAGTTCTTTATCCGGGCATGGATCCAGTACGGGCAAGTGATGGAGTAATAAGGCGTTATCGACGGTTATGGGCCGCGCTCAAGGAACCGCAGCTCCTGGATCCAAAGGATCGCCACGCGGTGGAACGGGCAATGCGCCAACTACAAGACATCGGTTTTGCTGTCGAAGAAGTCTCAGTCTCCCTGGACGGTGAACATCAGGCTCTTGCGTTTCAACCCAAGCTCGTCGCTGCCGGATACCACCAGGCCAGATTGCGCGAACTCACTGGCCTTGAGACAGAGGAACTCCAAGCAAAAAGACTGCTGGCCTCCTTCGACCGATATCGATCCCGTACTGAATCTCCCACTGTGCCGATAGAGGATTGTGCCAGGCGTTGGATTGTTGAAGTATTCAACCCTATTAACGCTCTAGTTCCGGAGAATTTGCGCGGACGGGTGGAGCCGGCTCAGCTCTTTCATGAAGTTCTAGAGCATCGTTGGTATCTAAGCGAGAAGGCCAACCACGATGTGGGGCTGGAATTCGCAGCACATTCCTATATTGCGGAGATTCTGCCATTCCGTAGAGATTCAGCGGTTGCTTTCAGGTGATAATAGGCTAGTGACTTTACCTTCAAATTTTGGACGTGCCTTTGATCTCAGTGGGCTAGGGAAGACTCCTGCGGCTATACCTGCCCCATCTGTCGGCAAACAAGTAACAGCCGCCAATCTCGCCAGTGAATTTGTGGCTCTTTCCAAGACGAAAGTGGTCATCCTTCTATGTTGGTCCGCACGCAGCCCAGAATCCTTAACGGTGCTCGACATCCTCGGCAAATTGCAGGTCGGAGATGGCGAACAATGGGTTCTCGGATCGGTCAATGTTGATGCAGAGGCTCAAGTTGCTACCGCACTACAAGTACGCACTGTGCCATACGCAGTTGCGTTGGTTGCAGAGCAGATCATTCCACTATTTGAACAGAGTTATCCCGAATCCCAAGTACGTGCGGTGGTCGACAAGGTCTTATCGATTGCGGCGGAACAGGGCGTAGGCGCTCCGGTGGAAGAAGTGATGGAGCCCGAGGAGGAGGAAGCATTCGCTGCCCTTGAGGTTGCAGATTATCCAAGGGCCGAGGTTGCCTACAAGAAGTTGCTCGATCGAAGGCCTAACGATGCATATGCGAAATCGGGACTTGCCCAAACTCAACTCTTGATTCGAACAAAAGGACAGGATCTTGAGGCCGTTGCGAAGCAAGCATTGGCACAACCGAAGAATCTGGATCTGCAAATCCAATGTGCTGATAGCGAGATGATGGCTGGCGATGTCGAAGTGGCTTTCAATCGCCTTCTCCAATGCGTACGGGACTTCAGTGGTGATGAACAGGCTCGCGCGAAAACTCACCTGCTAGATCTGTTCTTGCTCGTGGATCCCGTAGATGCCCGTCTTGTGAAGGCACGCAGTGCTTTGGCAAGCGCCCTTTTCTAGATGAACTCTCCGTCACGCAAAGCACTAGCCGCGCTATTTTTCATTTTTGGATTTGGAATAATTGCCTGGGTGCCTCGCTTGCCCGAGATAAAGGCAAATCTTCATCTCAATAACGGGCAATTTGGAACCGTGTTGAGTCTTGGCGCGGTCGGATCTGTTCTGAGTCTGTTGACGATGGGGCACCTGGTCCATCGATTTGGCACCCGCAAAGCATTGATAGCCAGCGCTACTTTGCTGTTCGGATCGATTGCACTTTTGGGACATTTAACTGCGGTCTGGCAATTCGTTATTGTCAACATCGCTTTTGGTGCGGGTATCGCGGCTTTTGGTATTTCTGTGAATGCGCAGGCTTTTCATGAACAAGAATCAGATGGATCCAACCTCATACCTAGGTTGCACGGTACTTGGTCTGCCGGTGCGCTCTCCACAGTAATAATTTCGGGCTTTCTTGCCGGGAGAGTGCCGCTGGCGCTACACCTTGATGTCCTTGCTGCTATCGGCTACGTGGCGATTCTTTCCCTCATTGCGAAATTTAAGAGATTCTTTCTGCCCGGGAGCGCGGATCCCGACAGCGCGTTTCGTATCAGCTCGCTCTTCACATCCTTCCGAGTCAACTGGATTATTCTGTTGGGACTAGCCGGTGCCACGGGGCTCGAAGGCTCCATCGGTGATTGGATCACAATATTTAGCAAGCAAGAACTTCATATGGGTGTGGGCATAAGTACCGTTCCGTACATCCTCTTTGTTTTAGCCATGATTACGGGGCGGCTATCGGTACATCGTCTCGTTCAATATGTTCCGCTTGATCGCCTCGTGAGGATATTTCCCATGGTTGGCGGCGTGACCTTCATGGTTGCTCTCAACCTCGGTTTTCTACTTGGAAGACAGCACCCCATGGTCGGATTTCCCATAGTGGTCTTAGGTGCGTTCGTGGGAGGGCTTGGTCTTTCATTTCTCGCGCCAACGTTCGTCGATGCCGCGAATCGCCTCTCGGAGATTCCTGGTGGAATTGTCTTGGGCCAACTCAGTCTTGCCAACACCTTTGTGATCTTCTTCCTCAAATCAACCGTCGCATGGACGGCTCAGATCGCCTCTATCTCAGTTGCGCTCATAATTCCCAGCCTTCTGCTCGTTGCAGCGAGCTTCACCTCAAAGACGATAAGGAAAGCGCACGCCTAGCTAGGTTGTAGCCAGATCGTGGCCAGTGGCGGTAGGCGAAGGGTGACCTGGTTTCCGCCATCAGCCCTAGATTCCAAAGTGTCATTTCTGATACCACTGCCACCGAATACAAGATCGTCAGTATTCAACACTTCATGCCATGAACCCGAGGCGGGAAAGGGCATCGTGTACCATTCCTGTGGAACCGGGGAGAAGTTCGTGACGCAAACTAACGGCTTTCGCGAATCATCCCACCGGACGAATGCGAGTATGTTGCTGGCGGCATCATGGTTGACCAACCAGGTGAAGCCTTCGGGAGATGTGTCTCGCTCCCAGAGCGCGGGAATGGATCTGTATTTCTCATTGAGGCTTTGAATACTCCTTTGAATTCCACGGTGTTCGTCGAATTGGGTGAGGTACCACTGCAAACTCTCGTTATCTTTCCATTCGTCATTTTGGGCGAATTCGCAGCCCATGAAAAGCAACTTCTTCCCAGGGTGAGCCCACATATATCCGTACAGTGCGCGCAAGGTGGCCAACTTTTGCCATCGATCGCCCGGGAATTTGTTGACGAGGGAGCCCTTGCCGTGGACAACCTCGTCGTGCGAGATCGGCAAGACGTAATTCTCGCTCCAGGCGTAGAGAATCGAGAAGGTAATCTCGTTGTGGTGGTGAACCCGGTGGATCGGATCGCGCTTTAAGTACGACAACGTGTCATGCATCCAGCCCATGTTCCATTTATAGCCAAAGCCAAGTCCGTCTGAATCGGTATTCCGGGAAACACCGCTCCATGCGGTGGACTCTTCGGCAATCATCATGATGCCCGGATAGTTTCGGTATGCCGTCGAAGTCGCCTCCCTGAGAAGTTGTACTGCCTCCAGATTCTCGCGACCGCCAAATTTGTTTGGCAGCCACTGGCCTTCCTTTCGGGAGTAGTCCAGATAGAGCATTGAGGCCACTGCATCAACACGGAGACCGTCTATGTGAAACTCACCGAGCCAGAAGAGTGCGCTGGCGACGAGGAAATTTCTGACTTCATTGCGGCCGAAATTAAATATCAACGTGCCCCAGTCAGGGTGTTCACCAAGGCGGGGATCAGCATGCTCATAGAGCGCACTCCCATCGAATTTCGCCAGTGCCCACTCATCTTTTGGAAAATGTGCAGGAACCCAATCCAAAATTACGCCGATATTTGCCTTGTGGAGTTCATCGACGAGATATCTAAATTCATCGGGGGAGCCAAAGCGCGAGGTGGGTGCGAAGAAGGAGGTGACTTGGTAGCCCCATGAGGGCCCGTAGGGATGCTCCATCACGGGTAGAAACTCCACGTGGGTAAATCCCTGTTCGCTCACGTAAGAGATCAACTCGCTGGCAAGTTCGCGGTAACTCAGTCCTACCTTCCATGAAGCCAAATGGATTTCGTAAGTAGAGACGGGCGCCTTCCACGATTCAAAGGCGAGCCTCTGTGCAAGCCATTGCTCATCACTCCACGTGAATGTGGATTCAAAGACGACCGATGCGGTTAGCGGGGGTACTTCAGTCTGCTGAGCTAACGGGTCTGCATGATCGACCCAGCGGCCATCTTTTTGATGTATCGCGTATTTGTACCTTATTCCTGGGCCCACTTCGGGAATGAAGATTTCCCAGACGCCGCTATTTCCCAGGGATGACATCTTGTGTGAGTTCTTATCCCAGAAATTTATATCCGCGATCAGGCTTACGCCCTGTGCATTTGGTGCCCATACTGCAAAGGAACTTCCGATCAACGTGCCGGAATCCTCACGTACGACGTGTGCACCAAGTGCGTCCCAGAGTTTCTCGTGACGACCTTCTCCTATGAGATAGAGGTCGAGTTCTCCGAGAGAAGTCACGTACGGCTCAGTCCACGTTCACATAGGCAACGTGGGCTACTTTGCCAGATGGCCCATTTGGATCCAGACGAATAAACGTATCTTGTTGCCATTCGTAAACTGACTTGTCCAACAAATCGTGGGCGACGAAACGATCTGACAGAAGGCCTAGAGCACTCGTGTCCCACTGAATAGTTGTTTCCTGCGCATTCGCTGGATCAAGATTGACAACCACGAGAACAAGATCCGACCCTTCGCGTTTGGAGTAGGCAATGATGGCATCTGAGCTCGTGTTATGAAAGACCAAGTTACGCAGTCGCTGCAAAGCCGGGTGTTCTCTCCTTATCTGATTGAGTTTGGTGATAAAGGGCGCAAGGGTATGGCCGCTTTTCGAAGCGGCGGCCCAGTCGCGGATACGTATCTGGTATTTCTCCGAGTCCATATATTCCTCACCGCCGTCCGGTAAAGGCAGATGCTCGAATAATTCGTATCCGGCGTACATTCCCCAAGAGGGTGAGAGAGTTGATGCAAGAACCGCGCGAAGGGCGAACATCGCAGGGCTTCCACTCTGCAGATGAAAAGGCAGGATGTCTGGGGTATTGACCCAGAAGTTGGGACGAAAGTACGCACTCGTACTTTGCGAAAGTTCGTTCCCGTATGAGGTAAGTTCTTGCTTGCTGGTCCGCCAAGTGAAGTAGGTATAGGACTGGTGAAATCCCGCTTTCCCCAATGCATGCATCATCGCTGGCCGAGTGAAGGCCTCCGCAAGGAAGATGACCTCGGGGGCTTCATGGAAGATCACCGCGAGAATCTCTTGCCAGAATGCCACTGGCTTGGTGTGAGGGTTGTCGACCCGGAAGATGGTTACGCCTTTTGCGATCCAGAATCGAAGTACCCGGAGCGCTTCCTGCACAATCCCGGCCAAATCTTGGTCGAAATTAAGAGAATAGATATCTTGGTATTTCTTCGGCGGATTCTCCGCATAGGCGATCGTGCCATCTGGGCGGTGATAGAACCAGTTCGGATGTGCCATCACCCATGGATGATCGGGCGAGACCTGCAAAGCAAAGTCCAATGCAATTTCCAGGCCTGCGTGCTCTGCTTTGGTGACGAAGTCTTCAAAATCTTGCATAGAACCAAGGGCGGGATTTATTGCGTCGTGGCCGCCATGTTTACTGCCGATAGCCCATGGGACACCGGGGTCGTTCTCGGTGGCGTTGAGTGAATTATTCGCACCTTTGCGAAATGTTTCACCTATTGGATGGATGGGGGGAAGGTAGAGGACATCAAATCCCATTGCTGCAATGTCGGACAATCGATTGGCCGCGGTCGCAAAAGTTCCGCTTGACGTTTGTGTAGCGCCCTCGCTTCGAGGGAAGAATTCATACCACGCGCCAACGAGGGCTCGATCGCGATCGGCCCGGATAGGGTAGTTATCAGATTTCGTGATGAAGCGCCTTAGGGGGAATTCATTGAAGTAGAGACGGACTTCCTCACTTGCAGCGATGGAGAAACGATTGGCTGGCGCTAGTTTTTTGTTCTTCAATGCTTCAAAGGCTGGAGTGAGAAGAACCGCGGAGGAGCCATCCACGTGGATTTTCTCTTGAAATAGCAATGAGCCAATTTCGCAGCAGAGCTCAGGATCAATATTTGCGTTGATCTTTATCTCAGAGTCATGGTGCCAAGTTAGGAATGGATCATCGAAAGCTTCAATGAAGAAGGAGAAATCCCCGATTGTGGGCGGAGTTACTCTTGCTTCATATCTATCGGTGCCCGGCCAGATTTCATGCATCCGAACTCGTGCCAACTCGTTGCCGCCGGAATCGGCCAGAACTGCTTGTACGCCTAGCCCATCGTGACCTTCTCGAAAAACCGTCGCGCAAATGGGTATCGCTTCACCGGCTATTGCTTTGACAGGAACAAACTCTCCCCCGAAGGCAACAACGGGGGAGATTTCCTCGATGGGGATTCGACCGATCAACCGGAACCTTCAGTGTTGCCAGCGTCAGCCGCGGCGACATCGAAGATTTGGTATTTATCGATCGCCTCTTTAACTACGCCTGAGTTCACAACGCCGGTTTTGGCCAGTTGTGATAGAACGGCGATCGCAATTGACTCGGCGTCGACTTTGAAGTGTCGTCTCAGTGCTCCGCGGGTGTCAGATAGTCCAAATCCATCAGTGCCAAGGGAGAGGAAGGGCTGCTCAACCCACGGTGAGATTTGGTCTTGCACGGCTCGCATGAAGTCGCTCACTGCAACTACAGGTCCTTGTGCACCTTTGAGCTTGGTTGTGACGTATGCCTGCTGTTGGTCATCAGGATGTAACAGGTTGTGTTTTTCGACATTGACACCGTCTCGACGCAACTCGTTCCAGGATGTAACTGACCAGACCGATGCAGATACGCCCCAGTCTGCTTGCAGTAATTTCTGAGCCTTCAATGCCCAGTTGATGCTGACACCAGAGGCCAAAATCTGCGCTGGCTTGGATTCGTGCCCGATGGTGGGTGCGTATTTGTAGATACCCCGCAATAAGCCTTCAATATCAAGGTTCTCGGGTTCGGCTGGCTGAGCGTATGGCTCGTTGTACACCGTGAGGTAATAGTAGATGTTTTCACTATTCTCTCCGTACATACGACGCAGGCCGTCTTTGACAATATGGCCGACCTCATAGGCAAAAGCCGGGTCATATGCGACCACGGCAGGATTTGTTGATGCAAGAAGTAGGGAGTGTCCATCTTCGTGCTGCAAACCTTCGCCGTTGAGCGTTGTCCGTCCCGCTGTTGCACCAAGGACGAAACCTCTGGCCATCTGGTCACTGGCTGCCCAGAAGCCATCACCCGTTCGTTGGAATCCAAACATCGAATAGAAAATGTAAACAGGAATCATCGGCTCGTCATGAGTTGAATAAGAAGTCCCCACCGCAGTGAAGGAGGCAACCGATCCTGCCTCATTGATTCCTTCGTGCAAGATGACTCCGGATGTTGATTCTTTGTAGGAGAGCATAAGTTCGCGGTCCACAGATGTGTATGTCTGTCCAAGTGGTGAGTAGATCTTCAGCGTAGGAAAGAGAGAATCCATTCCGAAGGTTCGGGCCTCATCGGGAATGATCGGAACGAATCGGTTACCCAGACCTGGATCTTTGAGCAGGTCCTTCAGGAGTCGAACGAAAGCCTGAGTTGTTGCAACTTCCTGATTTCCGGATCCGCGCTGGGTTGAACTGTAGGCGGAATCAGGTGGCTGAGGCAGTGCTTTCGAACTCGCCCTGCGACGCGGAATGGATCCACCAAGTACTCTGCGTCGTTCCATGAGGTACTGATTCTCTTCGGAATTCTCCGCAGGTTTGTAATAGGGAGGAAGTTTCGCGTCCAGTTGATCATCAGGGATTGGAATGTGGAGACGATCTCGGAAGGTCATGATGTCTTCCATTGTCATCTTCTTCATCTGGTGCGTGGAGTTTCGAGCCTCGAAGGTTGAACCCAGTGTCCAGCCTTTGATCGTCTTAGCCAGAATTACTGTTGGTCTGCCTGAGTGATCGGTTGCTGCGCGATAAGCGGCGTAGAGCTTCTTGTAATCATGGCCCCCGCGCTTGAGGCCCCAGACTTGATCATCGCTCCAGTTAGCAACCATCGCAGCAGTGCGCGGATCGCGCCCGAAGAAGTGCTCTCGAACGTAGGCGCCGTTTTCGGCTTTAAAAGTTTGGTAGTCACCATCGGGCGTCTGGTTCATCAGCTGAACAAGTGCGCCTTCTCGATCTTGGGCAAGGAGTGGATCCCATTCGCGTCCCCACACCACTTTGACTACGTTCCAACCGGCCCCGCCAAAGATCGATTCAAGTTCTTGAATGATCTTTCCGTTCCCGCGCACTGGTCCATCAAGTCTTTGTAGATTGCAGTTGATGACAAAGGTGAGGTTATCCAAGCCATCTCGCGCAGCAAGGCTAATGGCACCCAAACTCTCTGGCTCATCCATTTCTCCATCGCCAAGAAATGCCCAGACATTCTGATCGCTTGTGTCTTTGAGCCCGCGGTTATGCAAGTATCGATTAAATCGTGCCTGATAAATTGCGTTTATTGGTCCAAGGCCCATGGATACGGTCGGAAACTCCCAGAACTCCGGCATCAAACGTGGGTGAGGATAAGAGGAGAGCCCTCCTCCTTCGTGGGATAACTCCTGTCGGAAACCATCTAACTGGTACTCGCTAAAGCGACCTTCCATAAATGCACGTGCATACATCCCGGGACTTGCATGTCCCTGGAAGAAGATTTGGTCGCCTCCGCCTGGATGATCCTTGCCGCGAAAGAAGTGATTGAATCCAACTTCATAGAGCGCCGCAGAGGAAGCGTAGGTGGAAATGTGCCCCCCGACTCCAACTCCTGGACGTTGGGCGCGATGAACCAGCATTGCGGCATTCCAACGGATAAAGGCACGGATTCGTCGTTCAATTGTTTCGTCGCCTGGAAATTCTGGTTCTCGCTCGGGCCCGATGGTGTTGATGTAATCGGTCGTGCGCAGATACGGCATCCCCACGTTTGCCTCGCGCGCTCGCTTCAACATGCTTAACATCAGATACCGCGCACGAACGGGGCCAGCATGGGCCAAGGCGGAATCAAAAGAGGCGTGCCACTCGGCAGTTTCTTGGGGGTCGGTATCCACTAGTTGGTCAATGACCTGATCGGGCGCTTCGAAATTTTCGCTCATGGCCCTATCTTCCCCTCTTGGAGGGGCCCACGTCACATTAACCCGTGAGTAGGACCGACAAATGAGATTTTTGGCACCTACGCCGTCAAAAATTGAGCAAATAAAGACGAAATGGACTTGCGTCTGAGGCAACTCTTGGGTGGACTTATCCCTCAGTCACGTGTTTGGGTCCTCAGGTCCGAGGTCATCAAAGAAAGGATGGTCGTTGGTGAATACCCCCTTGGGGTCGATGGCAAGTCGAATGGGTTTTGAATCCGGATTTCTCGTTCTGGAGTCCGGCTATGGCGACGATTCTGATGAAACATTGCGGCAAGACGTAATCCAGGCAACTGGGAGTCAATTCATTAGTGGGCATGTACAAGAAGTCGTTGACGGAGTGCTTCTCTGGTGGCGAGACGAAGACGGGGACTTGGTTGATGCATTAGTGGACGTCCTCGCATATCTCACCGATGGTGGACCAATTTGGGTTCTTACTCCCAAGGTCGGCCGACGAAATCACGTAGAGCCAAGCGATATTCAAGATGCCGCTCCAACTGCGGGGTTGAGTCAGACCTCCACCTTCTCCGTCGCGCGAGATTGGTCTGCAACTCGTTTGGTGGCAAGGAAAGCCAGCAAACGATAGGTTTTATTCCATGTCATCAGCGTCATCAGAGTTATTAGCCATTGGATCTCACGCACCTGATTTTGAACTCTCTGACCAGCATGGGGTCAAAGTCTCCCTCGCCTCCTTTCGTGAGAAGAAAAACGTTGTCATCCTTTTCTATCCGTTTTCATTCACTGGCACATGCACTGGCGAACTCTGCGCTATTCGCGATGACTTGAAAGATTTTCAGAATGAAGACGTCCAAGTTCTCGCAATCTCGTGTGATTCGATTTTTTCTCAACGCACCTATGCTGAGGCGCAGGGGTACACATTCCCCGTGCTCTCAGATTTCTGGCCGCACGGGGCGGTTTCCAGGCTCTACGGCGTCTTCAAAGAAGACAGAGGTTGCGCGATTCGAGGAACATTTATCGTGGATAAGGCAGGCGTTCTGCGCTGGCAAGTAGTAAATGCCATGGGAGATGCGCGCATCATAAGTGAGTATAAAGCGGCCATTGCAGCGCTGTAATAGCCTCAATTCGTTCTCAAGGCGCAATTCTAGTAGAATCGCGCAACCGTTAGGGTGCTTAGCTCAGTGGTAGAGCGCCTCGTTTACACCGAGGATGTCGGGGGTTCGAAACCCTCAGCGCCCACCAGTATCAGTGGAATCAGCAGTACTAGTCAATAAGGTTAGAGGGGAGAAGATGAAAGCCGCCCCCAGTGATCAACTACAAATCCTAGATATTCAACGGATGGACTTTGCCGTTGCCACACTTCGTAACAAATTGGCAGCTCTTCCCGAAATCGGCGAGTTGTTGACTACGACTCAACGTATGGCAGTCGTAAGGGATCTAGCAATAGCGGCAGAGACTCAAATCAGCGATATTAAGCGCGAACTACTCCGCTCTGAGGCAGATGTAGAACAAGTAACGTCTCGTCTAGAAAGAGATGAGAAGCGTCTTGCTGATGGAAGTACGTCGGCCAAAGAATTGGAAAAGCTCCAGCACGAGGTTCAGACGCTCTCAGCGCGCCGTTCTGAATTGGAAGAAGTCGAACTTGAAATCATGCTTCGGATAGATTCCATAAAGGAAAGACTCCAAGAACTTAAGACTGAAGAGGCCACTTTGAATTCCGCCTCAGAGGAGATTCATGGTCGCAAAGTCGCCGCCAGTGTTGCGATTGAATTGGAGATTGCCTCGCTCATCGAGGAACGCAAAGCGATTACAGCAACCGTTGATGGGGCACTTTTGGAACTCTACGAAAAGATCCGCAGCAACAGCCACGGCACAGGTGCGGCCGCCATGCGCGAAGGACGTTGCGATGGATGTCATCTGGCAATCAATAGCGTCGAGATCAGCCGCATGAAGACCCTACCCTCCGATGAAGTTGTTCGGTGTGAAGAGTGCCGGTGCATCTTGGTACGCGGAGCCAAATAATGGCTCGCCACTTCGTTATGACCGCCGACGGCGGTTCGCGCGGAAATCCCGGTCCGGCTGGTTACGGAGCGGTCCTGCACGAAGGAAACGTAGTGATCGCCGAACTTTACGATTACATCGGAATAGCGACCAATAATGTGGCCGAATACAGCGGACTTGTCGCGGGATTAACCGCGATTCACCAACTAGATCCCGAAGCAATCATCGAAGTGCGCATGGATAGCAAGTTGGTTGTGGAGCAGATGTCTGGTCGATGGCAGATAAAACATGATGGAATGAAAATTCTGGCTCAAGAGGCGCGCGCGGCACATACGCCTTCATTGGTGAAGTACATATGGATCCCACGCGAGGAGAATGCACACGCCGATCGCCTTGCCAATCGAGCCCTTGATGAGAAGAGCGGCAAAACCACCCAACAGGTCAATTTCCTTACCGAGCGTCTTCGCATGGATGAAGTCCCAACGACGATCTATTTCATCCGACATGGAGAAACAATTCTCACCCCCGACCGTAAGTTTTCCGGAATTGGAGAACCCAATCCGCCGCTGACCGTCACAGGCCTAGCTCAAGCCGGCCTTGTTGCCGAGGAAATTTTCAAGTCGAAGCCGGAAATTCTCATCGCATCGCCTCTCAAGCGAACGACACAGACCGCAGAGGTGATTTCCGAGCGACTGGGACTTCCCATCATTTTCGATGAAGCCTGGTATGAATGTGGCTTTGGTGTGTGGGATGGAATGTCGATTGATGAAGTGGCACACAAGTATCCGATCGAATACAAAGCCTGGTTGGCGTCATCTGCCTACGCGCCGCCCGAGGGTGAGTCATACGATGCCCTTGGTTGGCGAGTGGACGAAGCGATTGACAAATTGGTCGCGAAATATCCTGGCAAGCGAATTGTTATCGTGACCCACAACGGTGTGGCAAAGCAGGCCGTGAGACTTGCAACAGGGGGCTCGCCAGATAGTATTTTTCACATTGACGTATCCCCGTGCTCAATCTCCTCAATCTCCATCTGGCCAAGTGATGGACTGCGAGCGTTGCGGTCGGCAAATGAACAGGGACATCTGCGTTAAGAGTGCTTAACTGCCCAAACTGACCGTGGACATATTGAAATTCTCAAAAACCACCGGTGGCATAGCGGTGCGATCTACATCATCGCCCCATTCACGTGGTTGCGTAATGGAAGTTGCGCCCACTGATTTCATTCGGGACAGGAGATTGACGGGCGACTCGTTCCAGCGGAAGTTGTTGACCGAGCCGATCACTTCGCCACCCTTAACACGATAAACCCCATCGCGCGTCAGCCCAGTTAGCAACAATGTGCTTGGGTCGACTTCGCGTATGTACCAGAGGGTGGTGAGAAGTAGTCCGTCATCAAGACCGGCGACGAGATCTTCCAATGACCCCTTGGCTCCATCGACATCCATGATCAAATTTTCACCCATGGGAGTAAAGGAAAGGGCCGTGCCGACGGCCGATGCTCTTGTCTGCACCAGAGAGGTGAGTTTTCCTTCACTTAGCCAGAGTGTTTTGCCCAAATTCTGTCCATTGTCAAAAACCGAACTCATCGGGCCGCTGCCTGTTGCAACAACAAATGGCGAGGCTTCGAGCCCCAAATAGTTCGGATCTGAATATAGATTGGTTTTTTTGTTCGATAGCGTGTCACCTACCCGAGTCTTCGTGCCGGTCGTGCCTTTACGGGAGAACACCGATCTTCCTTCATGGGCATCGCGTGCCGCTGCCATCCATAGGAGGTAGGTATAGAGGTCGGCGACACAACCCGAAGGCATCACGGTGTCGTAGTGTCCGGCTGGTATCTCCATCCGCTTGGATTGCCAATCAAGGCGTTGGCGAATTGCTGAATCAAAGTGAGCGATAGATACATTGGAAAAATCTCGAGTTGCTACTCCTTCCCACGTGGAACGGGTTCGTTGATGAGATTTTCCTGTCATCTCGATCCGGCCGGAAGGTTGATCCCAGCGAAGGCGGAGCCCACCTTTGGAACCGACCCAGGTAGTGTGATGAGTATGTTGGGCATACCCAAAAAGTTCGATCTGGCTGTCGAGTGAACGCTGAAACATATCGCCCATATCCGGTGCGATGGTTGCAAATATTGCTGGGCTAGTTGGATCGTGCGCCTGGGTCCAGTTACCAACGGAGAGATTGCGGGCAATTTCGGCGGCATCTTCTGCTTTTCCGGCAGCAAGAGCAGCAGCTCCTGCTTCTTTCGCGATCGCGCTAATTTCCTGCTCCGCGACATCGGTTCGTGTGACCGCACCAGAGGCCATTCCACCTTCGAGCGCGACGAAAGCTATGACGGTAACGGATCGCCCTGTTATCACACCATTTGTCGTGAGGGTGCTATTCGCCCATCGAAGATTTGCCTGACTCTGCTCGTTGATGATGACAATGCAATCGTCGTAGTTAGCAGCTTCCGTGATGCGCTCAATTAATTCTTGCGGCGTGATCATGCTCCACTCTCCGCGATCGTGTTTAGAACGTTGATCTTGTCAAATATTGCAGCAGGGCAGCCATGGCTGACAGCTGCGACTTGGCTAGGTTGGCCCTTGCCACAGTTGAAGGCGCCACCTAACGAGTATGTGGACGGTCCTCCCACGGAGCTCATAGCGCCCCAAAAATCTGTAGTTGTAGCTTGATATGCAACATCCTTCAGTTGGCCTACAAGTCTTCCATTCTTAATGCGATGAAACTGTTGACCGGTAAATTGAAAATTGTAGCGTTGCATATCAATCGACCAGGATTTATTTCCCTTGATAAAGATGCCGTCTTCGATACTGCCAATCAAACCTTCCAAGTCTGGGCCGGCGGGATCTGGCTGCAGGGAAACATTTGGCATCCTTTGAATTGGCACGTGAGCCGGGGAGTCTGCGAATGCACACCCATTGCTCCGATCCTGATTTACCCGCGCGGCAATCCGTCGATCAAGTTGGTAGCCCACTAGCACTCCATCCTTAATGATGTCCCACTGTTGGGCGGCGACACCTTCATCATCAAAACCCACCGTGCTCAAGCCATGCGGAGTGATGCGATCTCCGGTTACATTCATAAGCGCAGAACCATATTGTAGGTGTCCCAATTTATCGGGAGTCGCGAAGGATGTGCCAGCGTAGTTTGCCTCGTAGCCAATGGCACGATCAAGTTCGGTGGCATGGCCAATCGATTCATGAATTGTTAAAAATAGATTACTGGGGTGGATGAGAAGATCGTATCTACCTGCTTCAACACTGGGTGCCTTTACTTTCTCGGCCAACAGTGATGGCAGTTCATCAACCTCAGCATCCCAATTGTAGATTCGGTTATCCATCCATTCCCACCCATAACCGGCTGGTTGCGAGAGAGTTCGCATTGATTCGAAGCCATGGTCCCCGACGCTTATTGCATCGAGGTTCGCCTGGACGCGTACCCGCTGTTGGGTAGTCGTGGTGCCATAGGAATCAGCGTAAAATTTCTGCTCTTTTACATATACCGTGAATGCGCTGACATGGGTAACCGTCGAACTGGCAAGAAGTTTATTGCTGAGTTGAGCCAAGCGTTCGATTTTTGCCTCGCCAGTCACGGAGAATGGATCCACTTCGTAGTTAGAAACCCACAACTGATTTGCGTACACTGGTTCAGAGGCTAGTGCAACCACTTCCATCGCTAGTGGTTTGCTTGTCTTAGCCATAGCAACGGCGATTTTGGCAAGTCTGTGGCCGGCTTCGGGTGAAATATCGGGAGATGATGCAAATCCCCATGCCCCGTTGACGATCACACGGACACCAACACCCGTGACGGTTTCATCCGCTTGTGATTCCAGGCGTGAGTCGCGAAGTTGAAGCGAACCCGTACGCACTCGCTCAATCCGAATATCAACATGCGAGGCCCCTGCCCCAGTCGCCGTGCTAAGTGCGGCATCTGCTGTGGCAGAAAGCGGTAAGTTCAAGAAATCTGAATCAATGGTGTGAGACATGGCTGTAGTCTGGCGCAAGGCCGCGCTATTCTCCACCTATGACCAGTGGTGCTCGCATCCTTCACGCTGCTAAGGGTTCTTCAATAAGTGCCAAGGGCTGGGGCCAAGAAGCAGCGATTCGCATGCTTCACAACAACCTGGATCCTGCAGTGGCAGAGCACCCCGAAAGACTCGTTGTGTATGGCGGTACGGGTAAGGCTGCCCGAGATTGGCCCTCATTTGATGCCATTGTCCGTACGCTAACTCACCTTAAAGATGACGAGACCTTGCTCGTGCAATCGGGGAAACCTGTCGGCGTATTTCAAACGCATGAGTGGGCACCGAGGGTTCTTATCGCTAACTCAAATCTCGTCGGTGATTGGGCCAATTGGCCCGAATTTCGAAGGCTTGAGCAACTCGGGTTGACGATGTACGGCCAAATGACCGCTGGTTCATGGATCTATATTGGAACGCAAGGAATTCTCCAAGGTACGTATGAGACCTTCGCTGCAATCGCGAATAAGAGATTCAATTCAACGTTGCAAGGAACCCTGACATTGACCGCAGGCTGTGGCGGAATGGGTGGCGCGCAGCCGCTGGCGGTTACGATGAATGGCGGAGTCTGCCTCATTATTGATATCGACAAGACGCGTTTGGAAAAGAGAGTGGAAACGCGTTACCTGGATGAGATCGCCCACGATATTGATGATGCACTCGTGCGAGTGCTCAAAGCGAAATCGGATGGAGTCCCGCTCTCGGTCGGGGTAGTTGGCAATGCGGCAGTACTGCTGCCGCAACTTCTCGCCATGGATGTCCTCATAGATATTGTTACGGATCAGACTTCTGCCCACGATCCGCTCTCTTATGTTCCGATCGGTGTCGAATTCCATGATGCGGCGCAATTGGCAGTAGATGATCCGGAAAGTTTCACTAAACGCGCCCGAGAATCTATGGCCAAACATGTTGAGGCGATGGTCGGATTTATGGACAAAGGCGCCGAAGTTTTCGACTACGGCAACTCAATACGAGCTGAGGCAAGGCAGGCAGGATACGGGCGAGCCTTCGCTTTCCCTGGTTTCGTTCCGGCATATATACGCCCACTGTTTTGCGAAGGCAAAGGGCCCTTTCGCTGGGTAGCACTATCGGGTGATCCGAAAGATATATATCGCACCGACAAGGCAGTGCTCGATCTCTTTCCAGAAAACGAGGGACTTCATCGCTGGATCACTTTGGCGCAGGAGAAGGTGGCATTTCAGGGGCTTCCAGCGCGTATTTGCTGGCTGGGCTATGGCGAACGCGATAAGGCCGGTCTTGCTTTCAACGATCTTGTTGCGCGTGGGGAAGTTTCGGCACCCATTGTCATCGGCCGAGACCATCTAGATTGCGGATCGGTGGCATCGCCCTATCGCGAGACGGAGTCGATGCTTGATGGTTCAGATGCCATCGCGGATTGGCCATTGCTCAATGCCATGGTCAATATTGCCTCGGGCGCCTCGTGGGTATCCATCCATCATGGCGGAGGAGTCGGAATCGGCCGATCCATTCACGCGGGTCAAGTTTGCGTCGCCGATGGAACCGCCCTAGCTGCACAGAAATTGGCTCGCGTGCTCACCAATGATCCCGGTATGGGCGTGATCCGCCATGCCGATGCCGGATATGAAGGAGCAATTCAAACCGCACGTGAAAAACATGTGCATGTGCCGATGCTGGACGTGGAGTAGGAATGACTCGAACGCTGGTCGACAACATCGGTCTCTTGGTTACCAATGATCCAACCTTTGATGGCACCTCGCTCGGGTTGTTGCGAAATGCGGCCTTTCTTATTGAAAAAGGAAGTATCACCTGGGTCGGTGAGTCCGCGTCGGCACCGCGCGCGGAAGTGCAGAACAAGATTGATGCGCACGGTCGCTGCGTCATTCCTGGATTCGTCGATAGTCATACGCATTTGATATTTGCCGGCGATCGATGCGAGGAATTCGGCGCCAGAATGCGGGGCGAGCAGTACTCAGCGGGTGGCATCGGCCACACCGTCGAACTTACACGGAAGGCAAATAACGGCCAACTTCTTCAGAACGGTCGTCGTCTCATCGCGGAGGCAAACGCTGCGGGAACCACGACCATCGAATGCAAATCTGGTTACGGATTAACCGTGGAGGATGAAGCACGCGAACTCGTTGTGGCCAGACAGTTGACACCGGAGACGACTTTTCTTGGTGCTCATATAGTCCCCAAGGAATATTCTGATAGTCCAGATGATTACGTGGACTTGGTTTGCGGGCCAATGCTTGAGGCCGCCAAATCAAATGCAAAATGGATCGACGTCTTCTGTGACAAAGGCGCATTTTCGCCAGAACAGTCGCGAAAGATCTTGAAGGCAGGAATCGCACAAGGTCTGTTGCCACGTATTCATGCAAATCAGTTTGGCCCTGGCGAAGGCGTTCTAATCGGTGTCGAACTCGAGGCGGCCTCTGTCGATCACGTGACCTACTTGTCCGATTCAGATATTGATTTGCTATCGGGGTCAAAGACCATAGCCACTTTGCTGCCGGCAGCTGAATTTTCCACTCGATCGAATTATTCCGATGCCCGAAGTTTTTTTGAGGCGGGCATCAAAGTCGCGCTGGCCACCGACTGCAATCCTGGCAGCTCATATACGACTAGCATGCCCTTCGTCATCGCGATTGCGGTGCGAGATCTCTATTTTTCACCAGAGCAAGCAATATGGTCTGCTACCAAAGGCGGAGCAATGGCTCTGCGCCGAAAGGATGTGGGCCATCTTGGATTGTCAGCAAAGGCCGATTTCTCGATTCTCAGTACCCCTTCCTACATACATCTTGCTTACCGTCCGGGAGTTCCACTAATAGATGAGGTTTGGCGCGATGGCAATCGAATCAAGTAAGACGGTTTCACTCGGTGTAGGTGGCGTAACTTTCCAAGACGTAGTTGAAGTGGCCCGGGATAACGCAATGGTTGTTATTTCTCCAGAGGCACGTGAGGCAATTGCCAAGACGAGAAAGTACATCGAGGATTACTCGGCCGGGTCAGTGCCCGTTTATGGCGTTTCAACAGGGTTCGGCGCTCTTGCAAATCGACACATTGATGTCGCAGATAGAATTCAATTGCAGAAATCCCTCATCCGCTCTCATGCCGCGGGCGTGGGCCCGGCCGTGGAGCGAGAGGTAGTTAGGGCGCTCATGTTCTTGCGCCTTCGCACGATGGCAACGGGACGCACGGGAGTTCGCGTCGAAGTAGCCCAGGTGTATGCGGATTTTCTCAACGCTGGCATTACCCCAGTTGTCCCAGAATTCGGATCCCTCGGTTGTAGTGGTGATCTCGCCCCTCTTTCCCACTGTGCATTGGCCATGATGGGTGAAGGCGAAGTCCACGATATTCACGGCACATTGATGGCCTCCATCGATGCCATGGATACCGCAGGGATTTCTCCCATTGAATTAGGGGCCAAAGAAGGCTTGGCTCTTATCAATGGCACTGATGGCATGCTCGGTATGTTGATTCTTGCCTGCACCGATCTTGCCGCGCTCTGCACCGTTGCCGACATTACTGCTGCGATGAGTATCGAGGGATTGCTCGGCACGGATCGGGTCTTTGCGCCTGAACTGCACGCACCACTTCGCCCACAAGTGGGCCAAATCGCCAGCGCTGCGAATATTTTCGCACTCCTTAAGGATTCAGAGATCGTTGCCTCCCATCGCAAAGAAGACTCTCGAGTACAAGATGCCTATTCACTGCGCTGCGCTCCGCAAGTCAATGGCGCAGTGCGAGATACGGTTGAATATGCGTTTACGATTGCCGGACGAGAATTGCAAAGTGCCATTGACAATCCGGTGGTTCTTCCAGATGGCCGAGTTGAATCTAACGGGAATTTTCATGGGGCGCCGGTTGGCTACGTCTTGGATTTTCTTGCGATTGCGGCGGCAGACCTCGGTTCGATTTCAGAGAGGCGCACTGATCGCATGTTGGATCAGAATCGGTCAAGTGGACTTCCACCGTTTCTGGCAAATGACCCCGGCGTTGATTCGGGTCTGATGATTGCCCAATACACCCAGGCCGGCTTAGTAAGCGAGAATAAGAGATTGGCGACACCAGCAAGTGTGGATTCCATTCCAACTTCTGGAATGCAGGAGGATCACGTTTCTATGGGGTGGAGCGCTGCGCGCAAACTTCGCAAAGTTGTTGAGAATCTCGCACGCATATTGGCAATCGAGCTTGTGACATCGGCTCGCGCCATTGAATTTCGAAAGGGCCTTACCCCGTCACCCGCATCAAATTCTGTGATTGAGACTCTTCGCGAAGTCGTCCCTGGCATCGGTCCAGATCGCTGGCTTTCCCCTGAACTTGAAGCCGCAGTGACATTGATTCAATCCGGCAAAGTGACGGATGCGGCAAAGAAAGTGGTCCCAGATTTGCGTTAACCCTGACTCACGTTAACGCTGTGTAACTCCGCAGGCGGCTTCTAGAACCAATAGCGCGGCCAGACGGATGGTTCTCTGATCTGGAGCATCCATGGCAGGGTCGATTTCGGTAATGTCTAGGCCTTGTACCCGACTATCGGCTCCCGCCAAAAATGCCACCTGCCGAAGTTCATCCGCAGATATTCCACCGGGCACCGAGGCAGGACAAGCCGGTGCGACTGATCGATCGCAGACATCGACATCCAGGTCAACGTAGAGTTCTCGCCCGTTTCCCCCGGCGATATCCAATGCTTCGGCCATGACGTCGGCTATCGGCCGCTTTCTCAAGACGTCGCGCGTGATGACATGAATCCCTGCCTCTTTTGCCCGTTCGAAATATTCGCGACTGTTTGCAAAGTCGCTGATGCCGATTTGAACGACATTTTCACCACGCACTCCTGCCTGAATCAAGCGCCACACTGGCGAACCGCTTGATTGGCCGTCGCGAAGGTCTAGGTGGGCATCCAGAGTGATCAAACCGCACTGAGAAAGATCTGGCCAGAGTCCGGCGGCAACCGAGTATGTAATGGAATTGTCCCCACCCAATGCAATGAGAAGTTTGTGGTTTTTGCGCGCGCTGGAGAGCGCAGTTGCAACTCTAAGATTTCCTTCATCGCCGTCGGGGGAGTCCACGTTGCCTAAATCGCGAAGATCCCAATCTCGAAGATCTACATCGTGGCTCATCGAGTACGTCGAGTATCGAGCAAGTGCAGTGCGTATAACGTCAGGAGTTAGGTTCGCCGACGTTGGCGTGAGCGAAGTTTCACACGCTGGAACACCTAGAAGGGCAACATCTTTTCCGCTTCCAGAGGTGGGGAAGAGAGTATTTGCGCGCGCCCATTTGGGATCATGATGGAGCGCTGGTGGCGTCATGTCTGAGATCGTACGGGAAAGTCGTTACAAATGGCTTTGCAATCAGGGGATTTCACGGCCACCGTAAGTACAATAAACCATGATAAGTCTTCATCAAACGGTTCTTAACCTTCGCGTTATTGATCATTGGCAGCAATTAGCCGTCATCATTGATGGTGCGATCGGCGCGCTCCTTGGTTCCATCATTGGTTGGGAGCGCGATCGAGCGGGCAAATCTGCCGGCCCTCGCACCATGGCACTGGTCGGTTCGGTCTCGGCCATCGTGGTGGCAGTGGGCTCAATCATGGATATCAATGCGCGATACGGGGACCCAACCCGTGCGATGCACGCCATCATCACCGGCATTGGCTTTCTCGGTGCCGGATTGATTTTTACAGATAGACGAGGCGGCGTTCAGGGGGTTACAACAGCGGCAACGATCTTGGCGGCTGCTGGAATGGGTTGCGCAGTCGGCCTTGGTTTCCAGTTGGCTGCAGTGGGCTTCACGATCATTATTCTCGTTATTTTGCGTTCAACCCAGTTTTTGGAAGTCACGGTACGACGATCTGACCGTGACGAGGACAGATCCCGCTAGCCCTTCGTTTCCCGTATCCTTGGCCTTAACAGAAGAGTCGCCTGGATCACCGCGTTGCAGCTCCGTTTATTCGGAGTGGGCACCGAGGAAAGTCCGGACTCCACAGAGCAAGGTGGTGGGTAACACCCACCCGGAGCAATCCGCGGGAACAGTGCCACAGAAAATAGACCGCTCGCTAGCAATAGCGAGTAAGGGTGAAACGGTGGTGTAAGAGACCACCAGCATGTACGGCAACGTATGTGGCTAGGTAAACCCCACCTGGAGCAAGATCAGATAGATAGCGCTTGAGAACTGCTCGTTCGAGCTATCGGGTAGATCGCTTGATTCCGTGAGCAATTGCGGAACTAGATGGATGGTGATCCCTCATTAGTGAGGACAGGATCCGGCTTATAGGGCGACTCTTCTGCACTATCTAGTGAGTAGGATTTCACGATGACAAGTGAGGTCTCGCCAGTACGGGCAGAAATTCTTGATACTGGTAACCCACGGATCAAATCTGCACGAATAATTATTAACGCTCCGGCGGCCGAGATTTTCGAGTTGCTGGTTGATCCAAAAAGACACATGGACTTTGATGGAACCAAGACTATTCAATCCAACATTAGCGGTCCGACTCGACTTGCCCTTGGGTCCAAGTTTGGAATGCACATGAAACTTGGGATCCACTACAGGATCCTTAACAAAGTCGTGGAGTTTGAAGAGGGAAGGCACATTGCATGGAGACATTTCGGTCGCTGGAGGTGGAAATACGATGTGCGGAGCATTTCGCCCACTCAAACTGAAGTGACGGAAACCTTTGACGGCACTACTTCGATTTCTCAGACCTGGTTAAGATTTCGCAAGGCGTACCCGTGGACTCAGATGGCGGTTGCAAAAACCTTGGTTCGGCTCAAGGCATTGGCCGAAGAGAGCTAACTCAGACCAGGGAATGCAGAAGTCATTGCCGACATAATGGTTGAGACGCCGATCGCCAGCAAAAGAAGACCGAATATTCGAGTGAGCACCATCAAACCTTGATCTCCCAGCACTCGTTCAATGGGTTCGGCCAGTAGGAGCAAAAGGAAGGTCATCAAGGATAAAACCAGAATGATGATGACGTCAGCAACGCGGACAATTCCTCGATCGGAATTGCCGATGGCAATAACGGTCGCGATTGCTCCCGGGCCAGCCATCATGGGAATTGCTAGTGGCACCACGGCGGCCCCAGTGGGTGAAGCCTCTATAGCGCTGCCTTTCTTTCCCATCACCATGCTCCAACCGATGGCAGCGATAATCAAGGCGCCAGCGATTCGGAAAGCATCCATTTGGATACTTAATAACTTGAGAATTATGTCGCCCACAAAGTAAGCGACAAAGAGGGTCAATCCGGATACTAGAGCGGTCTGTAAGGCTATTACTCGCCGTTTCTCCTTGGTCGCGCCGCTGGTTAAGTTGAGAAATACTGGAATAGAGGTAATTGGACTGACTATGGCAAAGAGGGCAATCAGCGTCGTTACGTCGCTGCTGATTCTCATGAGGTGAAGCCTCTCACAGTCAGCAGGCAAGAAAATGCAAGCTAGGTATTGACTTTTCACGCTGATATTGCCTTGAACTCGAGCTCATTCTCATTATCTAGCAGAGTTTTTTTGTGATTCGGATATTAGATGTGACGCACGGAATACCAAAAAAAGTGACGCAGAGAATACTTCGAAAAGTGTTAGTCCCCGCACAAATTCCACCTTCTCGAAGTCCCCGGTGCAAGGATTATCTTGTTGAACCAGGAGGGTAATAAGTATCTCAGGGAGAGATGAGGATTTGAAATGATACCTAGTCCTAAATCAAAATTCGCAGGAATTTTCGTTGTCATAGCGGCCCTGGGACTTTTAACGACAAATGCCACAGTGGCAAGCGCCGTCACAAAAAAGACGATCACGTGCTACAAAGGAAAAGTTGTCAAAAAAGTTTCGGCAGTCAAGCCAGTATGTGCCAAGGGTTGGACAACGAAGAAGCCAGTAGTAAAACCAGTGGTCAAGCCATCAGCTACACCGATTAAAGCAACTGCTGGAGTCGTAGCGTTCTCAGGAACCTACAAGGGCAAGATGTCCGTTCTCTGGTCCGACAGTGGTGTTCAAGCCTCCTCCGTTACCGGAATCGGAACTGGAACAGTGTTTGGCCTAGATGCGTTGAGTGGTTCTGGTTCTTCTGCCCCACAGAATCAATGCGATTCCATCGATGGTTCAGGAGTTCTCAGCGGTGGAGGCAATACCTTAAAGGTGACCTTTGATTCCAACGCTAAGGGATGCGCTACAGATGGAGCGGCCCCCACGACCGTAAACATAACGGGGACTGCCTCGATTACCGGTGGAACCGGTAAATACGCAGGAGCGAGCGGAACTCTGAAGGTCACAGGTTCCTTTGCAATCAAGTCAAATCAAGCAGGTTTTGGTGAAACCACTGCGCTGACTCTGATTCTCGTTGGCAACATCAACACCAAATAGTTCTAAAGAGATACACGTGTACACAAATAGGATAAGGAGTAGATATATGAAGCGATTCATCTCGGGCGTTGTGATTGGTGCGATGGCACTAGTCGGCGGCGCCGTTGTTGGAGGTACTGCATATGCAGCCACTACTCCAACATTGGTACTTTCTGGTGGAAGTGGAGTCTTCGGACTCGACCCGGCGATTATCGTCGCCACAGCAAGTACGGCAGGTGCCGTTAAGTTCAGCGCGACCGGAGTAGATATCAAGGGCTGCGAAACTGTTGCCACCACCACTGTGACTCCGTTTATTGCTAAGTGCTCATGGGTTCCGGCTAAGGCTGGCGCGACCGTTCTTGGCGGAGTCCTGACACCAACTGATGCCACAAACTTCACGCCAGTAACCGCCACACCATTCACAGTCAAGGTGGGTGTTCCAGTGCAAGGTGTGATTACGCCCCTTCACATCTATGTAGACACTGTTTTGGCGGGTGGATCAACTGGCGTACTTGCCCCACGATTCGGTGTTAGTTGCGCCATCACCAGCCAGTACATCGTTGGTCAGACGATCGTTTTCCGTGTCTATGCCAATGATGCCGACCTTGCTGGTGCAGTTATGGATCCAACCAACACGGAGAAGGCATTTATCGAAGTCGCTGGCGTCAAGGATCCAATTCAAATGTCCTATGGAAACCACAGCGGCGTTGCCTTCTGGGTTGGAGTCCTGAAGACAGGCACGACACCTGGACTCTATAACACCCTTGGAGTCATCAGCTTCAAGGTCACGATGATTGCCAAAGAGCAGTCATCGGTGAAAGTTCTTACCACCAAGCTAGTACGCAAGATGGTTAATGGCGCACAGGTCATGGATGCTGATGGAAGAAGGGTTTACACAAGAGTTCCTGCCTTCAGGACCATCCCGGTGAGCCCAGCGCTTGCAGGCGCGGTCGGTACGTGGACTTCCAATTTCACGCCAAATTCGCAGTTGACCCTCTTTGCAGTTCCAACTGCCTGATTCACATCATGTCGAAGAAATTGAAGTCCGAACCGAGTTATCTTGGCTCGGACTTCAATTTCTTACAACTACTTCGCGCAATAAATCGGAGAAAGAAGGAGAAATCATGAAAACAGAATATGCATCAAAGCGTCTTAGGAGTAATCTCCTTCGCGCGGCAGTAGCCGCAATCCTCCCAATAGCAATGATTTCTCCTGCTATGGGCGCTGATCCGGTGACTACGCCACTTACTTTAAGTGCACCAGCCGGGCTACCAGGAGTTCCCGCAGTCCCATTTACAGGAACCAAATCAGCTGCCTTTACACTTCCCGAAAAGATGATAAGTCTAGATGTAACACCAAGCCAAGGTCCGGAAGGGACGCCGATAACAATCTCGGGCAAAGGCCTTCCTGCCAATGCAACAATGCCAATGACTTGGTCAACCGCAGAGGGCGCTTGGATTGCGGACGTGCAACCCAACTCCGTCAACTACATGGGAGTGAAATACACGAAGTACAGCGTTGACATGACCGCGGTAACAACCGATGCCAGCGGCAATTTCACATACAAGACAACTATTCCTCGTGATTTCGGTTCAGTTCACGACATATATGTAATCGCGAACGGAGCGGCCGTTGCGCACGGAGGGTTCCAGTATGCAACGACCCTGAGCATTTCGCCAAAGAGCGGCCCCATAGGCACTCCGATCACAATTACCTACACCGGGATGGGTGCAAACCTGTACACCGGCGGAGTTTCAGTTCTATGGGATAACAGCTATGCCGGAGAAGCAATGGCAATCTGGACTCGTGGCACTGCAGTCTTTAAGATTCGTGCCGCCGGCCCAGTGGGAACCCACTACGTTGCCGCAACGGCTGGAATCGGCGTTCAGTACATGAATATTAAGCAGTCTCCAGTCCCATGGGGCAAAGGATCTGTTGTCGCATTCAAAGTTACGAGAGATGGCGGTGCACCACAGGCTTCAATCGAATATCCGCCGGTCGTAGAGCCAGTCGTTTCACAACGCACGACCCTTTCCACGGTTGGGCTGGATCCAAATACCAAGGCCGTCGCAACTCTCTCGCAGACAAGTGGAGTAGTGGAGAGCAAGACGACGCTGAATGTAACCGGGTTGTCCACGACAGGCGCCCATCAGATTACCTGGGCGACAGTCGTGGGTAACCGTGTTAATTGCACAGGGACTTGCTGGGTCTACAACGGCGTCCCGCTGGGTTCTGCGACTCCAACCAATGGTGCATTCAGCCAAGACGTCACAATTCCTGACAACCTTGGTGGATGGCATGTTATTCAAGTCAAGCAAGGCGATGTTATCGAAGCCCAAATTCCATTCTACGTAAAGGAAAGTATTTTCCAATACAAGGATAAGAACGGCAAAGTTCTCAGTAATGGAATCGCTAAGGCTGACACTGCCCCAACTCCTGAGCTTCGAGACGGCTCTGGTGTTCCTAAGTCAACATTCAAGGTTGGCGAAGAGTTCACCATTGCTATGAAAGGTGTGGGTTGGACTCAACTAGATAACACTCTGGCCGTGACTTATGACAATAGTTTCATCGGGTATGGTTGCGGATTTAACTCCAATGGTTACATGGTTGTGCACTTGATTGCTACCGGTGCCCCCGGAACGCACATCATCGACCTACATCCAGTGCTATACACATTCCAGCCATCATTTGCCAATACGCCATATGGCGGCGGCCTCCCCGTGCTCACCAACAACAGTGACCTTCCAGGGTTAGCACTTGGCTATCAGCCCCCTGCAGTCCACTTCGCAATAACAATTGCGAAGTAATAACCGCGCGATACTAACTAAGGCCTCGGCTCTCGGTCTTCGAGAGGCGAGGCCTTAGTTCTTGCCAATTTCGCGATTGGTTGCGGCAGCCACCAATTCCAGCGGCCAAGCAGCACCATTGAACTAGGCAACAACAGGCCGCGAATCAAGGTCGCATCGACCAGAACTCCGCAAGCCAGCCCGACACCAAGTTGCTGAAGCCCAGGAATTCGCCCAAATACCAGACCCGAAAGCGCGCTCATTAGGATGATTGCCGCCGCGGTCACTACACCACCAGTGTGCGCAAGTCCCTCAGTGATTGCCTCACTGTTTGTCGCCCCGCGATCTTTGGCCTCCTTCATTCTGGAAACGATGAAGACTTCGTAGTCCATAGACAATCCAAATAGAACCGCAAAGAGGAATATTAGAACCCAAGCTTCAATTTGGTCCAGGCGGTAGGTGCCAAGGATTGATGATCCGAATCCAAATCGAAATACCATTACGATAGATCCGTATGCGATTCCTATAGAGATCAAATCCATCACGATCGCCTTCAGTGGCAAGATGATGGATCGAAATGCTCGAACGAGTATGAGATATGCAAGGAGCAGTGCCAAAAAAATAATGGGTGGGAATGAATCAAGAATGCTTCTTAATAAGTCGGTTCCTTGGGGAGGGACGCCTCCAACGTAGAATTTTGTTTGCTGTGGAAACTGAGTGTGCTTGAGGTACTTATTTCGCAGGTCAAGCACGAGTTGCTGCGATACCGGAGCTCCAAAAATATGTCGGCCGATGACAAACATGCGAAGGTACCGTCCCGAAACATCCACATAGGGAGGCTTCAATCCCGTGGCAACGACGAAGACTTCGCCATTTTTGAGAATGTTCTTTGCAAGCTCAGTTCTCGCTTTGATGATCCCCGGGGTCGCTGCCAAATTTGTTTGTCCTAGATCGATAATGATCTGGCTCGGAGTAATAATGCCTGGACCCACACGATCGGTCACTATGGAGAGGGCACGCGAGGATTCTAGATTTGCAGGTATCGAGGTGAGAGCGCTCGGCGTGACTTGCAGCCAAAAGACTGAACTGGCCATGGTTGCCAATGTGACGAGCGAGAAAAGAAAGACTGATTTTGGGCGACGAAGAACAAAGTGCGAGGCTCTGGCAAAGAAGCCAGTCATGAGGTCTTTCTTGGCCAAAAAGCCAGTAAATCCTCTCGGCGTGACGCCTCCGCGACCTAGGTAGGAAAGCATCGCAGGCTGAAGAGTCACTGTGGCAATCACCGATATCACCGGAACCAGAAGTCCGGCGGCACCTAGAGAGCGAACGAATGGGATCGGGACCAGAAATAAGGTTGCCAGGCCAATGGAAACCACGAGTCCGGAGAGAATGACCGTTCGTCCCGCAGTCTGCATGGTTTTGACAATTGCATCATTTACCAAACCGTCGGGCAAATCCATAATTTCTCGCCTAAATCGATGAACGATCAGAAGGGAATAGTCGATTGCCAGGCCAAGGCCAATGAGTTCGATGATATTTGGAATGTAGAGGACCATCAAGAATTTTTGGGCGATGAGAAAAACCAGACCTAAAACGAGCGATATCGTTGCTCCAGCAAAGAGAAATGGAACGATGACCGCCCAGCAAAGGCCCAGCACCAATATCAAGAGAAGCAGGGCGAGAAATATGGCAATTGCCTGACCGTGCCTTAAATCCATAGCGAGAACTGGTGTTACATCGCGGTTGATAGCAGAAGGACCAGTTACCAAAGCGTTGCCTAGGCCCTGCCTTGACAGTGCCTCTCGCAGATTGTCCGTATACGCGGCGGACTCGAGCAGGTTGAAAGAAGTGCCGACGTTGGTAAAGAGGACCCCGCCGAGGGCCTTTTGCTGAGTTACTCGAGCCGTCGGTATGGAAGTAGCGGCAACGGCAATTCTTGACTCCAGCGCCGCAATTTCGGATTTTGTAGAATTTTTGAATTTCAAAATAATGGTGAAGGTGCCTTCGATATTTTCTTTAAAGTGCTGGGAAAGTATCTGGTCCGCCTTAGCAGATTCCGTACCGGGCACTGCCAAGGAAGTGGTTAAGTGCTCGTTGAGTCTGGATCCTGCCAGAAGCCCTAGCATGATGAGCACGAGCCAGACTGCGATGACCGTAAATCGATGGCGAATGACGCCGCGGGTCCATCGCTCTAACACCTTGCGAGTCTAACGAGAACATCTATTATCCGTCTTATGACAATTGCTGAGCCGAACCCCATTCTTGATCGCCTCTATCGCCATATGGCCTGGGCCAACCAACGCTTATTTGAACAACTCAAAGGGGTGCCAGTTAGCTCGTTTGTACTAACCGCCGAGAACGAAGAGTGGACTGTTGCGGCAATCGTCGAACATCTGGTGAGAGCTGCTGGGTTCTACGTCGCACGCGTTACCGGTGAGACACTTCCTACTGGTTTCAAGCCCCCCTCAACAGAGGAGGATCTTGATGGATTGGCCCGGCGTTGCGTCGGGTTTGACGCACGACTTCGAGAATTGGCCGCGATGCCGGAGGGGATGACTACCCACGAGCGCGAAGGAAAGACCATCGTTCGAGCCCGATCGACAATTCTTGGTCAGTCAATTCATCATGCAACCGAGCATCGAGCCCAAATCGCTGACATTCTGTCACTTCACGGGATCAAGGCAGTTGATCTGGATGAAATGGATGTTTGGGCTTACGGTGATGCCGAGGGACTTGGAAACTAAAAATTAGGGCTTGATGACTATTCGGATCGGATTGTTAATCTTGCCCTCAAGTCGCTTTAGCGCTTCAGGAACCTCTTCAAGGGACATGATTTCCGATATTGAAGTGGAAAGATCGAGCCGTGCCTCTCCAACCAGATTGATGAGTTCCTGCGTGTGAATCGGATCTGAACCATAATGCCCGAGCAATTGACTTCGCTTGTAGGCGAATGCGATGTCATTTGGAATGAGGATGCTTTCGTTGGCCAGACCAACGATGACGAGGCGACCACCATCTGCGAGTAGTCGAAGCCCTTGGGTGCGCGCCGATGCCACGCCTGCGAAATCAAAGACAACATCTATTCCACCACTGGCAACTAGGTTTTTCATTTCGTCTAGAAACTCAGGGTTTAGAGGATCCAGGGCTAAGTCTGCTCCATGGGCGATGGCGCGATCGCGGGCTTCAGCAATTGGATCAATGGCGACGATGAGCGATGCGCCGATGATGCGCAGGAGTTGAACCGCGTGGATTCCCAGACCGCCGATCCCAAAGACGGCAGCCGTTTCTCCTGCAGTGACCTTTGCTGTCTGCGTGATCGCGGCCCACGGCGTTGAGACCGCGTCGGGAATGATGCAGGCTTGTTCAAACGGGAGGTTATCCGGGATTGCTATCAACGTGGCAGCATCGGTGACGACGTATTCGGCAAAACCACCGTCATAGTCGAAACCCAACGTTGTCACGCGACCCTGATCATCTCGCATGCCAGCGCACACTACAACGCGATCTCCGAGCGACCATCCGTTCACGGCTGCGCCAATTTCTTCTATGACTCCGGAAACTTCATGACCCATCGTCACTTCGTCACCGATCAGATAACCCGGGCTGATTATCCCCGTCAGTAAATGAACATCTGAAAGGCAAACTCCAGCAGCTTTAACTTTGATGAGAACTTGTGAGGGTCCGGGCGTCGGTATCGGGACGTCAACTACGCGAAAGCGCCTTGTAGAAATCTGAACTCGACCTGCCCGCATCATGTGAGCTCTACTGCTCGGTTGATAAGAACATGGACCGCCGAACCGAATTGGGCGAATGCCGGATTGGTGGTCTGCCCCGCACGGTAGCGCGACCATATTTGCTGCAGAATAACCGCGAGGCGAAAAAGTCCGAAAACTTCATAAAAAGTGAAGTCTGCACATGCCCAGTTGGTTTGAGCAAGGTATCTCGATATGAATTCCGCACGTGTTGGCATTCCTAGAAGATGACTTGGCTGTCGTCGAAGTGCGGCAAATGCAGGCTCGTCCGTACTGTCTACCCAATACGCTAGGGCAGAACCCACATCCATCAGCGGATCTCCGACGGTTGCCAGTTCCCAATCAAGTACGCCAACGATTCGAGGCGATTTTGATAAATCCAGCACCATGTTGTCTAGGCGCCAGTCACCATGGATCACACAAGAGGCAATGTCATCGGGTTGATGGGTGTTGAGCCAAGACATCAGTTCTTCTGCATCGGGCACGTCTTCTGTCAATGCGCCGCGATATCGCTTTGACCAACCCTCTACCTGCCGGGAGATGTATCCAGGGCCTTTACTTAGTTCGCTCAGAATCTGAGCATCCACTTTGTGTAGCTGTGCCAGTCCATCGATCATGGTCTGCCCCAGCGCGCCGGCTCTCTCGGGATTCAGGTTCACACCAAACTCGGGAACATCACGGCGAAGGATGGTGCCGTTGATTCTTTCCATGACGTAAAAATCCGAACCAATCACGTGAGGATCTTCACAGAGTGCGATGACTTTTGGCACCAATGGGTAACTAGGACGCAATCTTTGTTGAATCAGAACCTCCCTCTTCATATCATGTGCTGAAACCGCCTTATTCCCATTCGGCGGGCGACGAAGTACTAACTCCCTGTCTGGATATTTGAGCAAATAAGTGAGATTGGATGCACCAGAGCGGAACTGCTCCACGATCGGCGCTGTTTCAAGTCCGGAGATTTGCTGGCAGAGCCAGTTATGAACGGCTCTTGCATCGAAGGAATCTTCAGATCGAACTGGGATGAGGTCATCGCTCATAGAGATCTTGCGGAATGTTCTTTCAGTTCAAGGCGAGCAATATCGCGCAGGTGAACTTCGTCGGGGCCGTCGGCGATGCGAAGAGTTCGGATACCGGCATACATTGCAGCCAGGGGAGTATCCTGACTGACTCCGGCACCGCCGTAGGTTTGAATCGCCCGATCGACGACCCGTTGGGCCATTTGCGGAATCGCTACCTTGATTGCAGCGATCTCCTTTCGCGCGTTTTTTGCGCCAGCCGTGTCTATTAGCCATGCGGCTTTTAGAACAAGGAGGCGAGCCTGGTCGATTTCAATCCGAGAATGAGCAATCCATTCTCGAATTACCCCTTGCTGAGATAATTCTTTGCCGAAAGCGGATCGGTGGGTAGATCGTTCGACCATGAGCGACAGGGCTCGCTCTGCCGTTCCTATCGCTCTCATACAGTGATGCACTCTGCCCGGTCCGAGCCTTGACTGTGCAATCGCGAAACCAGAGCCTTCTTCACCGATGAGGTTAGCCACGGGAACGCGGACATTGGTGAAGCTGATTTCGGCATGACCGTGCTGATCCACATATCCGAATACGCTCAAAGTACGAATCACTTCGACACCGGGTGTATCCATGGGAACTAGCACCATAGACTGTTGATGATGAGTGTCCGCTTCCAGATTGGTTTTGCCCATAACAATGAGGATCTTGCACCGCGGATCCATTGCTCCAGTTGTCCACCACTTCTTTCCGTTGATTATGAATTCGTCGCCTTCGCGCTCGATGCTGGTGTTTATGTTACGCGCGTCGCTGGAGGCGACATCAGGTTCAGTCATGGCAAATCCAGATCGAATCTCGCCACTGAGCAATGGTTCCAGCCACTGGCGCTTCTGTTCGACTGAACCGAAGAGATGGAGTACTTCCATATTTCCGGTATCTGGCGCGGCACAATTCGTTGCTTCCGGTGCGATTACTGGTGACCACCCTGTAACCTCGGCTAAGGATGCATAGTCTGTAACCGTAAGCCCATGGGCTGGATTGTGTGCGTCCGGCAAAAAAAGATTCCATAATCCTTTGGATCGGGCAGATGTTTTCAGCTCCTCAATAATCGGCGGTTGCGTGTGCAACTTTCCTTGCTCGGCAAGTTCGAGACGTTGCTGGCTGTAGACGCTCTCGGCCGGGAAAATTTCCGAATCCATAAATTCACGTAGCCGGTAAAGATATTCGTTGGCTTTTTCACTGAGATTGAAGTCCATAGGAGTACCGTACGCACATTCCTTAAGAATTAGGAGAGAGAATGGGCATACTTGATCGCTTCCGGTTGGATGGGAAAGTTGCAGTTGTTACTGGCGCATCCTCGGGGCTGGGTGTTGCTTTCTCAAAGGCCCTGGCCGAAGCAGGTGCCGACCTAGTTCTAGGAGCGCGACGGACTCAGCGTCTCAACGAGACGGGCACAATTGTTGAATCTATTGGCCGTCGCTTCGTGGCTAAAACCACGGATGTTTCCAAGCCCGAGGATTGTTCTGCGCTCATTGATTATGCAATCGAATCCTTCGGACATGTTGACATTTTGGTCAATAATGCCGGAGTAGGTACTGCGGTGCCCGCCACACATGAGACCCCCGAACAATTTCGAGGAGTCATCGACGTGAACTTGATGGGTGCGTATTGGATGGCTCAATCATTTGCTAGAGCGGCGAAGAATGGGGGAGTCATCGTCAATATTTCGAGCGTTCTGGGCCTTCGACCCGGTGGCTTGCCGCAAGCGGCGTATGCCTCTAGCAAGGCCGGTTTGATCGGGTTAACTCGAGATCTAGCGGGTCAGTGGACGGGTCGTAAAGGCATACGGGTAAATGCTCTGGCTCCTGGTTTCTTCCCATCGGAGATGTCGGATCACCTTCCCTCTGAGACCATCGAATTGGTGAAGATGCTCACTCCGGCTGGGCGTCTTGGGGATCCAGAGGAGTTGGCCGCCACTCTCATTTGGCTGGTGAGCGATGCTTCTTCATACGTGACAGGCGCAACGATTCCCGTTGACGGGGGGTTCGTAATGCATTAGAGACGTCCGGCAATGCGAAGGGCGTTTAAGAAATTTTTACACTCGATAGTTTGGGGATTTTCCAATAGATCAGAGGGTGTTCCAATTTCGCAGATTACTCCTCTATGCAAGAAGAGGACTTGGTCCGCGACTTGTTTCGCAAATCCCATTTCATGGGTCGCGATCATCATCGTCATTCCTTCACTCTTGAGTTCAGAGATGAGAGATAGTACCTCTGCGATAAGAATTGGATCAAGAGCGCTAGTGACCTCATCGAGAAGCAAGATTCTTGGTTTATTTATCACGGCCCTCAGGATTGCGACACGCTGTTGCTGGCCACCACTGAGCAAATCTGGGTATTGATTTGCTTTTTCGGCCAATCCGAAACGGTCGAGTAGCCCAAGTGCCTGCGCTTCGGCTTTCCGTCGTTCGACGCCATGAACATGTCGAGGAGCGAGTGTAATGTTTTGTAGCACCGTGAGGTGGGGAAAGAGATTAAAGGATTGAAAGACTGATCCTATCTGAGAGCGGATTTTATCGGCCTTTACGCCTACCGCAGTAATGTCGTAGCCATCGAGAATGATTTGGCCATCATCTATTTTCTCAAGCAAGTTGATGCACCGAAGGAGCGTCGATTTTCCTGACCCACTTGCCCCGATAAGCACTTTCACTTGGTGTTCAACAAGATCTATCGAGACATCTTGAAGAACAAGTTCGTCGCGGTAGCTTTTACGGAGTTCGCGAATAGCCAGAAGGGGGGCGTTCACGATTACCACTGTCCTTGTTGAACGCGAGCTCTGTCTTGTTTGCGTGTAAGCCAATCGGTGAATCGAGTTAGCGGAATCGTAAGGAGCACGAAAAGCGCCCCAGCAACTATGTATGGAGTGAAATTGAAAGACTGCGCAGTTTCAATACCTGCGGCACGAATGGCATCAATAGCCCCCAAAACCGAAATCAATCCTGAGTCCTTTTGAAGGGAGACCAGGTCGTTAAGGAGCGGAGGGGTGACCTTTCGAAGCGCTTGCGGAAGTACCACATGGCGTTGGGCTTGAGATTGGGTTAATCCCAAAGCCCTGGCGGCCATTCGCTGAGCAGGATTTACTGCCTCTATGCCAGCCCTTATCACTTCGGCGACGTAGGCTGAATAGGTGAGAATGAGTGAGAGCGTCCCCAAGATGACTGCTGAGTTTGGAATCCATGAGATTTGAAGGCCGGGGATTCCAAATCCAACTAGGAAGAGAACCAGAAGAAGAGGAAGACCTCGGAAAAAATCTGTATAGGCTGTTGCGACGAGTCTTACCGGGTATAAGAGCGGTGATTTAGATGTTCGCGCAAGCGCGATGAGAAGACCAAAAATCAGTACGAAGAATTCAGCGATGATCATCACTCGAAGGTTGAGCCAGAGGCCAGTAAGAACGTGTGGGAATGCAGTTCGAGCGTAATGAGCGCTGAAAAAGGAGTGCCGCACTCGATCGAATCCAGGGGCGCCGGCTATGACGATCGTGAGGACGGTCCCGACAAGAAGAGTGCTCGTAGCAGCAATCAGTGTGGAACGTCGAGAGGCCCGACGACGTGCCGCTTCTCGTTGCAGACGCAACTCCGAAGAACGGTAGGACATCGGACCCCCGAATCGTTCTTGCAATTACTTAAGTACTGGTGCACCAGCCGAACTGGCTAGCCACCGCTTGGCAATCACCTTGAGTGTTCCCTTTGAGCGAAGGGTATCAACGGCCTTGGAGACGCATGCTGTAATCGCGCTTCCCTTGGTGAGAACGAAACCGAACTGCTCGCTACCAGATTTTGGAGCGAACTGTCCGATGATCACGCCATTCTTAAGGGCCGCATTTGCCACGTAAAAGGCCGTCGGAAGATCCAGGACGAGACCATCGATTTGGCCATTGATTAGCGCCTGCGTAGCTATGTCGTTTGTGTCGAAGACGGACGGCTTAACTTTTGGTTTGATTATATTAGTGATCGTTGTGTAAGAAGTCGTTCCCACGGCTGCGCCCAACTTGGCGTTAGCTAAATTTTTGATTGACTTCGCGTTGGCGATTTTAGACGTCTTGATGGTCACGATCGCCTGAGCGACATCATAATATCCCGTTGAGAAATCAACGGCCTTTGCACGCTCCGGGGTGATTGACACCTCATTTACATCAAAATCGAAAGCTTTCTTTCCTGGTTGAATTACGGAGTTGAATGAGGCTTTTACCCATTTCACTTTCGATTTCGAGTAGCCCAATTGCTTCGCAACAGAATAAGCGACCGCAGATTCAAAGCCCTTGCCATTTGAAGGACTGTTGCTATCAAACCAAGGGGAATACGCAGGGTCGTCCGTGGCAATGGTTAGCGATCCCTTCGTCAAAGTGTTTAACGAACCCGAAGTGCAAGCAGATGCAGCGCTTGCAACTTGAGTTGAAGTGGTAAGTGCGATCGCAGCAGTGAGTGACGCGATTACTGTGGCGACGATTATTCCTTTTTTCATAGCAGATAACCTTTCACGAGAGGCATGACCTATTAGACAATACGGGGCCGATGGCCCGCGCTTGCCAGACTTTCTGGCCTGGTCCTCACCCGGAGCACCCCGCCGCGGTGGAGGGTTGCCGATCGACGAGCCGGGGCTTCAAATCGATACTCTTGACCAAGATGAACATTAGCAAAATCAACGTAATGTTAGTAGTTGCGACTTATTTGCCTTCGCTTCGATCAAAGGCGCTTACTGAACAGATGATGAAAAGGGCAACCCCGATGAGTAATGAACTCGCGGCCATGGCCATTCCGTAATTCTGAGCACCAGGCCGTGAAATCAATTGGTAGAGAACAGTGGGCAAGGTCCCTTGATCACCGTAGGCCAGGAAGTTTGCCGCGCCAAATTCACCAATGGCCACAATGGCTGCATATCCTGTCGCCATAAGTAGCACATGGCGGATTATGGGCACCTCGATAAGCCACCAGATTTGACCGGGACTTGCGGATTCGGTCTGCGCGGTTTCGCGAAGTTGGTGGTCGATGCTTGTCAGCGCAGGGTGAATCATTCGGATTACAAGAGGAATGGATAGAAGAGATTGCGCAACGGGAGTTACGAGCCAACTTGATCGAAGCGGGAAGAAGCCACTACCAAAGCAGACGAGATATCCGAATCCGAGTACAACACTTGAGATGCCGACAGGCATTTGAAAGAGAATATCCATCGCTCGCTCAAATGGCCCGGTTTGGCCATTTCGCTTAGGCCGAGATAACAAATAGCTGGCTGTGATTCCAATACCCATGCTTATTGCGGTGGTGACAATGGCATTCCTGACGGTGTTCATTGCGGCGTGTCCCACCGAGATGCTTAGTACATCGCGGGCGCCGAAACCTCCAAGATTCGTGAAATTCACAAGACTGATCGTGTTGCCGACGCGAAAGGCTCGAGATACGACCGTTATCAAGGGAAGGGAGATAAGGCCGATGATGAAGATCATTGTGGTGAGGACGGCGGGTAGGTCGCGTCTGTCTATCCGAGGCCTACGTTCCAGGGACGTGCTACCGAAGAAACTCATCTGCCCCCTGGAAAGACGTTGTGCAATGAGAAAAGCAAAGATCGTTAACGCCGTTTGAATGAGAACCAAGCCTGCGGCCTTAGACAGATCTAGGTACTGGGTGGTGATGAGGTAGATTTCAGTTTCGATCGTCTTTACTGAGGCTCCTCCGAGTACGAGAACGAGTCCGAAATTGGCGGCGCAGTAAAGGAAAATCAAGGCGCCTGCCGAGGCGATTGAATGAGCCAGTTGAGGCAGGGTTACGTTTATAAGAGTGCGAAATCTCCCCGCACCGTCAAGTGCTGCGGCGTCTTCTAAACCGCTATCCAACCTTACCCAGACACCGCCTATGATCCGAACCGCTAGAGAATAGTTCATAAAAACATTGGCACAGATGATTACTGGTACCCCTGAATGTCCCTGTAGAAGATGTGACAAAAATGGGAGTTGACGAAAGGCCGTAAAGCCGATTGCGACGACGATGGTTGGCAGCATGAACGGGACTGTTATGAAAGCGCGGATAAATCTCTGCCCGGGGAAACTGCGATGGTAAAGAACATAGGCGCCAGGAATTCCAAAGAGCAATGAGAGAAACGCAGAAAGTGCTGCTTGCCAGATAGTGAACCAGACAAGAGAAGCGATCCTCGCCGTGACAATCGCATGTAGCCAATCAGCATCAAAACCAATTGACAAAATCTTGCCAAGCGGCCAATAGAACAGCACCCCAAAAAATGCGATAGGTACCGCCCATGTGACCGCCTGGCTTCGACTCTTATTCAAAGATTGCTGACCACTTTGTTAGCCAGGTTTTTCTATTAGCATTGAGGTCGAGCTTGTCGCCATAGGTATGCGGGGCAACCTGGGTGAAACTGCTCCAGGCGGCAGGAATTGGAGTCCCTGCGACAATCGGATACATGTACATGGTCGCAGGGAACGACGCTTGGAACTTTGCGCTCAGAAGATATTTAACAACGGCTCGAGCCCCTGCGGAGTTCTTGGCATTCTTTAGAACTCCGGCATATTCAGTCTGTCGGAAGCAACCGTCCATGATGCTCGCGGTTTGTGATTGGCCATCGGCACGAACTTCGTCTGCGGGGGAGGAGGCGTAACTCAAAACGATGGGGTAAGCACCTTTTCCACTGGAGCCCGAAAAGTCGGTGTAGTAAGCCGCTTCCCATCCGTTGTCGACTTTGATCGCGTTCTGCTTTAACGCAAGCCAGTATGGCTCCCATTGAGAAGTGCCAAATATATCCACGGTCGCGGCGAGGAACGAGAGGCCAGTGGATGATGTGTTTGGATTCTCGAGCACGGTGAGACCTTTGTACTTTGGCAGAGTGAGCTCTGAGATCGACGAAGGTGCCGCAAACTTATGTTTGGCGAACCATGCTTTGTCGTAGTTGAAGCAGACATCCCCAAAATCGGTTGCTGATAGAGATCCGTCAATGATCGAACTACTTGTGGCCAGCCCAGTGAAGGTGTTATCGATGCCGAAGACCGCATCTCCAATGGGAGTTGCTTTGGTGAGGATCAGCCGATTAGTAAGGCTGCCGCCATCGCCCGCTTTAACAAGCTTAAGGTTGTAGCCTGTGGTTTTATCGAAATCGGCTATGAGTTCCTTACTCATGACAAAAGAATCATGAGTAACAAGCACTACATCTTTGATCTTCTTGTTTCCAGTGATGTTGACGACTACAAGGACTAGTCCAACTACCAGAATGACAGATAAACCGGTCAAAATCTTGCGTGAGAATTTCATTGTGGATTCAATGCCCTTTCATAAGAGAAGAGGCACGGTTAAGAGTGGTCTCCCTGCGCTGGCATTATCCAGATCAGGTTAGACGGTCGAAGACTACGTAGTCTTCCTCTCAGTCCGGTGGCACCGAACTCCCGTGTAGGAGAAGGCTACCTTATTCGATGACGAGATTTATAGGAACAGCTTTCAGAGCCTGGCTCACAGGACAATTCACTTTGGCTGATTCGGCTGCGGCACGAAAACCATCTGCATCCAGATTGGGAACGTCTCCGCTAACCGTCAATCGGATTTCCGTAATTCCAGTTCCCGGGAGGAAGTCGACTTCAGCTGATGTTCGCAATTGGGTCGGAGGTGTTCCGGCCTTCGCTAAACCATTTGAAAGGGCCATGGAGAAGCAAGCCGCGTGTGCTGCACCCAGAAGTTCCTCGGGACTGGTCTGTCCATTTGGCTCTGCGCTACGCGCTGGCCATGAGACTTGGAATGTGCCAACTCCTGAAGAGAGAAGGGAGACAGTTCCCGTTCCTTCGAGCAAATTTCCATTCCAGATTGCAGAGGCTCTTCTTGTGGTTGTCATTGAGTTCCCTTTCGTCGAAGTGATTCACCTGTGAAGATTCCACACGTAGGATAGAGGTATGAATCAACTCGCTAGCGCACTGGGGATCCCCGGTCGCACCACCGGGGCCTAAGGTCCAGCGCATTGAAGACAGTTCGTCAAGCCAGCGCGTATCCTTCATAACCTCATGTGTTCCTATTGCGGGTGCCAAGCCCTCCCTGTCATCAGATTGCTCACGTTGCAGCACGAAGAAATAATCAACAAGTTGGGCGAGGTCAGACGGGCCTTTGAATTCGGCGAGGAGAGTAAATGCCAAATGCGGGCGAGAGAATTGGCACTCCTTCTAGTAATTCACAACAAGCTTGAAGAGGACGGGTTATTTGAAGCGCTCATGCCCAATGAGGAATTTGGTGAGTCCCTAGAAAAACTAAGGTTCGAGCACGACGAAATCGACGGGTTGGTCGTGCGAATAATCTCTGGTGAGGTCGCGCTGATTGTCGAATTGGAGATGCTGCTCAGAAATAACATCAGCAATGAGGAGAACGGACTTTTCCCCGCGTCGGCAGTGACTCTTGACGGCAATGTTTGGGACCAAATTGAAACTAAGCAAGGAGTCATTCGCTAAGGGATTTCTCTTGAATTTGTGGTAGTCCTGCCTATCCCGCTGGGCTGGCTGGATAAAACTCGATGACAAATCAACTTTTGACCGTGTAGTTCAAATTTTGAGATGAGCAACTATCTGCTATTTCTGTATTGCCCTAGTGATTGCAGCAGTATGAGCTGGTGTAGAACCACAGCACGACCCAATAATCTTTACGCCTATATCCAGCATTTCCTCGGCAAACTTTCCCATCTCCTCTGGAGTTCCTTGATACTCGAATGTGTCGCCAACTAGTATCGGCAAACCGGCGTTGGATTGAGCAATAATGAAGACGCCCTCGGGTTTTGCTTCAACCATCTCACGTGCGATTATTCGCATCTCATCCATACCCCGACCACAATTTGCGCCGATGATACGAACGCCAAGGGTTGAGAGTTTCGCAACCGCTTGAGCGGGCTTGACCCCCATCATTGTCCGTAGATTCGTATCAAAACTCATCGTGGCGATGACTGGCATATACGGGGCAACTTCGTGTGCAGCGTTGACGGCGGCTTCGACTTCCGAAAGATCGCTCATCGTTTCAATGAGGATTGCGTCGACTCCGCCGTCAACCAATCCCTTGATCTGCTCGGCGAAAATTTCTGTTGCACCTTCTAGTGTGAGAGTTCCCATTGGTTCCATGAGGTCACCGGTTGGTCCAACATCTCCCATCACGAAGGTCCCAGGATGGTGATTTGCCACGCGCCTTGCGATTTCTGCGCCCGCTTTGTTCAATTCGTAAACACGGTCTTCGAGCCCGTGCATTCCTAGGCGACCGCGAGTTCCGCCAAAAGTATTTGTCGTCAACAGCTGGGCGCCTGCGCTGGCGTATTCCTCGAGAACTGCCTCTATCGCCGCCGGGTTTTCAACATTCCATAGTTCGGGTGAACCCCCATCGGTGAGACCGCGTTCTTGAAGCGTTGTCCCCATGGCTCCGTCTGAGACCAGCGTGGATTGCTCGAGTACTTGATAAATCGTAGGCACTATTTCTTCCCCAGTTCGTCGAGAATCTCCTGTAGATACTTCTCAGAAAACGTGGCTTCCAGTTCCTGCGATATTCGATCCGCTAGGGCCTGTGCCAACTCCGTAGACGCAATCCAAGGGTCACGGTTCCAGCCCGAGGTGTAAGCATCGGCGTCAATTTCGCCCATACGCATTGCGGCTTCGTCGATGGCCTCTTGGAATCGAGTAGGAAGCATGATCTTGATTACTTGATCGCCCTGGCGCGCAATAACCATGCTCGGGATGTGGTGCCAACGCATGATTTGATATTCAGACATGTGCCAAAGACTACCAATAGTGCGATGCGTGAGGTGGGCGAGGTAGATTTACGAGGCCAGCACGTATTTTCCGGCCTGACCCAAGCCGCTGGATATCTCCTGTGCCGTGATCTTTTTTGCTCCGTAACGGCCGCTTTCACACTATTTCACGAGGACGCGAAAGTGGGTCAGGGTGTGATCTGTGGCGTATGCAATACGTGTGCCCTCGGCCTTGGCCTCAAGAAGGCCGTCCAAAATTTCCCTGGTGATGATTTCACCTGGTGCAAGTACAGCGACCCCGGGTGGATAGGGAGCGACGAGATCAACGCTCACTCTGCCGATTGCCTTCGCCGTCTCAACGGTTTCGCTCTTGCCAAAATACGCTTCTCTCAATGAGACGCCTCTTTGTGGGGTTATCGTCCAACTCAATGCCGTCGCACTACTTCTGCTCCTGCCAAGATGTTTTTGCAAGATTGGAATGAGGGCGTCCGAGAGTTTTGTCAAAGTTCCCGAATCGTCTGCGATCGTGACTAGAAAAATCAAAGTGTCACGGTCGGCCATCTCGACTCGGATGTTGGCTGCAAGTAAGTCCCTCTCCAATTCAATTCCGTCGGCGCCAAGGATGTTCGCGCGAAGAACGAGTTTGACGGGATCGAATCTTCCGGTGGCAAAATCCTCCGGCCTGAGCAGAATGGAGTCTCCAAATTCGGAAGTGAGCCTGTTTCGAAATTCGCTCACGTTAATGAGCAAGTTTTCAATCAACTCGTGACCACGTATCTGCATCAAAGCTCGTACCCCGTCGATCGAGGCCAAGGGTGCACCAGCCGGGGAAGTGGTGTGAGTCGATTCGAAGCCTTGCTCCAATCTCGCATGATCTAGCAGGTTCGTTCGCGCGACTGCAATTGCCGAGGCGCTATAGCCGGGCAAGGCCTTATGAATGCTGGTAACAAAGGCATCCGCGTCCAATTGCATGGGATGAAGCGGAAGGGAGGGATGGAATCCGAAATGTCCACCCCATGCAGCATCAATGACAACTGGGATATTTTTTTTGTGAGCAGCAGCAATCAAAGGGGGAAGGTCCGAGAGAGTCCCAAGATATCCAGGTTCGGTAAGAATAAGTGCGATGGGATTTTCTAGTAGAGCCCTTTCGACCTCCCACAAAGGAATTCCGACCGGTACTCCTGTGGTCGCATCGATTTCCGGAATCAGCCAGATAGGTTCCAATCCAGCAAGAACGAGAGCGGTAAGCACTGATCTATGCGCCGTTCTGGAGATTGCTACTTTGTCGCCGGGTTTTCCCAGAGAAAAAATTATCGACTGGTTGGCATGAGTGGAGCCACCAGTGGAGAAGCGTAGCCAATCTGCACCCCAGAATTGGGCGGCTAATCCTTCCGCACGCTCAAGGATGCCGCGCGAAAGTTTGATTTCATCAAGTCCTCCGTAGAGCGGAACATCTTGGTCGACAACTCTTCCAAGATCGGCGTCAAAGAGTGTGGCGCGTTGTTTGTGTCCTGGGGTTGTAAAGGGTTGATAGCCATCTTCGAGATAGGAAAGGTAGGAATCCAGTAACGGTGCGTTCGCGCGAACTTCGTGCATACTTACTCTCCTCTATTGACACGGTCACTGAGTGAGAGCCAGCACTCCACTGGATTCGTTATTGGAATTGCTTGATTCTTTCTTCTATGAGTGTAATTGCAAACGCGAAGGGATTCTTAAAGTAGTAAAAGACTTGCAGGCGAGCTTTCTTTCCCGAGGCAAGGAATCTATGTGATTATTGCGTCGTGAGCAGCGGTGAAATTATCACTTTTATCGATGAACTTCATACGATGGTGGGTGCGGGCGGAATGGCCGGTGCTGAGGAAGCGATCGCAATTCTTCCGGGACTTCGAGAAAAATACGAAGCACATCACAAAGTCACTATCCGCGATGGCGCCTTGGTTGCCGTGGTAAAGCTCTCGAATCGAAACATCACACATCGGTTCTTGGATGAGAAGTCCTGAAGGACAGGAGTCATTGAGGCGGTTCATAGGGCCCTTAAGCCCGAGTTTCTGAAAAGAATTGATGACATCTTGATCTTCATTCAGTTGAGTAGTAAAGATATCGCCCCCCATCATGACGTTGCTAGTCGCTGATCTGCAAAAGAGGTACTCTGACCGATGCGTCGATTGGTTGGCGGAAAAGGAGAGGAATATCCTATGAGAAATCAAATTCTCATTATAGGTCTCCTCGTGGCAATGAGTATGGGTTCGAGTCAAGCCTTTGGAGCCACAGCAAAGGCAGGTGACACATGCACAAAAGTCGGGTTGAAATCTGGGTCTTTTATCTGTACAAAAGTCAGCGGTAAGTCAAAATGGGAAGTCGTCAAGAAAGCGCAGGCCATCAAGTATTCGGCTCCGAAAAAGGCATCGGTGAGTGATGCTTCAGTGGCTTTCGCTTTCTACGCCTCATCGAATTTGGCAGTATTGGCCGCATCGCTAACGCCAAGTATCTGCACATTAGGTAAGTCCGAAATTATGATTTCTGGCCAACCAGGTATATGTCAATTCTCGCTGAGACAAAATGGAAATTTATATTATCTGCCGGCAAAGCCCATTCTTTTTCACCTAAGCATTTACGGGATAAACGCCATTGAGTTTCATTTGCCAGGGGCACTTTTGTTAAGTCAGGTCACCTATCCAATCACTGCGACAAGTAGCTCAAACCTGCCTGTCACGCTGGTGAGCGGCACGCCAACGGTCTGTTCGATCGCGGAATCAACTCTGGCATTACTGCGAACGGGAACGTGCACCATAACTGCTAGTCGCGGTGGCGAGGGTTTTTTCCCGGCAGCGATTTCAGTCACGCAGAGCGTAGAAATTTCAACTGCCAGGGTCCTCGGAGATTTACCTGACACTTTTTCTGGATTTCAAATCAAGCCCGTTTATGTTGTTCCATCAGATGCCGTTGACAATTCCTACGACACTAATGGATATCTATCGGGGATCCTTGACGAAGGTAACAATTATTTAAAAAATCAGATCGGATATACCGTTCCCGTAGATAGCACCGTGACGGGTTACGACATCCAGTATTTGAAATCGCAGTACTCGACAGAGTATTTGCGTACGCATGCAGCGACAACGGACCCTGCCTTCACCGACGCTTCAGTTCTGCTTATGGAAATCAAGGCGATGGAGAATCCAGGGGAGAATCGAAAGGACTACATTTTTTTCATTGAAGTGCCAGGATTTGAAGGGCAGTATTGTGGCCTTGCTGCGACTCCCGGAATCGCCGCCGTAGTCGCCCTCGAGAATATCTCTGAAACCCGTACTTGCAGAGGTGCCTCTGCACCATCTCTTAAGAGCTACACATCAAAGACATGGATTCACGAATTAATCCATAATTTCGGTGTCGGACACACGCCCAACGATGCCTGTGACTTGATGTACGGAGGCGGGACCGCCGGGGCGTGCACATCACCTGACGGCACCACAATCGATAAAAGCAAGTCGCTTTATGTTGGAACGTCTTCTTCGCAAGGGCCAAATATCCTCGGACTTCGTGTTTGGCAGGGGCACACCTCTGATGTTGGGCTTACCGCTGACTGCTTCGTGAATCCCGTAACTCGCCTCGATGGAATTTCGTATGCGTACTGTCCTACAGGTACTCGACAGATCGGGGAGATAGATAGGTGCTGGCAGACCGTTGATTCGGTTTCATTTGAAGAGTTGATCGGTGGAATTTGGGTCTCACGCGGCAACGGCAACTATGCATCTAAGACTTGGGGTGGCGGTCTTCCCAATTATGGCTCATGCGGGACGAATTTCCCCTACTCAGCCTGGAATGAGGTCACCGTTGTAAATCCGGGAATTCACCATTATCGCTGGGTGGTAAACGGCTCGGCCGGTACAGAGTTGAACATTATCTGGGTTCGATAATTCGTGTTGCCAAATAGACCTAGGTGAACTTGAGGAAGAGCGAGTACCCCAACAAGTTGACTGCAATCTTTACGGTCGCGGCTCCCTTTGCATCTGTTCTTCCCTTGAAAGTTAAGGTCTTGTGCTTTTTTCTAGTTACAGTGATGGTGAATTTCGTAAGTGGGGCATTTGACGTGGCAGTCAAAAGATAGGATTTCGTACCGATTTTCTTGAAGAGTATTGAACCTTTCGCCTTCGCTGCCGCCTTTGCAATCTTTGCCGTTGTGTAGACGTTAGCGCCCAGGCTGCCCGAGACGACAAACTTGCTTCCGTCATTGGATGAGGCAACAGCGTTGCCGTTTTGGATGGCGTTGCCTGATACCCAAGTGACTCCAGAATCCTGGGAGGTATAAACAGTCCCCATATAACTGGCGGCAACAAGATTGGAACCGTCTGCTGACATCGATATCGCCTGCCAATATCGTGGAGCGTCGGTGGCTCTTGCGATCCATGTGGCACCTGAGTCTGCCGATGTGTAGATGAAGCTGGTATCGCCACTTGCATAAACGGCAGCAGCAAGCTTGGTTCCATCGCTAGAGGATGCAACTGAGCGCCAAAGTCGTGCACTCTCACGTGGAGTCCACGTGGCTCCTGAATCTGTTGAGGTGAATATTTGATCTGCTCGCGCTACGGCAACGAGCTTGGTTCCATCGCTGGAGGTTGCGACCGAAGTCCAATTTCGGACGGAGTTGCGCGCCGTCCACGTCGCGCCATAATCGGATGAGGTGTAGATCCAGCCACCTTCAACCGAGGCTATGAGACTGGAGCCATCGCCGGAGGATGAAACGCCATCCCATCTACGAGCCGATTCACGGGGTGTCCAACTAACGCCAGAATCATTTGATGTGTAAATCTGACCCTTTTTGACGGTGGCTACTAGCCTTTTTCCATCACTGGATGAGGCAACCGCACTCCATAAATGCACTGGTCCTCGTGCTCTCCATGTTGCGCCGTAATTTGCCGAAATATAGAGGTGGCCGCCAGTGGACCCTGAATCATCGCCTGCGATCAGTTTGGAGCCGTCACTGGAGGAGGCAATGGAATTGCAATGGCAGGTGAAGCCCAGTTTCGTCCACTTGTATGTGAAGGTGGCTGAACTTGAGGCTGAAGGCGTCGGTTTGGGAGGTGGCGTGGCTGCGGTGCCGTATGTGTAGATGTAATTCTGGGAGGTGGCGACAAATCGGCTGCCATCGGCTGAGGATGAGACACCGTATGAACTCTGAATCGAATTATCCGTAATCCATGTAACGCCGAAATCTCTCGACACGTACACCGTGCCCATGTAAGCACTGGCGATTAGTTTGGATCCATCTGCTGACATTGCAATGCCCTGCCAATATTTATTGAGATCACTTGCACGCAGAGTCCAAGTCGCACCGGAATCGGAGGACGTGTAAATATTTCCTGGATTGCCATAGACGACCGCGGCAAGTTTTGTTCCATCAGTCGAGGATGCGACCCAGAACCAGAGTCGTACGGAATCGCGCGCACTCCATGTGGCTCCCGAATCGCTCGAGGTGTAGATCCGGCCATCACGTACGACGGCGGCAAGTTTTGTTCCGTCGCCTGAAGAAGTCACACCACGCCAAGCACGTACGCTTTCATGTGCGGTCCACGTTGCGCCGGAATCCGTCGATGTATAGATCTGCCCAGGATTAACTATTGCAACTAATTCCGTTCCATCGCTGGATGAGGTCGCACCAAACCATGGCCGTACGGACTCGTGCGCTGTCCATGTCACGCCAGAATCGGCCGACGTGTATATCTGGCCACCTTCAACGGTTGCCACCAACTTGGTTCCATCACTTGATGCGGCGATCCCACTCCAGTTTCGATTTGCTTCGTGCGCTATCCACGTGGCCCCATAGTCTGAGGACGTAACAATCTTTCCTCCGTTGACGAATCCAGCAAGTTTGCTCCCGTCGCTAGATGATGCGATGCCTTGGCAGGAACAACTTGGATCTCGCTTTACCCAGCCTGAATCATCAGCGCGTGCCAGCATGATCGGGGTAAGCAGGGCGTAGAGAAGCACCCCTCCAATAAAAGTAGATAAACTTTTTCGTCGCACTATTGATTTCCCCGATTTTTTGGTCATTCTCATACCTCTTTAATGTATATGTGATGAGACTCCGCAACAAACCCAACGTTAAAACTTCATTAATATGGTAGCAATGGTCCGGAGTCTCACCCCTAAGATGGTGTGATGTTGCTTAAGGAAGATAAACCTGATCGATTGCCGCCGGATGTACGCCGGATGTTGCTTGGCGTGACTTTGAGCGCGCTTGGAAACGGCCTGGTACTTCCCTTTGCTTTTGTTTATTTTCACTCGGTCCGCCATATCCCTATTTCCATGGCTGGGCTGGTCTTTAGCTATGGTGCAATCATCTCCTTGCTGGCGGCCCCGTTGGTGGGATCTCTGATCGACAAATGGGGACCTCGCCCGATCCTTCTTCTTTCCCTAGCAATTACTGGTATTGGATATGCCTCGTTCTCTCTTATTCGGAATGTCTCGGATGCATTTATCGTGATGACAATTTGCGCCGTGGGAAATTCGGCAGTCTGGCCAAGCCAAGGAGCCTTGAGCACAGAATTAACGCCGGATCATCTACGAGAGAGAATCTACGGCGCACAGTTTGCTCTGCTTAATCTAGGACTTGGCCTTGGTGGGCTTGCATCATCTCTCATTGTTTCCATCGAGAAGCCACACACCTTCGAGGTTCTCTACATTGGCGATGGAATTTCCTACTTCGTCTACATCCTCGTTGTGCTTACCTTGAGGGAAGTCGGGCATCGATCTAAGGAACAGCGCGCGCATAATGCAACCTTGGAGGGCGGTTGGGGTGATGTGATCCGAGATCGGGTCTTCATTAAAGTGTGGATCGTTTCACTTTTCGCGATCTTTCTAAGCTACAGCCAGTTAGAGGTTGGCTTCACCTCTTTTGCCACAACGGTTGCTGATGTTAAACCCGCACGTTTGGCATGGGCTTATGCCGTCAACACGGCCATGATCGCAATATTTCAACTCTGGGTGATTAAAAAATTGGAGAAAATGCCCCGCGCGAAAGGACTGGCAATTGCCATGCTCTTCTGGGCTGCCGCCTGGGCAATTCTTGCGATTGCAGGTGTCATGAAGGGGTTCGCCGTTCCCGCGATCATTCTATGTCAGTTTGTTTTTGCCCTCGGTGAGATGGTCTGGTCACCAATCATGCCCGCGATTGTGAATCAGTTAGCACCTGATCACTTAAGAGGTCGGTACAACTCCGCTTCCACCAATACCTGGCAGATCGGGATGATCATGGGGCCAGCCAGCGCGGGCGTGCTTCTGGGGGCCGGGCTCTGGGGAGTGTGGCTGGGAATTCTCTTTGGTGGTCTTTTGGTGCTCTCGTTCTTCGCGCTGCGATTAAAATTACCCGAAAGACCCAAGCGCGAGGGTAAGTGAGGCAGTACTAATCAATGTCGACCAGATCCAGGTAACTCTCATTCCAGAGGTCTTCATCTCCATCAGGCAGGAGAAGAACTCGATCGGGTTTGAGTGCGCGCACGGCACCCTCATCGTGGGAGACGAGAATGACGGCGCCTTGGTATGCACCAAGGGCTCCCAGGATTTCGTTTCTCGATGCCGGGTCTAAGTTGTTTGTGGGTTCGTCTAAGAGAAGGACGTTTGCGGCACTGACCACGAGAACGGCCAGAGCAAGGCGGGTGCGCTCGCCGCCGCTAAGCACTTTGACTGGCTTATGGACGTCATCACCGGAGAACAGGAAGGAACCCAGAACGTTTCTGGCTTCGGGTTCTCGCAGTTCAGCATGGGCACTAGACATGTTCTCAAGGACTGTTCTCTCAAAATCGAGAGACTCGTGCTCCTGAGTGTAGTAACCGATTTTGAGGCCGTGGCCCTGTACAACTTCACCGGTATCGGGTTGGAGATCTCCGGCAAGCATGCGAAGCAGCGTGGTTTTTCCGGCACCATTAAGTCCGAGAATGACGACGCGAGATCCTTTGTCGATGGCCAAGTCGACGTCGGTGAACACTTCCAGAGATCCGTACGACTTGCTGAGTCCAGTTGCCGACAATGGGGTTCTTCCGCAGGGTGAGGGAGTAGGAAAGCGCAATTTTGCAACTCGATCTGTTTTACGCACATCTTCCAAATCGGAAAGAAGTTTCTCTGCCCGGCGGAACATGCCTTGTGCAGCTTTTGCCTTTGTCGCCTTTGCGCGAAGTTTCTCGGCTTGCTTTTCAAGGATCGCAGCCTTCTTCTCCGCGTTGGCTCGATCGATCTTCCTTCTATGTTCGTCTTGTTCGCGTTGGAGGAGATACTTTCTCCAACCCATGTTGTATACGTCGATGACGTTGCGATTTGCATCCAGATAGAAGACTTTGTTGACGACCGTTTCGATGAGATTCACGTCGTGACTAATAATGACCAGCCCACCTGAATATTTGGTCAGATACTCTCGAAGCCAGAGAACGGAGTCAGCATCAAGGTGGTTTGTCGGCTCATCTAGCAGGAGTGTCTCAGCCCCGCTGAAGAGGATACGAGCTAGTTCAACGCGCCGGCGTTGCCCGCCGCTTAGTGCGCTGAGCGGCTCGTCAAAGAGCCTCTCCGGGATTCCTAGGCTCGTTGCAATCGCCTCGGCCTCAGAGGTTGCACCGTACCCACCGGCTGCCGTGAACTCGCTATCCGCGCGGGTGTACTTGGTCAATACGATTTCAAGCTCTTCGCCCTGCGCTGTTGCCATGGATTGCTCCATTTGGCGCATGCGGGCGACGATCTGATCCAAACCACGGACCGAGAGGATTCTCTCCACGACCGTTCCTTCTTCATCACCGGTTCGAGGATCTTGGGGGAGATAGCCGATAGTCCCGCTTCGAAGGACTTGCCCACCGGCCGGAAGGGTCTCACCCGCTAGGACTTTGGCCAGCGTGCTCTTGCCAGCGCCGTTTCTTCCTACAAAGCCAATTCGGTCGCCGTTGTTGATTCGCACGGTTACCTTGCCAATGAGCAAACGCGCGCCAGCACGCAGTTCGAGGCTTTGTGTGGAAATCATGAAGGGCAGTTTCTCACAGTTTTAGAGTCGCCAGAACTGACGGTCTCCTGTGAAGGGAATTTATACTATTGGAGCTGGGGGGACTAAATCAGCGCTCACGATGAACCTCTTTGGAGCACTGCCGATGTAGCGGAATGGATAGCATGTTGTCAGCGTTAAGACCGCAGTTTTTGTCGGCACGATGACGGTGCGGTCATCGGCTCCCACAATTCTGAAACGGGAAATCTTGTAGGTGAAATTTCCTGCGACAGTTTCTACTGTAATCAACTCTCCCAATTTCAACTTTCCGAGTTGTGAGAAGACCGAGTCTCTATGTCCTGAGAGAACCGAGTTGTCCGCCACTCCTGGAAGGACGCTCTTTTCGTAATGTCCTATACCCATTTTAAGTTGGCTATCTTCGGTGCCCTGATATATCGGCAACGTCTGTTTCAGAGCAGGGATAGTGATCTTGCCAAGATAGGAGCCTCTGCTGATGCTCACTTGGTTGTAGATCTCTTGAGGATTTATGCGGGTTTCAGAGTGAAGAGCAGATGGCGCCAACTCTGGTAGCACTTGTTTTGAAAGTGCAGTGCTACCAGAGTAAGCGTTCATCTCTTTGATCTGTGATATTGAATAAGCGCCCACTGCAACACCGGCGATCACGAGAAGAGTCGATGCAGTCGTGAAGAATGAGCGTTTATTCATAAGGACTTAGTTACCTAAGTACTTTCTTTGTTCCGAAACCGACTCCACCAAGGAGAATCAATCCACCGGCAAGAGCCAGCAGGTTGTACCAAGGTGAGCCTGTCTTTGGAAGTTTTCCGCCAGTTTCTGTCACCGGAGTGGGAGGGGTAGCAGGTGCTGGTATCGCACTTGGAGTTGGGCCGGGTACATAAGCCGGTGCCACCTGGTAGTTCGTGCGCACGATCGTTGCAACCTCGCCTGATACGACGGTGATTAAGCCGTCAGCGGTGATGTTGCCGCCTAGAGCAGGATCGGTGTTTGCAAATGTACCGTAGTAGCCATCTACATGAGTTTCGCTGACCAAGTAGGTACCTGGCGCCAAGCTATATGCGTGTCCGACTCCGTCGGCTCCCACTGCAGGGCTACCAGCAACTTCGCTTCCATTGTGCGTTACGTGAATCGTGAAGTCTGAAGCAATGGCGGTTCCACCGAAAGTGTTCACGACATGCTTAACAACATTCAACGTTCCAGGGACCGCTGGGGTAGCTGTTGCTGTATCCGTTGGTTTCACTGTTGGCGTTGGCGTTGGGGTTACTGTTGGTGCCACTGTTGGCGTTGGTGTTGGCGTTGGTGTCACACATGCAGAGTTGGTGATCGTGTTGGCGTTGAGATTGACAGCGCCATTACGAGCCAACAACTGTCCCTGGACCGTTGCACCCGTATTTGCAACGATACTGGTCAGCGCGTAAATATGACCAACGAAAGTGGAATTCGCACCAAGGGTGGCAGAACTCCCGACTTTCCAATAGACGTGACAAGCCTGCGCACCATTGATAAGGGTCATCGTGCTACCTGCTGATGTAATTACAGTCGTTGCTGCTTGGAAAATGAATATTGCATTGGCATCGCCCTGCGCATCAAGGGTTAGTGCACCCGAGTTTGCGAGAGCACCCGATCCTGTTGAGTAGGTACCAGGTGTGATCACATGGGACGCCAATTCGTCTGAAGCCAGAACTGTTGGAGTCGGTGCGCTGATGCTGTTAAACGCGGTGACTAGGTCAGTCTGTGCTGTTGTGGCCGCTGTGTCAGCAATGTGCTGAACACCAGAGGCGGTGACGGTTGTGCTACCCGTAAAAGAGGAACCAGGCGCCAGACCGATATCTCCACCAGCGGTTCCGTTGATAACGGTTGGGCCAGTGTTGGTGATGGTTGTTGCGCCAAGGACACCGAATGTCGTGGTAGTACCTGGAGTGATTACAGGTGCTGCAGCAATGGATGAGGCTGGATTAACGAATATTGCGAGCAACGGCAGCAGTGCGACCGCGGTAAAGACTCTGACTTTATGTGACTTTTTCATTCGATTTCGATTCTCTTGTGTATCAAAAGTGCGCCATCTTGGCTCCAAGCCTCTTGCTAGCCTGGGCGCCGGTTCGATGCGCGTCTGGGCGGTTCGCGAGTTGATAGCTCGGCAAGATCGATCTGTCGAAACCCTCGGGTGGACTTCACGCTGTTACTGAATCGAACTGTGCCGATGAGGGAAACAGTTGCTGCGCGAGTATTGAGGATTCCCAACGAGACAAAACTACACCCGCTGAAGCGCCTGTTTCCGATCTACACTCGGTGAATTTCCTGAGAGTTCACCCTTTTTTTCCGCGCTCAAAAGGGCTTTCCGACTAGATTTGCCTGATGGCGTATTCACAGAGGTTGCGAGATCACGCCCAGACCTTGGGCCGAGATGTTCAAGTGGCCCTGATCGGGGCAGGCCAGATGGGTCGAGGTTTCGGGTATCAGATTTTTCGAATGCCAGGGCTATCTCTTGCCCTCGTTGTTGACGTGAATCCCGACCGAATTCGAAGCCTTTTTAACGATATCGGCATCACAGATGTTGTCATCAGCTCCGACTTTAAGGTCCTCTCCGATGCGATGTTGGCCGGCAAGGCCTCTGGGACGACTACGACTGAATTCATTGCGGAGTTGCCATGCGACATCGTCGTTGAAGCAACAGGGGTGCCAGACGTCGGAGCGCACGTCGCGTATTCATGCTTGAAAGCTAAAAAGGATGTTGCTGTGCTCAATGTTGAAATGGATGTGACCATCGGTCCGCTACTTCACAACATGGCTTCAAATGGCGGTGCCGTTTATACGGTCTGCCACGGTGATGAGCCCATCGAGGCAAAGGTTCTAGTTGATTTTGCGCGCGATCTTCAATTTGAAATTGTTGCGGCAGGTAAAGGGAAAAACAATCCCTTTGAACCCCTCAGTACGCCGGACACGGTGCGAGCGCGCGCAATTTCCAGAGGAATGAATCCGAAAATGCTCTGCTCCTTCACCGACGGTTCAAAGACGATGACCGAGATGGTTGCTCTTGCAAATGCCACTGGTTTGGAATTATCCAAACGTGGGATGTACGGACCAGATGCCACCATTAAGACGCTCACAGAAGTCTTTGCGCTTCAATCCGATGGGGGGGTGCTGGATCGACCAGGTGTCGTTGATTACTGCATGGGGGATGTCGCTCCCGGAGTATTTGTGATTGTCCGTTCGGACGCTCCGTACATTAACCACGAAATGAGTTACCTGGCTATGGGTCCTGGTCCGTATTTCGCCCTCTATCGACCGTTTCATTTGGCATCCATCGAAGCACCGTTGTCGATCGCGCGTGCTGTACTGGATCGCGAAGCATCTCTGTTCGCCCCAAGCTTGATGGCCGAAGTGTGCACCATGGCAAAGAAGGATCTGTCCCCAGGGGAGAAGATCGATGGCATCGGCGGTTTCACGGTTCGTGGTTACGCCGATATCGCCAAAGACGCCAAGCGGGACAATCTTGTGCCCATCGGATTAATAGAGGGTGCGATCGTTCAAAAGCCGATCACGGTTGGGGACTTGATTTCCTACGACCAAGTGGAACTCAATGAGTCCAGTTTGATCGTGCAACTCAGACGCAAGCAAGACAGCCTCGGCCTCACATACGCATGACGGCCATCGCCGTGGTTGTTCTGGCTGCAGGCAGCGGAACACGTTTTGGACACAGTACAAATAAGGTCTGGCTTCCGCTCAATGGGCTTCGAATAATCTCTCATTCCCTCCTCAACGCAACGAGATGTTTCCCGGATTGCCGAGTCGTCCTTGTGATCGATCCGGCCGACGTAGAGATTGCCAGTGGTGTTCTTGCTCGAGAAGTTCCTCAAATTCCAGTCGAACTCGTCAATGGCGGTCAAACCCGCCATGATTCCGAATTCACGGCGCTTAAGCATCTCGCTTTCGACATCGAGGCCGGCGAGATCGATGTCGTCTTGATCCACGATGGCGCACGCCCACTGGCAAGCAGCACGCTTTTCAACGATATCGCGAAAGCGGCGCAGCTTCACGGCGGAGCATTGCCCGCCATCGATGTCGACCCACTGGAAATAGATATCGTCACTGTCGATCGAATCGCACGGGTGCAGACCCCACAGGCCTTTCGAGCCAAGGAGGTCCTGGCGGCTTATATCCAAGCCGAGAAAGATGGATTCGCGGGGACCGATACCGCCGCCTGCATGGAGAAATATTTTCCAGGTACGGAGAGTCTTGCAGTGCCAGGAGAGGTGACAAATATCAAAATTACGTATCCGCACGATCTTGTGTTAGCCGAGAAAATAATCGCCAAGAGACTGAGCGCCAAGAACTAGGTTGCCTGCAGCTCCATAAAGTTCCGATCTTCTTCCGTATTTATTCTCAACCCGTCCGGACTTGCCTCTATGTGCGAAATGCGTGCGTCTTTCCTAAGGGGAAGAAACCATCCGCAGTCAGAGCCGGTGAAGTCAATGGCTGAAATTCGGATCAATTCGGGCGTTGAAATTCGAAGGACGGAAGAGCGATCTAGGGTTTTCTTGATAACCGAGTCGGCATCCAAGATTTTTAGAGTCTCGGTGAATGCCATCACCGGTCGTACCGCATCGGTTTCATCGTTGAATGAAGCAATCACGCCTTCGAACTGCGCTCTACTTGTCAATGGTCGAGAGGCGTCATGAATGAGTACGGCATCAACCTTTCCAAGAAGGTTTTCAAGGGACGATGCGAGGATTGAGGGTTCGAGCGTTTGCGGGATAAGGAGCTCGAAGGTTACGTTGCTCGATTCCAGGAGATTGCGAACGGCGGTGGCGTTTTTCGGACTTGCTGCCACGGCGATCTTCCGTGAAGGCAATAGGACGGCCAGAGACTCAAAGGCCCGAATGAGATTTGGCCTTCCGCCGAGGTTCAAAAAAGCAGTATCGGATGTAACGGCCAGAACTAGGGAAACTGAAGGGTTCGCCGCACTCATAAGAGCAAAACCATAGCGCTGGTGTTCGTCAAAATCGACCCGCGAATATGTCGGGCTGAGTTATGGTTTGACCGTGAGTGACTGGCTTCTTGAACAGGAAATGATTGGTACCCCTCGACTGGAGCTGTACCACGTATGTGCGCAGGACCTCATCATTCTCTTTGAAGATCCTGAGAACCAATCAATATATGAAGGTAAACCTTATTCGAACGCTCACCGCCAACTCATGGACGATAGCGGTCCATTAGCCTGGAGAGTTCCTCAAGTAAAGGGAAACCCGAAACTCAATCGCTGGTTCGTGCGGTGGGTAGTTCTGAAATCTACCGGCGAAATAATCGGGAGCACCAGTTTTCACGGTGCCCCCGATGTTCAGGGAATGATTGAAATTGGGCTGGGAATTCATGAGTCTTTTCGAAACCAGGGCTTTGCGAAAGAAGCCCTTGTCGGCATGTGGTGCTGGGCGCTGGAGGATTCGCAAGTAAAGGTATTGAGATACACAGTAGGTGTCGAAAATGCTCCCTCTATTCGCGTTATCGAGGCTTTCGGTTTCCATTACCAGGGAGAGCAGATCGATGAAGAGGATGGCCCTGAAAGCATTTATGAGATGTCCGGAGAGGAGTTCCTAGAGAAGTTCGGATCGGCCGCTCGCTTGGGAGACAAGAAATCGTGATTGCACCACAAGCCCCCGACATAAAAATATCTGCCAACAAAAGCGAACTTGCGGTCATGGTTTCAGATTTAGTGATTTCAAGAATCAGGCATGGATTGGACGGAACCGGAACATTTCATTTGGCTCTGACCGGGGGATCCATTGGGGTCTTGATTTCTGAATTGCTCGTTTCGCATTGGAATGAAGAGCCGGAAGGATTTGTTGGTTTGCACCTTTGGTGGGGGGACGAACGATTTGTTCCGGAGTTGAGCGAAGAACGAAACGCTCGTCCGGTACTCATGGCAATGAGTGAAGTTTCTCCGATCCACATCCATCAAGTGTTGTCCCAAGATTCAAATGTTGAGGTGGAAGTCGCGGCAAAGAGATACAGCGCCGATCTCCTCGGAATCGACGTCGATCTGATTTTGCTAGGACTTGGAGAAGATGGTCACGTTGCCTCGCTTTTTCCAGAACAGTGGGACGAGAGTGAAGAACGCAGTGCGATCGCGGTATTGGATTCTCCAAAACCACCCCGACAACGTGTTTCTTTCTCAATGTCAAAAATTAACGCATCGGAGTCTGTGTGGTTTGTTGTAAGTGGCGGGGAAAAGCATGAGTCAATAGAGAAAATCCTTGCTAGGGATGCGTCAATACCCGCCACCCATGTTCATGGCAAGGTCGAGACAGTCCTTTTCGCAGATCTCGCTGCGTTAGCAAGTGACTAGGATTTGTATATAACTGGAACGGAGATTCAGATGTCGGAGAAGGCAGCTATTAATTTTGGCATGGTGGGGCTGGGCAAGATGGGCGCGAATATCGTGCGAAGACTGCAGAAGCATGGCATTACAACGGTCGTGTATGACATTTCTCCTTCGGCCGTTGCCGATCTCGCAGGCGAAGGGGCGATCGCCTCAATCGACTATGCCGACCTTGCGAGCAAACTTCCCACACCCCGGGTTGTATGGGTGATGGTTCCGTCAAGTGTCACCGACTCCACCATCGAAGAGTTGTCGAAACATCTCAGTTCAGGTGACACGATTATTGATGGCGGAAATAGTTTTTACAGACATGATTTGATCAACGCGGAAAAATTATCAATCAAGGGAATCAACTTCGTCGATGTAGGAACCAGCGGAGGAGTCTACGGACTTGAGCGTGGATACAGCATGATGATCGGCGGAGATAAAGTGGTCGTGTCCAAGTTGGAACCGATCTTCCGTGCATTGGCTCCAGGCTTCGAAAGTGCCACGCGCACCATTGGCCGAATCGGCGAGCCGAGCAACAGCGAAATTGGATTTCTGCATTGCGGTCCAATTGGCGCCGGACATTATGTGAAGATGGTTCATAACGGAATTGAATACGGAATGATGGCTTCCCTTGCTGAGGGACTTGGAATTTTCGAAGCGACAAAAAACGCGACTCCTGCCTACGACCTAGACATAGCTGAGATCACAGAGGTTTGGCGCAGGGGAAGCGTTGTTGCCTCATGGTTGCTGGACTTGACTGCGCAGGCATTGCAAGAAAATCCCTCTCTTGGAGATTACTCGACTGAGGTAGCCGATAACGGCGAAGGCCGTTGGACATTGCAAGCCGCGATTGAAACTGGCGTCCCGGCGCCGGTTCTAAGTGCATCACTGTTTTCTAGATTTGCATCTCGAGGCAACGCTGCCTACTCCAATCGAGTGCTGAGTGCGATGCGCCATAAGTTCGGTGGCCATAACGAATCACCGGAAAAGAAGTAAGCCAACCATGCGAGCAGACGCACTTGTCCTTTTTGGTGGCACTGGAGATTTAGCAAAGAAGAAACTCTTTCCCGCGCTCTATGAAATGGAGGAGGCCGATGAACTTGAGATTCCAGTAATCGCAGTCGCCTCTTCAAAATGGACTCAAGACGAGTTTCGTGCCAACGCCGAAAAGGCGATCCGCGACCGCATCAAGGACGTAAGTGAGACTATTTTAAAGCGCTTATTGGACGAGCTTCACTTAATTGTGGGGGATTACCGAAGCCCGGATACCTTCGCGCTTCTTCGTGACAAGCTAGCTGAATTTAAACTTCCAGTCATCTACTTGGCCATCTCGCCGGATATGTTCGAGCCTGTGACCCAAGGCCTTGCCGCGGTTGGCATCACTAATAATGCACGGGTGGTGGTGGAGAAGCCTTTCGGCCGCGATCTTCAAAGTGCCATCGAACTCAATGACTCACTCAAAAAGATTCTGCCGGAAGATCAGATCTATCGAATTGACCAGTACTTAGGGAAAGAATCAGTCGAGGACCTCCTTGTTTTCCGTTTTGCAAATACTCTTTTTGAACCCGTGTGGAATCGAAATTACGTAGCCAACGTCCAAATCACCATGTCGGAGGATTTCGGCATCGAAGGGCGCGGCAAGTTCTATGACGGCGTCGGTGCAACTCGCGATGTCCTCCAGAATCACTTGTTACAAGTACTCACGATGTTGACGATGGAGCCACCGATTGATCTCTCCTCCCAATGTATGCAGGACGAGAAGATTAAGGTTTTATCGGCGGTAAGGGATTTGAAGTCCGAGGATGTAGTTAGGGGTCAGTACGTCGGCTACCTTGATGAAGGGGGAGTGGCCCCACATTCCGATACTGAAACCTTTGTGGCCATGCGACTCTTCGTCGACAACTGGCGGTGGGAAGGCGTGCCGTTCTATTTGCGTACGGGTAAAAAGATGGCAGAGACAACCATGGAGGCTGTCATCGAATTCAAGCAACCTCCTCGTCTACTTTTTACTGAACCAGGTTTGCCCAAGCCCTTGCCAAATATCGTGCGTTTTCGTTTAGGCGTGCGCGATGGCGTGGATATGTCGTTGCAGGCGAAGGCACCGGGCGCTCACTTTGTGACATATCCAGTGGATCTCACCGTCGAATTTTCCGCTGCCTTGGGTGAGCGCAAAGAGGCCTACGAACGCTTACTTGATGCGGCCCTGCAGGGGGATCACTTCAGATTTACCCGCATCGATGCCGTACTGCAGTCGTGGCAAGTTCTTGATCCAATTTTGAAGAATCCTTCAAAATTGCACCCTTATTTCACACATAGTTGGGGCCCCGATGAGGCATTGGACTTGGTGCCCGGTGGTTGGAACCCAGTCGGTTTGGACCTCAATCCACGTTGAGCTAGTGAGAACTGAGTCTTCTTATTGCGTATCGACCTAAGAAATCAGCCTTCAAATCCTCGTAAGTTCCGTCAATGATGGATTGGCGCATCTGATCCACCAACCGCAATATGAAGCGCTCGTTGTGAATGGTTGCCAGTGTGGCTGCCAGAATTTCCTTTGCGCGAAATAGATGGTGCAAGTAGGCGCGCGTGTAGTTGGCGCAGGTGTAACAATCACAATTGCCATCAATCGGTTCGAAAGCACGCCGATAAGGGGCGTTTGAAATATTGAATCGTCCTTCAAATGTGTAGACCGAACTCGTGCGAGCAATTCTTGAAGGCGTGACACAGTCAAATGTGTCAATGCCATTTTCGACACCCGTGAATAGATCCTCCGGTGCCCCTATCCCAAGCAGGTGCTTGGGTTTGTCCTCCGGTAGCTCTTGATTCACCCATGAAATAATGGTTCCGAGTGAATCCTTATCAAGTGCTCCGCCGATCCCAAAGCCGTCAAAGGAGATTCCCGATGAGGACATGCTTCCTAAGTCTTTCGCTGCGATACGTCGCAGATCCTCATATTGTGCGCCTTGAATAACTCCGAAAAGCGCTTGGTAGGGTTTCCCCTTTCTAGCATCAATGAGTTTTTTGTGTTCATCAAGACATCGAATTGCCCAGGCTGAAGTTCGTTCGATCGCTCCCTCTTGGTACCTACGGGTGTTATGAAGAGTGGTGCATTCATCGAAGGCAAAAATAATGTCGGCGCCGATCTGGTGTTGTACCTGCATGGAAATCTCCGGAGTGAAGCGATGCATTGAACCGTCTATGTGTGATTTGAAGGTGACCCCATCATCATCAACGTGCGCCAATCTGTCTTTTTTGTGGGCCACCACGTCATCGGCTCTGAATGTGGTGGAATTCATTGCGAGCACCTTTTTGAATCCAACTCCTAAAGACAGCACTTGGAACCCGCCACTGTCGGTGAAAGTCGGCCCTGGCCAGTTCATGAACGAGCCAAGCCCGCCAGCCTCATCGAGGACTCCGGCCCCCGGCTGAAGGTAGAGGTGGTAGGCGTTTGCTAGAAGTGCTTGAGAACCAAGGCTTTTCATGGTTTCGGGCAGGACTGATTTCACAGTCGCTTTCGTGCCAACTGGGATAAAGCACGGGGTTTGGATTGCCCCATGCGGGGTGGTGATGATTCCGGCGCGGGCAAGGCCGCGCCCCGAGTGAGAAATCTCGAAGGAGAAACCGCTTTTTTCCACCTCGGTATTGAACCATCTATCGCTAAAGGCAATTCCACTCGTACTACCTTGCATTGAAGATTGCCACGGCGGAACTGAAGTTCGTACCAGAAAATGGGCACACTTCCTTGATTGTCAAGAATCGTGACGAGATCGTTACCGAATTGCAACACTTCCTCCCCTAATATTGGCTCCCATGATCTTAAAAGCCTCAAAAGGTACGAATGGGGTTTCCATTTGGTGGGATTTTGACTACCGTTCAGTACTAATTCTTCTCCACTCATTGGAGAGTGGCAGTAGGCGCGCGCAGATTGGAGTACCTCGGTGTCGCAACTAGAGGCAATGGAGGAAGTTCTAGTTGATGCACCGATTATCCAACGCACTCAGCGGCAAATTGCTTGGAAGAGATTTAAACGGAACAAAGTTGGTGTTTTCTCGGCACTGGTCGCCATTTTCTTTATTGCTGCAGCTTTTCTAGCTCCAGTTATTACTTACTTGTTGGGGCTTCAAGATCAGGCGACTTATCCGAAAGCGCTCAATGAGTTTGCCATGCCCATTGGCGCAAGCGGAGGCATGAGTCTTACCCACCCACTTGGTGTAGAACCAGGTGCGGGGCGTGATCTTCTCACTCTCATGCTTTACGGATCCAGACTCTCTTTCACAGTCGCGTTCATAACAAGCTTTGCCTCAATTGGCTTGGGGATGTTGATCGGTATCTCCACCGGCTACTTCCGTGGGAAAGTCGATGCCACTGTGGGACGCTTCTCCGACTTTCTTCTCTCCTTTCCGTCAACGTTCATGATCATTGCTCTGAGCCTCCCTATGACTCAAAGAATTGAGGGTTGGGGGATCGCAAAAGGCAACGGCGCTCGCGTGATCGTTCTTATTGTCTTTTTCGTCTTTTTCGGATGGATGGGTTTCGCCCGGCTCATTAGGTCCCAGGCTTTTAGTATGCGCGAACGAGATTTCGTGATGGCTGCCCAGGCTTTGGGCGCTTCGAGTTTCCGAATCATCACCAAAGAACTGTTGCCCAACCTTTGGCCAAGCGCAATTGTCTTTCTTTCACTCGCGCTGCCTGGCTATCTATCTGCTGAAGCCACCTTCTCGTTCCTGGGCGTCGGGGTTCAAGCCCCAGGCTCTTCATTTGGTCTGGTCCTATCCGACGCGGTTGGGTATTGGCGCTCTGATCCGGCCTATCTGTTGATCCCTTCGATTTATTTGGTCGTCATGGTTCTGGCTCTCAATCTTCTAGGAGATGCAATTAGAGATGCCCTTGATCCCAAGGCGACTCCAGCATGACGGGCATGGAAAGAAATACGGGTTTCCGTAGCAATACGGAAAGTAATGGCGGGTATCTATCACTGCAAAGTAGTTCGCGAACTTTGCAGATTCAAAGCAAGAGTCCAATTCGCGGCCGCGAAATGGAATGAACTATCTACGAGGAGGACATATGTCCGGTTCAAAAATGGCAAGGCGCCATTTAAGCCGTCGCCTTATAGCTACGACCGCAGCTACCGCATTGATGGCTGCTGGCGCGCTAGTTGGAATGGCAAATAGTGCAAGCGCTGCAAGTGTGCAAAGGGGTGGAACTCTCTACTTCATCACTCATTCACAGAACTTTAATCACATGGATCCATCCCGCAATTATACGGGCCAAGACATTGCCTTCTTTAATTCATACCTCTACCGCAACTTGGTTTCCTACAAGCCAGTGAAAGGGTCAGCCGGGTCCTCGCTTATTCCGGACCTCGCAACAAATACTGGTATTCCTAGTAACAGTGCCAAGACCTGGAAGTTCATCTTGCGCAATGGAATCACATGGGAAGATGGATCAGCGGTAACTTGCGCTGACGTCAAGTACGGCGTATCGCGTGCATTTGCCACCGATGTCATCACCGACGGTCCTCAGTATCTAGTCGGCGCATTGAAGATTCCCCTTGCCAAAGATGGCAGCTCTGTCTACATGGGTCCTTACAAGAAGACCGGTCAAGCCCTCTATGACAAGGCAGTAACGTGCAAGGGCAACACCATCACCTTCAACTTGAACCGCTCCTTTGCCGACTTCAACTACGCCCTGACATACCCAGCAGCATCTCCTGTAAAGAAGTCCAAGGACACCGGCGATAAGTACGACCTTCGCCCGTTCTCTGATGGCCCTTACAAGATCGCACATTACAAGCAGGGCGATGAGTTGGATTTGATTCGCAACCCAAAGTGGAAGCAGTCCAGCGACAAGGTACGCACCCCATACCCAGATAACATCGTCGTCCGCTTTGGTCTCTCACAAGATGTTGCAGACCAGATCATGTTGGATAACAGCATTCCCAACACAGTCGACCTAGATGGCCTCCAACCTGCAAACTTGCGTGCATTCTTTGCCGACTCATCAAAGGCAGGTCAGCGACTTAACGTCTTTGACCCCTATGTTCGCTATGCAGCGATGAACGTCTCTGCTGGACACATGACCTGCCTCGATGTTAGAAAGGCTGTCTTCTTTGCCGTGAACACTCAGGCTCTGATTGACCTATCCGGTGGATCAATCTTCTACGGTGCACCTGGTGATAACGCGATCAAGCCCGTTCTTGGTCTGGACTACGCCCCAACTAAGGGCAACATCCACGATCCAGCTTGGAGCATCAACGGTGCACCAGATAAGGCGAAGTCATTATTGGCCGCTGCCAAGACTTCTTGTCCAGACGGTTACGACAAGGCCACCAACCCAAACAAGGGAATCACGTGGGATCTGGCCAACACCGCTACCAACCAGAAGGCGTCTGTCTTGATCAAGACGGCAATGGACGCTGCTGGAATCAACATGAAGTTCAACTTCATACCAGGTGGTCAGTACTACTCCACAGTTCAGAACACTGACAAGCAGAGTGACATTTCAACTGCTGGTTGGGGTGCTGACTGGGCGAATGCTTCCACTGTCATCTATCCACTCTTTGTTAAAGAGGGCGGATTCGACTTGTCACAGAACTGGAATGACGCTGCCTATCCTGCATTTAAGGCTGGCGTAACGAAGGCACTGAACATGACAAACCGCACACAGCAGGCAGCAGCCTGGAAGTCATTGGCTCAGCAAGCAATGGATCAGTACTGGATTATCCGACCTGTATTTAGCAAGGGCCAAGAAGTCTGGGGCTCTAAGGTCGGCGGCGTTTACTTCTGGGAGCCACAGGGAACCTTTGGTTTCGGACAGCTCTACGTAAAGGCCTAAGGTACAAGTAGTACTAGTTTGAAAATAACTAGCGGGTTAGAAGATAACTAGCGCGAGTTGAGGGTGGCTCCCATAAGGGCCACCCTCAACCACGCCAAATAAAGTTTCATTCAATGAGGGGGAGCCGGTGCTGAAGTTTCTAGCCAAGCGCTTGAGCGCGACGATCGTCGTACTCGTACTGGTCAGCGTTTCCGTTTTTATGATTTTTTCTTTTCTTCCGATTGATCCGGCCAGGCTTACTTGCGGCAAGGGTTGCTCTCCCACGGTCATTGAAGCCAACCGACATCGCCTTGGCTTAGATGTTCCCGTTCAAGTCCAATATGGCCGCTTTGTCAAGGGACTTTTTGAGGGTCGGCATTACGGAGAAGGCTCGGCCGCATTTTCCTGCCCCGCGCCGGCCTTTGGATATTCATTCAACAAGCACGAGTGCGTGACACAACTTCTCCAAGAGGCCTTTCCCGTTACTTTCAGTCTGGCAATCGGTGCATTTATTCTCTGGATCCTACTTGGCGTCTCGTTGGGAATCGTGGCGGCGCGAAGACAAGGAAAATGGCAAGATAAATCTGCCACGGCATTTGTCTTGGTGGGGATTTCCCTGCCCACATTCGTTTCTGGAATTTTGATTTTAATATTAGTACTCAAATTGGGATGGATAAATCCGATAGAATTGGGACGATGGGTTTCACCTTTTACAAACCCAATCGGATGGCTCAAGAACTTCATATTCCCGTGGATCACTCTGGCTCTGTTATTCGCCGCCACTTATACGAGATTTACTCGTGCCAATGTCATTGAGACATCCAGTGAGGATTACATACGCACCGCGCGGGCGAAAGGCCTAAGCGAGGGCGTGATATTGCGTAAACACACCTTGCGTGCCGCGCTCGCACCAATTGTGACAATTGCCGGCTTAGATTTTGCTGGCCTTCTTGGGGGAGCCATTATTACTGAACAGATCTACAACCTTCCTGGATTAGGACGCCTGTCCCTGCAAGCTGTCCTCGTTGATTACGATCTCCCAACGATTCTTGCAACGACTCTGCTGGCTGCCACCTTCTATGTGGTAGCCAACCTGGTGGTGGATATCTTGTATGCCTACATCGATCCAAGGGTGCGTGTCGGATGAAACCTTTTCTTGAAGTAAAAAATCTTACGGTCTCCTTCCCCACAGAGGACGGTCTTGTAAGAGCGTCCAATGATATTTCCTTCGCCGTATCCCGAGGTGAAACGCTGGCAGTCGTTGGAGAATCGGGTTCAGGAAAATCAGTAACATCCTTGGCAGTGATGGGTCTGCACAATCGCAAGAGCGCGATTATCAACGGAGAGGCAATATTGAACCTGCCCACCGGATCCGTGGATACTATTACGGCTTCGCCTGAAGTTGTTCGAAAACTTCGCGGTAAGTCTATGGCAATGATCTTCCAAGATCCCATGTCTGCATTGCACCCCTATTACACGATCGGCGACCAGATATCTGAGGCATGGAAGTTGTACAACGAAGGTTCTAAAGCGGATGGGATCAAACGCGCAGTCGAAATGCTTGATCTGGTCGGAATTCCCGCCGCGAGTATGCGAGTGAAAGATTTCCCGCATCAATTCTCGGGTGGTATGCGTCAGCGAGTGATGATTGCGATGGCCTTGGTAAACAACCCATCTCTCCTCATTGCCGATGAGCCGACAACTGCCCTGGACGTCACGGTGCAATCACAAATTCTTCAGTTGCTTCGCGAAATGCAGAAGGAATTCAACATGGCCGTCATCTTGATTACCCATGATCTTGGGGTTGTGGCCGAGGTTGCCGATCGCGCTTGTGTTATGTATGCGGGCAAGATCGTCGAACAATCTAAGATTGATGAAATCTATTATAAACCTGATCACCCGTATACGATCGGTTTACTTAACTCCATTCCCCGTCTTGATCAAATGGAGGGTCGTCGTCTACAAGCGATTCCAGGTCAGCCACCCTCGCTCATTTCTCTTCCCACGGGGTGCTCGTTTAGGGCGCGCTGTGCCTACTCGAAGCTTGTTCCGAACAATCGATGTGCGACAGAGGTACCTGATTTGAACGAAAAATTTGCTGGCCATTTCTCCCGTTGCCACCTAACGGAGACACAGTTAACTGCTGCTCGTGCTTCATTGAGGGCCACGTCATGACCGAACCAGTACTACGACTTGAAGGTCTCAAAAAACATTTTGACACAACTTCGGGTGGGTTCTTCAAAAAGAAAAAGGCCCTTGTCAAAGCCGTTGACGGTATCGATCTGGAGATATATCCGGGTGAGACGGTCGGACTCGTCGGTGAATCTGGTTGCGGCAAGACGACTGCGGGCCGTACTGTTTTGAAGTTGTATGAACCATCTGCTGGGAAAATTATTTTTCAAGGTCAAGACATCACCAAACTTTCTCGCAAGCAGATGAAGCCGTTGCGCTCTCAAATGCAGATGATCTTTCAAGATCCTTTTGCGTCCCTCAATCCACGGCAGACTGTTGGAACCCTTATCGGTGCGACTTTTGATATTCAGGGGATTACTCCTCCGGGGGGCATAAAGAAAGAGGTAGAACGTCTCATGGAGCGCGTGGGACTCAACCCAGAGCATGTGAATCGCTATCCTCACGAATTCTCTGGCGGACAACGTCAAAGGATCGGCGTCGCTCGTGCCATTGCGCTAAAACCTAAATTGATTGTTGCTGACGAACCGGTGTCAGCCTTGGACGTTTCGATCCAAGCCCAGGTCGTCAACTTGCTCGATGATCTCCAGCAAGAATTCGGGCTCTCATACCTTTTCGTGGCCCACGATCTTTCGGTCGTGCAGCATATTTCTGACCGCGTTGTGGTGATGTACCTAGGCAAGGTTATGGAGCAAGCTGACAAGACTGATCTCTTTGCCCATCCGCGCCATCCATACACGAAGGCGTTGCTCTCCGCGGTGCCGGTTCCAGATCCACTCAAGGGGAGAGCGCGCGAGCGCATCATCTTGCAGGGCGACCTGCCAAGCCCGGTGAACCCACCAGCTGGTTGCGTTTTTCATACTCGTTGCTGGAAGGTGCAAGATAAATGCCGTACTGAAGTGCCTGAACTTCTTCAGATCTCGCCGAAACATTTCACGGCCTGCCATTTCCCAGAACCTGCTTAAAGTTTCTCGGTTGGCCCTGCACTAACCAATCACTCTGCCGCTTGATGTACTTTCGTTATATTTCCATGCCCTGAATCGATCGCATGCTTGATTCGCACAGAAATAAGACAGAGTTTTCGTAGGGATACGGCAAGGAGTGGCGGGAGTCTGTCATTGCGGAGTAACTCGCGGACTTTGCGTATTCGATTCAGCGATCCAATTTGCAGGAGCAAATTGGGATGAACTATCTACGAGGAGGACATATGTCCGGTTCGATAATGGCAAGGCGCCATTTTAGCCGTCGCCTTATAGCCACCGCCGCAGCCGCCGCATTAGCTGTTGCCGGGGTTATTGTTGGAATCTCAAGTAGTGCAGATGCTGCCAGCGTGCCAAAGGGCGGAACTCTCTACTTCATCACCCACCAGGGGCAGTTTGATCACATGGATCCATCCCGCGTTTATACGGGTCGCGACATTGCCTTCTTTAATTCATACCTCTACCGCAACTTGGTTTCCTACAAGCCGGTCAAAGGATCCGCTGGATCTTCCTTAGTTCCCGATCTCGCAACGACTACCGGTGTTCCTAGCAACAGTGCTAAGACCTGGAAGTTCACATTGCGAAGTGGGATCACGTGGGAAGATGGATCAGCGGTAACTTGCGCTGACGTCAAGTACGGCGTATCGCGTGCATTTGCCACCGACGTCATCACCGACGGTCCTCAGTACCTCGTTGGGGCACTGAAGATTCCTCTGGCCAAAGATGGCAGCTCTCTTTACAAAGGTCCATACAAGAAGACTGGCCAAGCCCTCTATGACAAGGCAGTTACTTGCAAGGGCACGACCATCACCTTCAACTTGAACCGCTCCTTTGCGGACTTCAACTACGCCCTGACATACCCAGCAGCATCTCCTGTAAAGAAGTCCAAGGACACCGGCGACAGGTACGACCTTCGCCCATACTCTGATGGCCCTTACAAGATCGCACATTACAAGCAGGGCGATGAGTTGGACTTGGTTCGCAACCCAAAGTGGAAGCAGTCCAGCGACAAGGTACGCACCCCATACCCAGATAACATCGTCGTCCGCTTTGGTCTCTCACAAGATGTTGCAGACCAAATCATGTTGGATAACAGCATTCCCAACACAGTCGACCTCGATGCACTGCAGACGGCAAACCTGCGTGCATTCTTTGCCGACCCATCAAAAGCGCATCAGCGACTTAACGTCTTTGACCCCTATGTTCGCTATGCAGCGATGAACGTCTCTGCTGGACACATGGACTGCCTTAATATTCGAAAGGCCGTCTTCTTTGCCGTGAACACTCAGGCTCTGATTGACCTATCCGGTGGATCAATCTTCTACGGTGCACCTGGCGATAACGCGATCAAGCCCGTTCTTGGTCTGGACTATGCCCCAACTAAAGGCAACATCCACGATCCGAAGTGGAAAATCGGTGGAAATCCTGACTATGCGAAGTCACTCTTGGCTGCAGCCAAGAATTCTTGCCCAGCGGCCTATGCCAGAGCCACAGACCCAAACCAGGGGATCTCGTGGGATCTGGCCAACACCGCTACCAACCAGAAGGCGTCAGTCTTGATCAAGACGGCTATGGATGCTGCTGGAATCAACATGAAGTTCAACTTCATTCCTTCAGGTCAGTATTACTCCACAGTCCAAAACACCAACAAGCAGGGAGACATCTCCACTGCTGGTTGGGGTGCTGACTGGGCGAATGCTTCCACTGTCATCTATCCACTCTTTGTTAAAGAGGGTGGATTCGACTTGTCACAGAACTGGAAAGACGCGGCCTACCCTGCTTTCAAGGCCGGTGTTCTAAAAGCTCTGAACATGACAAATCGCACACAGCAGGCAGCAGCGTGGAAGAAGTTGGCTCAGACTGCCATGGATCAGTACTGGATCATCCGACCTGTATTTAGCAAGGGCCAAGAAGTCTGGGGCTCCAAGGTCGGCGGCGTTTACTTCTGGGCACCACAGGGAACCTTTGGTTTCGGACAGCTCTACGTAAAGGCCTAAGGTACAAGTAGTACAAAACAAGTAATTAAGGGTGACCCCTTTGGGGGTCACCCTTAATTACTTCAAAAACGTCTCGGATAATTGGGAATTAAGCGATCTTTCCGTCGATCGATGCAGTCGATGTTCCGACCGTAATGTCGAAATGAAGTGGCGCGCCGGCTTTGGCATCGCAACCAATGGCAAACTTGAAGTTTGATGTGGCCCCGGCCGCGATTGAATCCGTTGGAGGACCCGTCACGCCGTTATCGCCATCAAGAACATCTGTGCAGGTGTTTGCACCTGATCTTGCCGCGAGTGAGATGGTTGTTGGATCGATTGCGGCAGTTCCGCCATTCTTCAAGGTCACGTCAAAAACATTGGCTGCCTGGCCTGGGAGATAATTCGATGCAAAAGTTCCGGGGGTGAATGTTGTCGGTGCCGAAATGGTCAGGCTTACCCCGCGGCCGAGGGCGATAGCGGAGCCAAATCCGCCACTAGCTGTGGGCGCCGCGGTTGCTGTGGGAGTAGGGGATGGCGGCGTTGAGGCATTGCCGTTCTTCTTGCCGCATCCAGTCAGGACGAGGGCACCAATGACCAATACGACTGTAAGGCTCTTTTTCACGAAAGTTCCTTTCGATTCTGCTGAGCGGGGTCATGGACAGGCCCGCTTGAATGCTCAAATCCTAACAGCGGTCTTTGTGAACTCACTGCGAAGGGTTACCAGATTCTGACCCTATCTTTAGGGTCTAAATAGAGTGCATCCCCTGGCTTTACCTCGAATGCCGTATAGAAAGCGTCCATGTTCCGAACCACCTGATTTACCCTGAACTCGTTCGGTGAGTGTGGATCTGTTGCGATCTGTCGACGCAGTGCTTCTGGTCGCATTTTGCTTCGCCAGGATTGCGCCCATGCGTAGAAAAAGCGCTGGTCTCCTGTTAAAGAATCGATTATTGGCGCAGGAGTGCCGCCTAGAGCCAGTTGGTAGGCCTTATAAGCGATGCTAAGCCCGCCTAGGTCACCAATGTTCTCTCCCACGGTAAGCGCGCCGTTAACGGTGATATCCGGAGCCTCCTCTGGCACCAGGGCGTCATACTGCGCAATCAGAAGGCGTGCGCGCTCATCAAATTTATCGCGGTCTGACTGCGTCCACCAGTCATTGAGATTTCCATCTCCGTCGTACTTGCAACCTTGATCGTCAAAACCGTGACCAATCTCATGGCCGATGATCGCGCCGACCGCCCCGTAGTTGGTGGCGTCGTCGGCCTCGCTGTCGAAAAATGGCGACTGCAAGATCGCAGCCGGAAAGACAATCTCATTCATCCCTGGGTTGTAGTACGCATTGACGGTCTGCGGAGTCATGTACCACTCAGTTCGATCGACGGGGGTCCCAATTTTTGCCAACTCGAAATCGCGGGAGAACTTCGCGATCCTTCCCATGTTGCCCATGAGATCGAGAGGATCAATGGCGAGTTCAGAATAATCGCGCCATGTGTCGGGATAGCCGATTTTCGGGGTGAACTTGTCCAACTTTTCCAGCGCCTTCTGCTTGGTCGACTGACTCATCCATTCCAGGTTGGAAATGCTGTAGCGATATGCCTCAACCAGGTTGCCTACCAATTCATGCATGGCTGATTTGGATTGCGGCGGAAAGTGTCGTTCGACATAAACGCGCCCGACGGCTTCGCCGATGGCGCTTTCAATGACCGAGACGGCTCGTTTCCACCGTTGGCGAAGTTCGGGCGTCCCATTGAGGGTGGTGCCGTAAAAGCTGAAATTTTGTTGCACGACTGCCTCGTGCAGATATGGCGCCGCCCCGCTAATTACTTGCCATCGAAGCCAGGAGAGCCACTCATCGCGATTGAATTGGGAAAGTAGTGTGCCAACTCCCGTGAAGAAATCTGGTTCGCGAACAATGGTGGTCTCAAAACCAACATCTGGTATCTCACTCGCAGAGAGCCAGATGGCCCAGTCCAATCCAGGTGAGAGCCCTTCCAATTGCGCTCGCGTGAATTTGTTGTAGGTCAGGGTTGCATCGCGGTCTTTAACTTGATCCCAGTGGGAGGAGGCCAGAGCCGTCTCCAAAGAAAGGATCCGAGCAGCGTGGGCAGGACCGTCGTCAAAGCCCGCCAAGCCAAACATTTTTGCGGCATGGGCGAGAAATGCCTCACGGATCGGTTGGTACTGCTCTTCGCGGTAATAGGCCTCATCCGGAAGGCTCAAGCCACCTTGGCTCAGGTAGACGATGTTGGAGAGTGAATCCTTATGGTCTGTATAGATGGAGGCTGAAAAGATTCCGCCAAATCCATCTAGTTCCAGTTGCCCGAGAACTTTCAGAAAATCTCCCACATTGCTAACTGCCTCAATCTTCTCGAGGTAAGGAAGGATCGGTGTGTGGCCCAGAGCCTCAATCCGAGTGGTGTCCATGAAACTCTTGTAGAGGTCGCCGATCTTTCGGCCCTCATCGGTGGGCGGGGAGCCTTCAATGATCTCGCGCACTTGTCGCTCTGCCTGCTCATGAAGTTTGTATCCGATACCGTCGGAGGCCCGATCTGCCGGGATTACGTGGGAATCGAGCCATTTGCCGTTGAAATGGCGGAAAAGGTCATCCTGCACTCGCACCATCGGGTCAATATAGGAGGTATCGATTCCGCTCTTCATGTAGTTCCTTTTCTCTCACTCGTTCCAGTGTCAAAACTAGTTGAACTTTCAACTTATCGTCTACAATAGGGATATGGCACAAAACGCTACCTCACAAGCACCCAAGTGGCTCAATTCCACGGAAATGAAAGCTTGGCGTGGGTACATCGTCTCTAGCCGTCGGCTATTGGAAGCTTTGGACATCGACCTAGCTGGTCATGATCTCTCCATGGCCGACTACGAAATTTTGGCTCAACTCAGCGACGCTCCAGACCGGCGGATGAGAATGAGCGAACTGGCAGATGTTGCAATGCTCTCGCGCTCGCGACTCTCACATCGGATGAAGGTCATGGAGACCGCTGGTTGGATCAAGCGGGAATCATGCCCCAGTGACAAACGGGGAAGTTTCGCGGTGATGACGGCCAAAGGATGGAAGGCCATAGTCGCCGCCGCCCCTGGTCACGTGGAAAGCGTTCGCCACCGTTTTATTGACCATTTGTCCAAGGCTGATCAGGTGGTACTGGCTTCCATTTTCGAGAGGGTGGGAAGCGCTTTGAGAGACGAGAACTCAACCAAGGCTTGATTCGCTCCAGCAATACTTTGCAGAATAAAAAAAGGCCCGCCACGAAAGTGGCGGGCCTTTTTAATGTCTTTACTTGGCAGCGACTGCCTTCTTGCGACGACGCTTCTTTGGCGCAGCTGCAGGAGCAGCAACAGCCTTCTTAGCGGCGGCCTTCTTGCGCTTTGGTGCTGCTTTCTTAGCAGCGGCCTTCTTGCGCTTTGGTGCTGCCTTTTTGGCAACAACCTTCTTTGCGGCGGCCTTCTTGCGCTTTGGTGCTGCTTTCTTAGCAGCGGCCTTCTTGCGTTTTGGTGCTACTGCTTTCTTAGCAGCGGCCTTCTTGCGCTTTGGTGCTGCTTTCTTAGCAGCGACCTTCTTGCGCTTTGGAGCAGATTTCTTAGCTGCAGCCACGTACTTCTCCAATCGGAATGGTCCGATCCGTCACCGGACCTGTTCATGGATAAGCGTGTCAGTAATTGGTGAACAATGCCAGCATTGTGTGACAAATATTTGAGTGCGTGTCGCGAAATAGTTTTCCATCACATCTGTGCTGTTAGGAAAATATAGTGGCTTCGAAATGAAATAGGACGAAGTTCTAAGTGTTTGAATTTCGAATTCTTCGTTGTTCGACAGCGAACTCGTTGGTCTCCACATCATATTTCCTAAGTTTCGGGAGAAAACTGGCCAGTAAGACAACCGCAAATACGCATATAACTCCACCAGAAGTCACTGAAAAGGATAAAGAAGTAACCGATGCCACTGATGCGGCCCGAAGTTGGCCCGCGAGCGGTCCTACCGAGTAGGAAAGCAGCTCAATTCCTGCCAGGCGACCGCGTAGCTCATCAGGAATGGTCTGGTTCCAGATAGCAGATCGAAAGAGACCGCTGACCATGTCAGATGCACCGGCGAGGGCGAGAAAGAGCAGGACCAGTGGAAGTGAATGCATCAGACCGGCCAGGGCGATTGCGATACCCCAACCAACTGCCGCCAAGATTATTGCTCGCCCATGGAATCGGTAGGTGTTGATCCATCCGCTTGTCACGGTGACGAAGAAGGCGCCGACAACTCCTGCCGAGTACAAGAACCCCAGCGCCCAAGGCGCGTGAAGGTGGTCGGCCCAAAATGGAAAGAGGGCACTTGGCATCGCGAAGAACATTGCCGCTAGATCAATGAGATATGTTCCCAACAAATCTTGCCGACTCAACGCATACCTTAGGCCCATAAATAATCCAGCCAGAGATGGCTTTTCTTGCTTATCCGATACAGGCACGGATCCAATGCGCGAGAGAAAAAGTAAAGACATTGCAAAGGAAATAATGTCAACGGTGAATCCGGTGGAAACACTGAAACTTGAAATGATGACGCCGCCGATTGTGGGTCCGATGATGACCCCGAATTGAAATCGAAGACTCATGAGTGCACTTGCCGATGGGAGATCTTGGTGGCCCACGATCCTTGGCAAAATCGCCCCGGCACTCGGTCTCTGCAGTCCATCGACTGCAGCAAAAAGACCGGTGACGACATAGATCAATATCAAACTCGGCGCGTTCTGCAGCGAGTTTATGAGAAGCGTGGCCGTAAGAAGCATGAGGGCGGCCTCTGTTGCCCAGAGCATCTTCTTGCGGTCCACTGCATCAGCGAGAACTCCGCCGTAAAGACCAAAGACTATGAGCGGAGCCAATTCGATGGCACCACTAAGGCCCACCGCCAGATAGGAGTGGGTCATATTCTTTATCTGAAATGGGATGGCAACATAGGTGATCATCGAACCGAGATAGGAGACCAGTCCAGATGCCCACAGGTTGCGAAAGTCTCTGTATTTTTTAAGTGGAGTCAGGTCGATCCTGACCTTACTCATGAACTTCGGCGCCATCAGTGGAAGGTTTGCCCCGGTCCTGGAAAAGTTCCATGGAGGACATCCTTAGCCCACTCCTGCGTGGCGGCAAGCATTTCGGCACGTAAGTTTCGGTAAGCCTTTGCTAGCTTTGGAGGATTCTTGGTCATCCCCATCAAGTCGGTCCAGACAAGTACCTGAGCGTCACAGGAATTGCCAGCACCTATCCCTATTGTCGGAATAGTGAGGGCCTTTGTGATTCGATCGGCTAGCTCGGCCGGAACAAGTTCCAAAACGATGGAGAATGCTCCGGCTTCCTGGAGGGCAAGTGCGGCAGCGAAGATGGCTTCAGCATCTTCGCGGCCTTGGACTCTGTAGCCGCTTAATTGGTGGATGGATTGCGGGGTCAAACCCAAGTGACCCATAACCGGGATGCCTGATTGAGTCAGTTTGAGAACCTGTTCAATTTGGGCACCCTCTAATTTGACCGCATGCGCGCCGGCTTCTTTAAAAAAACGAATAGATGTGGCCAGAGCATGTTCTGGAGATGCCTCATAGGAACCAAATGGCAAGTCGGCCACTACAAGGGCGCGTCGCGAACTTCGAACTACAGCTCGGACGAGGGGGAGCATTTCGTCAACGGTGACAGGGATTGTGTTCTCTTCACCCAGAAAATTATTTCCCGCGCTATCGCCCACCAACAAGACTGGGATTCCTGCCTCGTCGAAAATGCCGGCCGTCATCTGCTCGTACGAGGTGAGCATCGCCCACTTCTCCGAACGTTGCTTGGCTTGAAGTAAGTCGCGGATAGTTATGCGCCGATGAGTTGCGCCGCCATAAAGGGATTCAGACATTTCATACCTCCTGCCTCAAGGCCTGCGAATCAGGTCCCTGGGAACTACGGAGTACTTTATCGCTAGATGCGCCGACTAGTAGGCTCGTTGCATGGCACAACTTCGACTAGCCCTTGCGCAAATCAATCCGACTGTCGGTGACCTTCGCGGCAATTCTGCGTTGGTCGAGGAAGCAGTGACGCAGGCGGCAACGCAAGGTGCCCACCTCGTTGTCTTTCCCGAGATGGTCGTGACCGGCTACCCCGTCGAGGATCTGGCCTTGCGTCCGAGTTTTCGCAAAGCCAGCAAGCAGGCGATCGTTGCCTTGGCTGAGCAGGTAAGGAAAAACGGGCATGGGGACCTAGTTCTAGTCGTCGGATATCTTGATGAAGCCACCGATTTTGTAAATAGGTTGGGAGCACCATCAGGGGCTCCGCAAAATGCCCTGGCAATTATCCACGACGGCAAAGTTAAAGCGCGCTACGTAAAGCATCACCTTCCGAACTACGGGGTCTTTGATGAATTCAGGAATTTTGTGCCCGGAGATTCCTCACTGATCGTTCGCATTCGCGGCGTGGATGTGGGTATGGCTATCTGCGAGGACATCTGGCAAGAGGGCGGAACTGTTTCAAAGTTGAAAGATCGAACCCCTGGTCTTGTCGTTGTTCCTAATGGCAGTCCCTACGAGCGCGATAAGGATGACGTTCGCCTGGCCCTGGTGCGCCAGCGTGTCTTTGAAATCGGCGCGCCGATTGCCTACGTCAATATGACGGGAGGTCAAGACGATTTGGTTTTCGATGGCGACACAATTGTCGTCGGATTGGCAGGCACTCTTCTGGCTAGGGCGCCGCAGTTTGAAGATCGACTTCTGGTTGTTGATCTGGAACTTAAGGACCATACATCGCATCCAGATTTGGTGATTCATGAAGAGACGTTGCCGGCATCTTCGCCGCACAAAGGTGAAATTGCCCCGCGATTGGATGACCTCGAGGAAGTGTGGAATGCCCTTGTCGTGGGACTGCGAGATTATGTGGGCAAGAATAATTTCAAGACGGTCCTTGTGGCCATTTCTGGAGGCATTGATTCAGCCCTGGTTGCGGCAATCGCCGTGGATGCCCTCGGGGCAGAGAACGTCTTCGCAATCTCATTGCCAAGCAAGTTCTCCTCAGATCATTCGCTCTCCGATGCGGCCGATTTAGCCGCTAACACCGGTTTGAATTATCGAGTCATTGATATCCAACCGATGGTCAGCGGCTTTCTCGATTCACTAGACCTTGACGGCGTTGCTCAAGAGAACGTTCAAGCCAGGGTCCGAGGCGTAACCCTGATGGGCCTTTCCAATCAAGAAGGTCACCTGGTTCTGGCCACGGGCAATAAGAGTGAATTGGCGGTCGGATACTCAACCCTCTACGGCGATGCGGTCGGTGCCTTTGCTCCAATAAAAGATATCTACAAGACGGATGTGTGGGCCTTATCGAAGTGGAGAAATGAGAAAGCCCTCCAACAGGGTGTTCTTGCGCCCATACCCGTGGGTTCAATTACCAAGGAGCCAAGTGCAGAACTTCGCCCGGGTCAGAAAGACACAGATTCATTGCCTGCATACGATCTGCTTGATGAAGTTCTTCTTCGGTATGTCGAGGGGGATGAGGGCGGCGAAAGCCTGATCTCCTCCGGGCTTGATGCGCAATTGGTGAAGAGAGTGATTACCATGGTTGACCGGGCCGAATACAAGAGACGGCAATATCCCCCTGGGCCGAAAGTTTCGCGGCGCGCATTCGGCAAAGATCGTCGCCTGCCGATTACCTCTCGTTGGAACGAAGGATCACACTAGTTGCGAGCAGTTCGCATTTAGGCTCCGGTGAGAAGTTCCGCCGTTGAGTTGCTAACATTGGCTCATGTTGGAAATCAAAGCGTGGTTTTTCACGCGTCGGCGTGTCATTGATTTCGGACGTGCCTGTACTTGCGCTTGCTGTAACTAAAAACTGCATCAAAAAAGTTTCTAGTTCTGCACGTTTTCAGCCCACCGAGTACAGAATCAAACAAATCAATTGGAGAAAAAATGAAGCTTTACAACAACATTACTGAAGTTGTCGGAAACACACCTCTAGTTCGGTTGAATCGCATCACCGATGGTGCCGCCGGAAATGTATATGCAAAATTGGAGTTCTATAACCCAACAGCGTCAGTTAAGGATCGTATTGGTATTTCCATGGTCGATGCGGCAGAGAAGAATGGTCAACTAAAAGCAGGCGGGACAATTGTTGAGGCGACATCTGGCAACACAGGCATCGCTCTCGCCATGGTAGGCGCGGCACGCGGATACAAAGTAGTTCTCACCATGCCCGATTCAATGTCGAAGGAACGTCGGATGCTCCTTCGCGCATTTGGGGCTGAGCTTGTTCTTACACCTGCAGCGGAGGGTATGCGCGGTGCGATAGCAAAGGCGGAGGAGCTAGGAGCCCAGGAGGGTGCTGTATTAGTTCGCCAATTTGAAAATGAAGCCAATGTTCACATTCACCGCCAGACCACAGCCGAAGAGATCTGGCGCGACACAGATGGAACAGTTGCCGCGGTCGTCGCGGGCATCGGAACGGGTGGAACGATTACTGGTGTAGGGCAAGTTCTTAAGGCGAAGAACCCAGAGATCAAGATATTCGCAGTTGAACCCGCAGCATCACCTTTGCTCACTGGCGGTTCACCTGCTGGCCACCCAATCCAAGGTATCGGCGCAAACTTCATTCCAAATATTTTGGACACCAAGATTTACGACGAGGTCTTCGACGCAACTGCCGATGACGCCATTGCTTATGCGCGACGGGCTGCGGCTGAGGAAGGAATCCTCGTGGGCATTTCCTCCGGAGCCGCTATTTGGGCTGCCTCGCAGGTTGCCAAGCGTCCTGAGTTTGCTGGCAAAAACATTGTCGTGATCATTCCCTCCTTTGGCGAGCGTTACCTTTCAACAATCCTGTACAAGGACTTGGCCGAGTAAAAATGACCCTAAATATCAGGGAGGACTTGGAGAACGCTCTTGCTCGCGATCCCGCCGCGCGAAGTCGTCTGGAAATCCTTCTCGCCTATCCAGGAATTCACGCCGTCTGGGCCCACAGGATGGCTCACTGGCTCTGGGTTCACAACTTCAAGTTGATTGCGCGGGTCTGGTCGAATTTCACGCGCACTGCCACGGGCATTGAAATCCATCCCGGCGCAAGCATCGGCCGTCGTTTTTTCATAGATCATGGCATGGGTGTAGTCATCGGGGAAACCGCCATTATCGGCAGCGACGTGTTGATGTATCACGATGTCACCTTGGGGGCGCGCTCCTATAAAAAGGGTAAACGCCATCCCACAATCGGCGACGGGGTGATACTGGGCGCTGGCGCCCGTGTGATCGGTGACGTCACCATCGGTTCCGGGGCCGTCATTGGCGCGAACGTGCTCATCACCAAGGACGTGGCGGAGCGCACCACCCTTGATTCCGCGGAGTTCTTTGTTATCTAAGCCCCTTGAAAGCTGTGTTAACACAGTTGTAATGAAGGCTTGAAACGATGCTCCCATGAGCGGTGATTTGCACGTAAGCAAGCAAGAAGAGTTCGTCCTTCGGACGATCGAAGAGCGCAATATTCGTTTCGTCCGTTTGTGGTTTACGGACGTGCTTGGGTTTCTAAAATCTGTCGCGATCGCACCGGCCGAGTTGGAGAACGCTTTCGAAGAGGGCATTGGCTTTGACGGATCCGCCATTGAAGGGTTTGCTCGGGTGAGCGAGTCAGACATGTTGGCAAAGCCTGATCCCAGCACTTTCTCCATTCTGCCTTGGCGTACGGAAGCGCCAGGAGCTGCTCGAATGTTCTGCGACATCGTCATGCCCGATGGAAGTGCCTCGCTGGCAGATCCACGGCATGTGTTGCGTCGAACACTGAACAAGGCCGCATCGATGGGCTATACCTGTTACACCCACCCAGAGATTGAATTTTTCTTGTTCAAGGACCGACCAGAGCCTGGCAAGAAGCCTGAGCCGGTCGATTCCGGCGGATACTTCGATCAGACGCCCGCAGTGGTAGGGCATGATTTCCGCAGACAGGCAATCACCATTCTCGAAGCAATGGGCATCAGCGTGGAATTCAGCCACCATGAGGGTGCTCCAGGTCAACAAGAGATTGACCTTCGTTATGCAGATGCTTTGAGCACGGCAGACAACATCATGACATTTAGGCATGTCGTGAAGGAAGTAGCACTAGATCAAGGTTTCCACGCTTCATTTATGCCGAAGCCCTTCGCTGATCATCCCGGCTCTGGAATGCATACCCACGTCTCCTTATTTGAGGGCGAAAACAATGCCTTTCACGACGTGAAAGACGAATACAACCTGTCCAAGGTTGGACGATCTTTTGTGGCCGGACTTCTGCGACATGCGCCTGAGATCACTGCCGTGACGAACCAGTGGGTGAATTCGTATAAGCGACTTCACGGCGGGGGTGAGGCTCCTGCATTTGCTAACTGGGGCAGGAGCAATCGTGGTGCTCTTGTTCGCGTGCCAATGTACAAACCCAAGAAAGAGAATTCGACGCGAATCGAATTCCGTTCCCCTGATTCTGCCTGCAATCCATATCTCGCCTATGCAGTGATGCTTTCTGCTGGACTAAAGGGAGTTGCCGAGGAGTATCCGCTGCCCGAATCAAGCGAGACCGTGGCTCTTCCGAGCAACTTGCACGAGGCGATCATTGCCATGGAGGGTAGCGAACTCGTCCGAGAGACTTTAGGGGAGCACGTATTTGAATATGTACTTCGCAATAAGCGTGCAGAATGGAATGACTACCGCCATCAGGTAAGTGCCTACGAATTGGATAGGTACTTACCAATTCTCTAGTTATCAGAAATACTGAGGTTATGGACATTTCCCACACTGATGCACTGACAGATTTGATGGATTCAGCAAGTCGGTTAGCTGCAATGGCCGGTGAATCCGCGCGCTCAGATGAAGGTTGGACTCCTGCAACGATCCTTGGTCATGTCAGCGATGTAGATGAGCAAGTCTGGCACGCGCGGATCCAACTCATGGTCGATGCGCTGCATAAGGGCCGTCCGATGCCTTCGCTGATGTGGTGGGAGCCTGATGCCCGAGCCACTGAATTGAAGTATCGGGACTACTCTCTTGAGAAGGCGATAGCGCGCTTGTACTCATCAAGGACCGCGATGATCGAGACCCTGAGCGGTCTTTCTGATGAAGATTGGGGTGCATCGGCATCCCACGATACTTTCGGGACGCTGACCGTCACGCTTTTGCCCGAAAAGATACTCCTGCACGATGAGGAACACCTCGAGAGCCTTCGTTGAGAAATATCTTCACATGAAAGATAGAGAAAAGAAAAATACTCTGCTTCTGGGACGAGCCGATTGGCATATGCGCGCCAATGCCGTTGTCATCTTCTACCTGATTGCTGCGCTTTTATTTGGCGTTTTCCAGAAGACCAGCGAAGGAGGGGAGCCGACTTGGTTGACGGTTCATCTACTCCTACTTGGGGCAGTAACAAATGCAATCGTCACATGGAGTGACCATTTTGTGAGTGCTTTGCTCTGGGCTCGTTCTCAAAACCGCACTCGACAGATGACGATTATTTCATTGCTTAACCTAGGAATTGTTGGGGTACTGTTTTCAGTATCAAAGCACGTTCATGTACTCCTCATACTCTCCGCTTTGCTGATGGCTGGCGCAATTGTTTACTACCTCCGTGGAATTGCGACTCTATTAAAGCACTCCCTGAATAAGAGGTTTAAGGGGGTGGTCGCCTTCTATCAATTGGCAGCATTGATGATTCTCGTGGGCATCACTCTCGGTGTTATTGATACATTCAAGAGCGATGAAGACATTTGGCAATCGCGGATCACTCTGGCTCATTTGCACGCCAATCTACTTGGATGGGTCGGCCTGACAATTATCGGAACACTTGTGACACTGTGGCCAACAGTGTTGCGAACGCAGATGCATGAGAAAGCAATCGCGAAAGCAAAACTTGGTTTGAAATTTCTGGTCGCGGGTATTTTCGGTTCGATACTGGGTTCCCTCATCAACCAACCGTTCATACTTGCAATGAGCATTGCGATTTATTTGGTCGGGTCCATTATCACTTTGGCTCCCGCGGGGCTCCTACTGCGTAGGCGATTGCCGGACCGATCAAGTTCGTGGATGATGTTCTCGGGCGCAATGGGTCTGGCTCTTCTACTCATTGGCGAGATTGTCCTGGTATTGGAGTATCGAACGTCGGAGAAGATTCTTACCTCGATCGAAGCACATCTGCTTTTGATATTCACTTTGTGGGTGTTGCCGATCTTGCTGGGCGCTCTGACGTATTTACTACCCGTGGTGCTTGGAAGGGGCCCGGCCTCAAATCGAGCGTTGGAATCGACTTTGAATTCTGGGTGGCGGTGGCGAATTTTTCTCTTGCCTCTATCATCGGCTTTTCAGATTTTCTCGCCTAGATTCCACAATGTGGGTCGGATATTTGCCGTGGTTGCTCTGGGAATTTTTCTGATACTTGCACTGGTTGCCATGCGTAGAGCCCGCAAGTTTATTGCATCGTTATAAACGGTCCTTCTAAAAGTGAAGTGGTACCCCTAGGATCTGCCAGAAGGAAAGAGGCCATAGCGTGAAGACAATTTTGGATGCAATTGGAAACACCCCGTTAATTCACATTGAAGGCATTTGGGTGAAGATGGAGTACTTGAATCCATCCGGCTCGATTAAGGCCCGCATCGCCAAGTACATCATTGAGCGAGCAGAACACGAAGGCCTGCTCCGGCCTGGTGACACCATCGTCGAGGCCTCAAGCGGAAATACCGGAAACGCGATGAGCATGGTCGCCGCAGTCAAGGGCTACAAAATGCTTGTAATAATGCCAAATGGGATGAGCCCCGAACGTACAGCAATATCTCGCGCCTTCGGCGCCGACGTTCATACCATCGGAGACTTCCACGTTAATGATGCACTTGCCGAGGCACGTCGGCGTGGTCGCCTGCCTGGGTTCTTTGCGCCACAGCAATTTGACAATGAATGGAACGTGGACGAAAACCGAGAATGGCTTGGTCGTGAGATCTTGAGCCAAATGCCCGTAAAGCCCGACCTCGTCGTAGGAGGCATCGGTACTGGCGGAACAATAATCGGCGTTGGCCAGGCCCTGAAAGCATCAAATCCAGAATGCAAAGTGATCGCCCTTGAGCCCGCCGAGTCATGCACCATCCTCTGCGGCGAGGTCGCCAAGCATCTGATTGAGGGAATTGCCGATGGCTTTGTGCCCGGAATTATCGCCCGCCACCGTGAGTCAATCGATGGATTCGTTGATGTACATTCAGACGAGGCCATTCTAGAAATGCGCAGGCTTGCGAGTGTCCACGGGCTCTTTGTTGGTCCCTCATCGGGAGCCCACATGATCGCGGCAAAAAAGCTCAAGGTGGAGTATGGCGTTGAAAATGTCGTTACCTTCTTCTGCGATGAGGGCGAGAAATACATTTCCGACTACTGGCTCTAACTTACGCCTAGTCACATGAGAGTTTGTTTAGGGCGTCATCGGAGACGCGGAAGACTGTCCATTCATCCATAGGGACTGCGCCAATGGATTTGTAAAACTCTATAGACGGCTCGTTCCAATCCAGGACCCACCACTGCAATCGCTCGTATTTGCGATCAACGCAGAGTCTGGCAAGTTCCTTCAATAGAGCCATCCCGTAGCCGCGTCCGCGCGCTTCGGGCACCACGTAGAGGTCTTCGAGGTACATGCCGTGTTTGCCAAGCCAGGTTGAGAAGTTGAGGTGCCAAATGGCAATCCCAACGACCACCTCATCTTGCGTGGCAACATGACAGAAAACTTGCGGATTTTCGCAGAATAGAGCGGCCCGCAAGGCTTCCTCTGTTGCCACAACCTCGTCTAAGGCCCTCTCGTATTCAGCTAACCCACGAATGAGCTGCAGGATCGCTGGGACATCATTGGCAATTGCGTGGCGGACGGGCATGAGGATCCTTTGTGAGGCTAGAAGGGAGTGAGAGAATTTGCTGATTCTCTCACTCCACGGCTACCCTTCATCCATGAATTCGCGCAGTTTGCTCCTTCGCTGCCGTGGCGAGGTCCTCTAACCGGTCCTCTCGTCGCGGGGTTTTCTCACACCGGTAAAACCCACCCCGCGAATGATTTAAGGAGCCAGCCCACATGAATTTCCCTCAGCAAGTACCAAGTTCGATGCCTTATAAACGGTATTCCTCTTTTATCCCCATCGATCTCTCCGATCGCACCTGGCCGTCAAAGGAGATGACGAAAGCGCCACAGTGGTGTTCGGTTGACCTTCGAGACGGCAACCAGGCCCTCATCGACCCGATGGACACCCCGCGCAAATTAGCCATGTTCAACCTTTTAGTCTCCATGGGATACAAGCAGATCGAGGTTGGATTTCCCAGCGCGAGCCAGACCGATTTCGATTTCGTGCGCAAGATTATCCAAGAAGACCTGATTCCGGATGACGTGATCATCCAAGTCTTAACCCAGGCCCGCGAACCTTTGATCCGCCGAACCTACGAATCACTAGTGGGTGCCAAGCAGGCGATCGTTCATCTGTACAACTCGACTTCCGCGCTTCAGCGTCGCGTGGTCTTTGGGCAAGATAAGGAAGGCATCAAGAAGATTGCAACCGATGCCGCCGAACTCTGTCTTTCCCTTGTAGATACAGTGCCGGGAACTAGGATTTCCTTTGAGTATTCACCTGAGTCCTATACCGGGACGGAACTCGACTACGCACTTGAGGTGTGCAACGCGGTCAATGATATTTGGAGACCAACACCTAGTTGGAAGACGATTCTCAATCTGCCAGCCACTGTTGAGATGGCGACCCCCAATGTCTACGCCGATTCAATTGAGTGGATGCATCGAAACCTTTCCTATCGCGATAGCGTGATCCTGAGTCTTCATCCGCATAATGATCGAGGCACCGGGGTTGCGGCAGCCGAACTTGGTTATCTTGCTGGCGCGGATCGGATTGAAGGCACTTTGTTTGGAAACGGCGAGCGCACTGGCAACGTCTGTCTTGTCACCCTAGGAATGAACTTTGTCAGCCACGGGATAGATCCGATGATCGACTTTTCCGACATTGATGAAATTCGTCGCACGGTGGAGTACGCCAACCAATTGCGTGTACCCGAGCGCCACCCCTACGGAGGGGACCTTGTCTTCACCGCCTTCTCCGGTTCCCACCAAGATGCGATTAAGAAGGGTCTTGAACATCTTGAAAATGATGCGAAATCCGCGGGGGTGCCTGTTGAAGATTTCACCTGGGCAGTGCCGTATCTTCCAATTGACCCCAAAGATATTGGTCGATCATACGAAGCCGTCATCCGCGTAAACAGCCAATCGGGCAAGGGCGGGGTTGCTTACATGATGAAACACGAGCACCACCTTGACCTACCACGAAGGCTGCAAATTGAATTTAGCAAAGTTGTTCAGGCAAGGACCGATACGCAAGGTGGCGAAGTACTACCAGAGGAAATGTGGCGCAGTTTCGAGGATGAGTATCTGCCAACGGAATCGGCACCGTGGGGTCGCTTTCGTTTAAGGGGACTTTCCCAAACTTCCATTCTTGATGAGGACGTGCATTTGGCCGTCTCCATCTCCGATCGCGGCGAAATGCGCGAACTCACCGGCCAGGGCAATGGACCGATCGCGGCGTTTTTGGCGATCTTGCAGGACTATGGCGTGGATGTTCGGGTGCTGGATTATTACCAGCACGCGTTATCCGAAGGCGGAGACGCCAATTCTGCTGCCTACTTGGAGTGCGCAATAAATGGCGAAGTCTTCTGGGGTGTTGGAATCGATCCAAACACGACCACTGCCTCACTAAAAGCGGTTATTTCCGCGATAAATCGCGCGATCCGGTAGGGACTGCCGTTACGGTTAGCGCATGAGCCTTTACCGCGACCAAGCGGTTGTAATCCGCACGCAGAAATTGGGCGAGGCCGATCGCATCATCACGATGCTTACGCGTGAGCATGGTCGAATTCGTTCTGTGGCAAAAGGCGTTCGCAGGACTAAGTCGAAGTTCGGGGCACGCCTTGAGCCCGGCAGTCACATCGACGTTCAACTTTTTGTCGGAAAGACTTTTGACACCGTGACTCAGGTTGAGACGATTGAGAATTTTGGTGATGAACTCTCTCGCGACTACCGACGCTGGACCATCACATCTGCAATTTTGGAAACAGCAGAGCGATTCACCTCGCAAGAGCGTGAACCGGCACTACAGGAGTACCAACTCGTAGTTGGCGGGCTTAGGGCGCTAGCGGAGGATCGCCATGATTCCTCCTTGATCCTGGATGCATTCCTACTTCGCTCGTTGGCGTTGGGAGGGTACGCACCTTCGATGACAATCTGTTCACGTTGTGAAAAACCTGGGCCACATAGGTATTTTTCGCTCGTTGGTGGAGGAAGTGTCTGCGCTGAGTGTCGCCCATCGGCGTGTGCAACACCTGCGCCGCAGACTCTGGAGTTGATGTCATCATTGCTGAGCGGAGATTGGACGATCGCAGATCAAAGTGATGGAAGATATCGGCGAGAGGCGAGTGGGTTGATCGCGGCCTACCTCCAGTGGCATCTTGAACGGGGCTTGCGCTCTCTGCCCATGGTGGAGCGAGCGTGATTCGCCAGCCCAAACCCCATCGTTTAGGCGCCCTGCCTCCGAAATTCGCGCCAGAGACCGTTCCTCATCACGTAGCACTTGTGATGGATGGCAACGGACGTTGGGCAAAGGAGCGTGGGTTGCCCAGAACTGCCGGGCATGAGGCCGGTGAAGCGGCACTTTTCGATGTCGTTGAAGGAGCTATCGAAATTGGTATTAAGGAGATAAGCGCTTTCGCTTTTTCAACTGAAAATTGGCGCCGATCCCCGGATGAAGTGAAATTCTTAATGGGCTTCAATCGCGATGTCATAAGACGGCGGCGCGATGAGATGAATGAAATGGGCGTGCGAGTACGCTGGGTGGGAAGACCCAAGAAATTGTGGACCAGCGTTATCAAGGAACTCGAGGCTGCCGAGAATCTGACATCTGGCAATGATGTCCTCACATTGAATATGTGCGTCAATTACGGGGGTCGCGCCGAAATAGTTGATGCGGCCTCGGCCCTTGCTCAGGATGTCAAAGATGGCAAGATCGAAATTAACTCAATCACTGAGAAGGTCTTCATCCGTTACTTAGATGAACCCAAAATGAGCGATGTGGATCTATTTTTGCGTTCGTCGGGTGAAATGAGGACGAGTAATTTCCTGCCTTGGCAGTCCGTCTATGCCGAAATGGTCTTCATGGATATTTTGTGGCCAGACGTTGATAGACGTGTTCTCTGGCGCGCCGTAGAGGAGTACGCGCATCGCCATCGCAGGTTTGGACGAGCATGACGAGCCAACGAAACGTCTAGATACTCGAACCCCGCGTTTGCCCACACGGATCCGTCCATTCCTGCAATCGATTTCAGCCGTTTTGGAAGCAATTTTTGGCACTCCAAGGCAAAAATCACGTGTGAGATGAATTATGTCAACTAGTCTGGCACTCAAGGCGGCGATTTTGGTATTCTCGTGGGCGTGAGTTCCGTTCACTTCGCGTTTCTGCCCCCCTTTCGGGGGGCATTGAGCTATTTTATACTACCAACGAAGAATTTTAAGGTGGGCTATGTATGCGCTGACTGTCAAGAAAGCCACGGTCCGCCACTCCTAAGAATCGATCGTTGACGGGCCACCGCCTCAAAGGGGGTGGGGTCGAAAGAAGGAGAATCCAATTCAGAGAAAAGTCAGGGGAGAGTTACATGCTCGACGACGGCATCCGGGAGGTCAGGGGCATATATGAGCCCGTGAGGAAGGCGCGCATTCGCCTCCTTGTGCCTTACATCCTTACTGCTTTGATTTTTTCCACCCTGAGTTTCGGCGCTGGCTATTACTTCCACTCCAAGCGAGCAACTTTAGAGGAAGTTCTTCTCGTTCTGCATGGCGGCAAAGCCGTGGACGCTAAAGAACTTCGCGATGTCGTGCTTGCAAGCCACTTGACAGTTTATTGGGTGGGAGCGGAGAAGAATGCCAAGTATGTGCTCAACGCGGGGGTTTTGGGCAGCATCTCATTGCGATATCTGCCAGTTACTTCCTCTCTGACGGATCCGACTGCCGCCTATCGCGAGGTAGGCACCTTCACCTCTCCAAACGCCTTCGATGTAACCAAAAAAGCTGGGACGTTGCCCAACGGCGTGGGATTGGTCAGCGTCGATGGCAATGCGGTGTCTTACAATTGGAAAGACACAAAGAACGTGTATATCGGCTTGAAGGACAGAGATATCCAAGTCGAGATTTTCGATTCGAGGCCTGATCAGGCGCTGGCCTCCGCGATCATGCGCAACCAAGTACAACAAATTAAGTGAGACTTAATTCCTAGTTAGCATTTTGAACAGATCCCAAATAGCTCGGCGCTGTGGGCAACATCGCGGAACCCATGTTCTTTGCCAACTGAGTCCGCCCATTTTTCAACGGCCCCTCCTTCAATCTCTACTGTCCTTCCGCATTCTTTGCACACTAAGTGGTGATGGTGTGCCTCTCCACAGAGGCGATAGATGGCCTCGCCGTCGTCGCGGCGAAGTACGTCAACAAGATTTTCTTGTTGAAGGCTCTGGAGCGCGCGATAGATCGTTGTAAGCCCAATTCGTTCACCTTGGCGTGTAATCAGTTGGTGAACTTCTTGAGCACTTGCGAATCCGCCAGCGTGCTGCAAACTTTGGAGAACACGTGTTGCAGATTTCTTCATACGCGACCAACATGTCCCACGACGAGCCACATCGCAACGACTCCTAGAACGGTGGCGAGCATCGTTAATTTGGAAGGGTGGCGAGAGTGAGCTTCAGGCAGAATGTGTGATGTTGCGAGGTAAATTACAAAACCAGAGAAAACCGCTAAATAGATTCCAAGCAGTGGCTGGCTAAGGGTTATATGGGCACCCAGGGTCGCCCCGGTAATTCTCATCAGCGCATCAAGAGCTAAGAGCCATAAAGCGCGCTTCTTCCAATGTCCGCCCTTGATAAGAAAGGAGACAGTATTTAGGCCGTCACTAAATGCGTGGGCCAATATGGCGATAAAAACTGCAAAGCCAAGGCCGTGGCTGACTTGAAATGCAACACCCAGTGCAACACCGTCAAGGAATACATGCCCACCCATCGCAATACCCCCAAGAGTGCCGGCGATGTTTGATGCGTGCTTGTGCTCGTGTCCGTAATCGGATTCGCTTGGCTCGTGGGAGGCGAAGGATTGTTCTGTGAAGTGAAGGGCGAAAAAACCCGCAACAAATGCAATGGAAACGGTCGGGACATTTCCGATCATTGAGATGTTGAGGCGGAAAACTTCGGGCATAAGATCGAAGGCCACTAAACCCAGAAGAAGTCCGGCTGCCAGGCCAAGGACCAAGTGGAGGCGATCACGGGAGCGATGGGCGAGAAAGCCGCCCACGAAGGTTGAAAGAGCAGTAAGGGCGGCCAGGCCGACGGCTATGTTCATAACGGCAGGCTACCAGAAATGAAAACGATTGTCATTTTCATATTTTACGCTTGCCAGATGCCAGAGATTGACTGGTGAGGAAGTAAAGTTGGCGCAGGTTACAACTACATCGGTTGTGCGCCGCCGACAGCCAGCCGGATGGATGGAGAAAATCATGGCCGATCGTTTAGAGACCATAGTCAGCCTGGCCAAGCGCCGAGGATTCGTCTACCCCTCCAGCGAGATCTACGGAGGACTTCGAGCAGCGTGGGATTACGGTCCCTTGGGGATCGAACTCAAGAACAACGTCAAGCGGCAGTGGTGGAAATCTATGGTCACCGGACGAGAAGACGTCGTCGGCATAGATTCATGCGTCATCCTCGCCAGAGAAGTGTGGGAGGCATCAGGTCACGTAGCTACCTTCTCTGATCCGCTCACCGAATGCACCGCATGCCACAGGCGCTACCGTGCAGATCACTTGGAAGAAGCGTTCGAGGCAAAAAATAAGCGAGCACCGCAATCTCTGGCTGAGGTGAATTGCCCTGCATGCGGTAACAAGGGTCAGTTCACTACACCAAAACAGTTCTCTGGGTTACTCAAGACTTATCTAGGACCTGTCGAAGACGAATCTGGTCTGGCGTACTTGCGCCCGGAGACCGCACAGGGGATTTTCATTAACTTCGACAACGTGGCAACAACTTCTCGCAAGAAGCCGCCATTTGGAATCGGTCAAATTGGTAAATCATTTCGCAATGAGATTACTCCAGGAAATTTTATCTTCCGAACGCGCGAGTTTGAGCAGATGGAGATGGAGTTTTTCGTAGTTCCGGGAACCGACGAAGAGTGGCACCAGTACTGGATTGATACGCGCCTTGCGTGGTACACAGATTTGGGGATTGATCCGACTCGTTTGCGGATTTACGAACATCCAAAGGAGAAGCTTTCACATTATTCCAAACGAACAGCGGATATCGAATACAGATTCGAATTCGCTGGAACCGAATGGGGCGAGCTGGAAGGAATTGCAAGCCGCACGGATTTCGATTTGAAAGCGCACTCGGCTGCCTCGGGCAAGGATCTTTCCTGGTTTGATCAGGAGAAGAACGAGCGATGGACTCCCTATGTAATAGAGCCGGCAGCAGGCGTCGACCGAGCGACCCTGACCTTCCTGATGGATGCGTTCACAGAGGATGAGGCGCCCAACTCCAAAGGAATAATGGAGAAACGTTCAGTTCTCAAGATTGATTACCGGCTGGCTCCGGTCAAAGTGGGAGTTCTTCCACTCTCGCGCAATGCCGACCTGTCTCCGAAGGCACGTGACCTAGCTGCGCAATTGCGCAAGCATTGGAACATTGACTTTGACGACGCTGGAGCAATTGGACGTCGCTACCGTCGCCAAGATGAGATCGGCACGCCTTATTGCATTACTGTCGATTTCGACACACTCGATGATCAAGCAGTGACGATTCGTCATCGCGACTCCATGGCCCAAGAGCGTATCGCCCTTGATCAGGTAGAGGCATGGTTAGCGCCACGACTCCTCGGCTCATAGAACCGCTTAGGCTTCCTCTGGCCAGCGGGGATTACGCGATAGTTCCACCAGTTGTTTTAGCCCCTATGGCGGGAATTACAAATGCGCCATTTCGAACGTTGGCGCGCGAGCAAGGCGCAGGTCTTTTCGTCTCAGAAATGGTGACTGCACGCGCCCTCATTGAACGTCGTCCTGAAACCCTTCGGATGATTCTGCCTGGAAAGGGAGAATGGCCCCGTTCCGTCCAGTTGTATAGCGTCGATCCCAACGTTATGAGAGCAGCTGTGTCGATGATCGGAAATGAAAATCTAGCCGATCACATCGATATGAATTTTGGATGTCCGGTTCCGAAGGTAACTCGAAAGGGCGGGGGCGCTGCTCTTCCGTACAAACGTCGTCTCTTTAATTCCATCGTGGCTGCGGCTGTAGATGCGGCCAAACCATTTAAGATACCGGTGACAGTAAAGATGCGCATCGGAATCGATAGCGACCACGAAACGTATTTGGAGGCCGCCAAATCAGCTGCCGATCTTGGCGTCAACTGGGTCGCGTTGCATGCTCGAACAGCGGAGCAAATGTACGAAGGCAAAGCCAATTGGAGTGCCATAGCGCGATTGGTTGACCACTTGAAGCCAACGGGCGTGCCAGTTCTGGGCAATGGAGATATTTGGAGCGGCGCGGATGGCCTGGCCATGATGGAGGAAACAGGTTGCGCAGGTGTCGTTGTTGGTCGCGGGTGTTTGGGGCGCCCCTGGTTGTTTAAGGATTTGGCAGCGGCTTTTGCCGGGGTAGAGGAGCGATACCTTCCCACTCTTTTCGAAGTGCGCGAGATCATGTTTCGTCACGCCCAACTCATTGTCGAGTATTTCGAATCGGAGGAGCGTGGTTGTCGGGATCTGCGCAAACATATGGCTTGGTACCTCAAGGGCTTCCGCGTCCCGAGCGAGATGCGCCGAGCCTTTGGAATGGTTTCATCCCTAGCGCAATTGCGGGGATTGCTCGATCAACTCGTTGATCAGCCTTATCCCATCGAGATTGGAAACTCTCCTCGCGGAAGGACAAGTCATGGCAGACCAGTGACGCTGCCCGATGGCTGGTTAAAGGATCCTGACGAGTTGGCAGAGATCGAAATCGAAGACGCGTTTTCGGGCGGCTGAGATGTTCCTATTTAAAGTACTCCGCAAAGTCACTAGCGCACTCCTTTTGATTGCAATTGTCGTCCCACTTTTTACCCTGGGGAAGACTTGGTATGCCGGCCACTATCCGAGCGTTGAAAAATCCGATGTCATTGTTGTTCTCGGTGCTGCGCAATTCAATGGACGTCCCAGTGCGGCACTTCATGCCCGCCTTGTGGAGGCACAGCGCGTTTACTCGCTTGGTTACGCCCCACTGATAATCACAGTTGGTGCAGGCGCTCCGGGAGATCGGACAACGGAGGCTGCATCAAGCAAGGCCTGGCTCCTTTCCCATGGAATCAAGGCAAGGGCTGTAATCGCAATCCCAAAAGGGCGCGACACCTTAGTCAGTACTAAGGGCTACATCGCCGAGATGAAGAGCAAGGGTCTTCATACCGTCATCATTGTTACAGACCCCTATCACTGCCTACGGGCGATGACGATGGCCACTGATCTTGGGGCAAAAAATTCATGTTCACCGGTGCGTGCAGGGCCAAATTCACTCTTGCATGTCAACCTCCACTATTTGATCCGCGAAACCGCGGCATATTTGGCCTACGTCACCCTTGGCCGCAGAGGTATTCATCTCAGCGATCACTTAGTTCAGTAGGGTTCATTAAGATGGCGGTTGTGAATGGGTACAGCAAACACGATTTGGAAAGGTTCGTATCCGAGCCCGCAAAGCGCGCTGGGCGGACAGAATTCATGCGAGATCGAGCCCGTGTCATCCATTCAGCCTCACTGAGAAGACTAGGTGCGAAAACCCAAGTGGCGGTGCCGTGGGAAAATGATTTTCAACGTACACGTCTTTCTCATTCACTCGAGGTGGCACAAATTGGTAGAGAGCTCGGCGACTCACTCGGAGCCGATCCCGACCTCCTGGACACGGCCTGCCTGGCTCACGATCTCGGACATCCGCCCTTTGGACACAACGGTGAGGGCGCACTTGCGCACATCGCACAGAGCGCTGGAGGCTTCGAAGGGAATGCTCAGAGTTTTCGATTGCTCACCCGTCTTGAGGCTAAGACCCTTGATCTTCAGGGGCGCTCGGTAGGACTCAACCTCACTCGGGCCTCCCTTGATGCCGTCACAAAATATCCTTGGCAACAGCGCGGCGGTCAGATCAAGTACGGCGTCTATGCCGAGGATATGGAAATATTTGAGTGGATGCGACAAGGAGCCCGTGCACAACGGCAGTGTATCGAGGCACAGATAATGGATTGGTCAGACGATGTTTCCTATTGCGTTCATGACTTGGAAGACGCTCTCGTTGCCGGGCAAGTCAGCGTTACGGATTTCAGCGAAGACCTGCCGCTTCTATATGAAGTAATGGTGCGCGATTACGAAGTTGATTCGACCGAGTCGGAGGCACGAGCGGCACTAGGGAGACTCCAGGCTCTGTCTTGCTGGCCTTCCTTTTACGACGGAACGCACAGAGGACTTGCCAGAATTAAGGATTTGACGAGTCAGCTGATTGGACGTTTCGTTTTATCTGCCGAATTGGAGACACGCGCAGTACATGGAGGAGACCGCCTTATTCGTTACAACGCAGATCTGGAAGTACCTCGTGAGCAGAGAATTGAAGTCGGACTTCTTAAATCAGTGGCTGGGCTTTACTTGATCGGAACGCCTCTGGCCCAAGATCGTTACGCCAAACAGCGAGTCGTCATCTCTGACCTGGTTGAAATGCTCCTGGCAACTGCGCCAGCTACATTGGATTCGATCTTTTTGGCAGATTGGGAGATGGCCGGAAGTAATGACCAGCGTTTGCGAGTGGTGGTTGACCAAGTCGCAAGTTTGACAGACCCCGCTGCATACACTCTTCATGCTCGATTGACCGCGCAGATAGAATCCAATTCATGAGCGGGCGCATTAAAGACGAAGACGTTGCCTACATTCGAGACCGAGCCCCAATTGATGAAGTCGTTAGCGATTACGTTCAGCTGAAGAACGCAGGAGGAGGCCAGCGCAAAGGCCTATGTCCCTTCCATGACGAGAAGTCACCCTCCTTCCACGTGACACCCAGCAAGGGTTACTTCCACTGTTTTGGCTGTCAGGTTGGCGGAGATGTTATCGCTTTCGTCATGAAGATCGACCATCTCTCTTTCACCGAAACGGTTGAACGCCTAGCCGAGCGAATCGGCTACACACTCCACTATGAAGAGAGCCGATCTGGCGTCGCTGCTCCAACGGGTCAACGCTCTCGACTAATCGCAGCTAACGCTGCGGCGGCAAAGTTCTATCAGGAGCAACTAAACCTCTCTCAACAAGGGCAATTTGGCAGAGACCTCCTCACCAAGCGAGGATTCGATAAGGATGCCTGTGCATCCTTTGAAGTCGGCTATGCACCCGATGATTGGGATGCGCTCACCAAGCACCTGCGTGCACAAGGATTCACCGTTGAAGAATTGGAAGTGGCGGGCCTATCCAAGATGGGAGCGCGCGGGCCGATTGATCGTTTCCGCAACCGCCTCATCTGGCCGATCCGCGATATATCTGGTGATGTTGTAGGTTTCGGCGCTAGAAAACTCGCAAATGATGACGTTGATACGGGCCCCAAATACCTCAACACTCCTGAGACTCCTATCTACAAAAAGAGCCACGTTCTTTACGGACTTGACCGAGCGAAGAAAGAGATTGCAAAGAAGAGGCAGGTAGTCATCGTTGAGGGTTACACCGACGTCATGGCGGCTCACCTAGCAGGAATTACAACAGCGGTTGCTACATGCGGCACCGCCTTCGGCGCTGATCACATTAGAATTTTGCGCCGACTCCTTATGGACGATGATGCGTTCAGAGGCGAAGTGATTTTCACCTTCGACGGAGATGCAGCCGGACAGAAGGCTGCGCTTCGGGCCTTTAACGAAGATCAGAAATTCGTCACGCAAACTTTTGTTGCGGTGGAACCTGGCGGGTTGGATCCAGCCGAATTGCGTCAACAAAAAGGTGATCTTGCTTTACGGGACTTGATTGCACGTAGGGTTCCTCTTTTTGAATTCGCAATTCGAACCGAACTCAACCAACATGATTTGAGCACCGCTGAGGGAAGAGTCAATGCGCTCAACGCTGCCGCGCCGCTACTTTCGCAGATACGTGATAAATCCCTGCGCCCTGAGTACATCAGGTTGCTAGCTGGCTGGCTCGGTGTTGAAGTTGAAACGGTTGCAACTGCGGTGGGGCGTGGCGTGCAGGCAGTGGCGCCGCAGGAGGGGATGGCGACAACTGATATGTCTTGGCGTCCAAGTCCTTCAGAGCCACGGCTGGCACTCGAACGTGAAGTTTTGAAGGCTCGCCTACAAATGCCAGAATTGGTAGTGGATTGGGCACAGATTGAATTCGATGCATTTACACATCCTGCCTATCGGCACTTGCGCGTGCTCATCGATGACCACGCCGATTCCACGGCTCGTTTGGATCAAACCGATGACGAGCGTTTGAAGGCTTTGATCGCTGAACTCTCAGTTGAACCTATTCGTACCGATGGCGAAATATCGGCCCGCTATGTTCAAAGCATCGTGGCCCGCCTTCGGGAAGTGGCGCTGAGTCGAAAAATCGCTGAACTAAAGTCGACCCTGCAGCGAATCAACCCCCTCACAAATGAGGCCGAATACACTGCGCTTTTCACTGATTTGGTCGCCTTGGAGGCGGCTAGAAGAGTGCTTCATGACCTTGCGTTGGGGGAAATCTAGGACGAATTAGAACCACCCGTTCTGGTGCGCTAGAGTTTGCGCTTGCCTTCAAGATTTCGTAGTCCCTGATAGCTCAATTGGCAGAGCAGCCGGCTGTTAACCGGCAGGTTCTTGGTTCGAGTCCAAGTCAGGGAGCGCATTCCAAATTCAACATATATTCTTCTCCCTATGTCTTCCCTCTCTCCGCGCACATTCCTCCGCGCGCTCGTGTCGTCCTGGCGGGCCCAATCCCCGGCAGTCCGAGTCATTCGCCTCTGGCTTGGTGTTACGTGGGTCTATGGCGGTTGGAATAAGGCCACAGATCCGGGATTCTTAAGCAGGACGGGCTCCACGTACATCGGCAAGCAACTCACCGGCTATGCCCACAATTCACCATTTGGATTCCTTTTCCGTCACCTGATAGTGCGCGCCACTCTCGTTGGCGTGACCGTGACGATCTTGGAGTTTGCAATCGGAATTGCGACCCTTCTCTGGATTGCACCAACATTCACGGCCCTTATTGGCTTCTCAATGTCGGTTGGCTTATGGATCGCAGCCACCTGGCACGTGAAGCCGTACTTCTTAGGAAGTGACACTGCCTACGCAGTCCTCTGGCTTTCATATTTCCTCACCCTTGTCGGCAAGAGGCGCAAAATCGATGTCTCCCTTGATCGTCGCGGAGTGATGCGAGTTGGTGGATTGGCAATCGCGTCAGTCGCGGCGATGCTTGTAGGGCGATATGTGTTCAAGCCGGCCTCTCCAGGGCGGACCGCGCTGTCGACCACGGGAGGAGCATCAGCTGCCAATCAGATTATCAAGTTGATTGATCTACCTGTGGACAAAACCCACGAATTTGCCACAGCGAATGGGCAACCAGCCATTCTCTTTAGAACAAAAAACGGCGTATTCGCATACTCTGAAATATGCACACATCAAGGGTGCACTGTTTCCTATTCAGCACCCGACAAGGCGTTGATCTGTCCTTGTCATGGCGGGGTGTACGACCCGTTTAATGGAGCCGCCGTGGTCGCGGGTCCGCCACCTTCACCTCTGGCTTCGATAAAAGTTGCGATCTCAGGTGCCTGGGTAGTGCAGGCGTAGCCGCCTTTACTATCCGAGTAAACTCCAATCAAATTTACGTGAAAGGTCGAAAGATGCCCCTAATTATGAAAGATCTAAGAACCTCGATTGCACGATCCACGCCATTGAAGGTCGGAGCCGGATTCTTACTAGGTGCCACAATCGTGGGAGGCGTCGCGACTGCTGTTACTCCATCTTCTCCGGCCTTGCAAGCATGTGTTGATAACAGGACCTCGGTTATGTACTACTCCGCCGATGGAACGTGCTTGAAAACACGAACCCTGGTCGACCTGGGTGCGGGCGGCATGAGTGTGAAGACTGTTGCTGCTGCGGCAACGCCAAGTGTTGTCTCGATCGATGTCACCACGTCAACCGGCGGTGATACCGGGTCAGGTTCCATTATTCGCACCAATGCGACATCAAGTTACATTCTCACGAACAACCACGTAGTCGATGGGGCCGTAGGAGGTGCCGGAACAATCCGTGTGGAATTTAACAACGGCGACACCGTTGAGGCAACGATTGTTGGGAGGGACACAATCTACGATCTCGCAGTCCTTAAAGTCCAAAAGGGCAATCTTCCCGTTATCGCCTTCGGTGATTCATCAAAGTTGAGCATTGGCGATCCGGTCGTTGCTATCGGATCTCCCTTGGGCCTTACCAGCACCGTTACCAGTGGAATTGTTTCAGCTCTCAATAGACCGGTGACAACTGGAAATGTGGGAGCAGAGTCATATATCGATGCAATCCAAACAGATGCCGCAATTAATCCGGGCAACTCTGGAGGAGCATTGCTGGATTCTCAGGGACGCATTGTCGGTGTTAACTCAGCAATTGCAACTTTGTCATCGGGGAGTACCAGCGGAAGTATCGGACTCGGATTTTCGATTCCGATCAACGAAGCAAAGCGCGTCGCAAATGAAATCATCGATACCGGGGCATCGACCAGACCAGTGTTGGGCGTCTTCTTTGACGGGACATATACCGGAGTGGGTGCCAAGATTGCGCGATTGAGTCCGGGCCAGGCCGCGGATACCGCGGGAATTCCTGTCGGATCGATCGTTCGAAGTCTGGACGGATTCAGAATCACAGATAACGTGACCGCTATCGTTCGAATTCGTTCGTATGCGCCCGGTTCTGCCGTTTCGGTGACCGTGGATCTTCCTACCGGTGGGTCAAAGACCTTCAAGGTGGTTCTAGGTTCTGCTCCCTCGAAGTAATCGAGAATTTACATGCAGTACACGTGCAAAGTGATCGGTCAGGATAAGGTGAGGCATGGCGATTTTTCGATTACATGTCTCACTACCTGACCGCCCCGGCTCCCTTGGCGCAGTTGCTTCGGCAATCGGTTTTGCAGGAGGCGACATCCGCGGGCTTGTCGTGATGAAGAGCGAAGAAGGTCGTGGCTATGACGACATCACCGTCGCTATTCCAGGCAGTGATCCAACGGACCTGCTGAACATTCTTGGCGACATCGGCGGAGTAGAAGTACTACGTGTAGTGCCGGTTGAATAGTCTATTAAATCCAATTTAAGGAACGTTCTACCGCTTTTTGCCATTGGGCATGGCCAAGGTCTCGCTCTTGTGATGTTGTTCGTGGTAGCCAGCACTTCGATTTCTTCCAAAGTCTGGCAATCTCATCGGTGTCCGACCAGAAGCCCACGGCTAAACCGGCAGCGAAAGCGGCTCCAAGGGCAGTGGTCTCGCTGATTTGCGGAAGGATTATTTCGATTCCCATCACATCGGCCTGTAACTGCATGCAGAGCTTGTTTGCCGTAATACCGCCGTCTACTCTCATCTCTTTCAGGACTACTCCGCTATCAGTCGCCATTGCATCCAAGATCTCTTTTGTCTGGTAACAGATTGCCTCCAATGCCGCTCGCGCCAAGTGTGCCTTTGTTGCCGAACGTGTAAGGCCGACGATCACTCCTCGTGCGTCATTTCGCCAATAGGGCGCAAAGAGACCAGAAAAAGCCGGCACAAAGTAGACTCCACCGTTGTCTTCGACGGACAGTGCGAGGGATTCCACTTCGTTTGCACTACTGACAATTCCAAGTTGGTCTCGCAGCCATTGGATCGCCGAGCCAGTGACTGCGACCGAGCCTTCTAAGGCGAAGACTGCGGGAGATTTTCCGAATTTGTAGAGCACCGTTGTGAGAAGTCCGTGACTCGATTTCACGATCTCGGCGCCTGTGTTGAGAAGTGCGAAATTTCCGGTTCCGTACGTGGTCTTGGATTGGCCTTGGTCGAAACAGACTTGACCAACCATGGCTGCTTGTTGATCGCCCAAAATGGCAGATATCGGTATAGCGCAACCAAGAGGACCGGCCGGGTCGGTCATCGCGTAAATCTCCGACGATGAGCGAATGGTCGGAAGGACCGATCTAGGAATGCTGAATATGGAGAGCAATTCCTCATCCCAATCAAGGGTCTGGAGATTCATAAGGAGTGTTCGACTTGCGTTGGTTACATCCGTAGAGTGAACGCCACTGGCAGTGCCTCCAGAAAGATTCCAGAGAAGCCATGAATCGACAGTCCCGGCTTTGGCAGTGCCATCTTGCACCGCTTGCTGCACGGCTGGACTATTCCGGAGCAACCAGTGAAATTTACTCGCTGAAAAATACGGCGCTACGGTCAAGCCGGTACGTTGGTGAAGTAATTCTGATTCGTGCGATGAAAGCGAGGAGAGGAAATCTGCTGTTCGCGTGTCTTGCCAGACAATGGCATTGGCCAATGGCTTTCCAGTTCGGCTATCCCAGAAGAGCGCTGTTTCGCGCTGGTTGGCAATGCCTATGGCCTTAAGATCAGCACCTTGCAGGTGGGCGTTTTTGAGCGCTTGGATAATCACTTCTTGAGTTCGCGACCAGATCTCTGCCGGGTCATGCTCAACCCAACCGGGTTGGGCCAAAATTTGTTGATGTTCTACTTGGTGTTGGCCGACCACGTTGCCGTCATGATTGAAAATCATGAAACGGGTACTACTAGTGCCCTGGTCTAAACTGCCAATATAAGACATCAACCACCTCGCTTTGCGGATACATTACACTCCACTTAGGAGCGACCAGAGTGGGGAGCATGATGTTTGACTCGCGATTAGATCCGCAACAACATCGCGATGCCCTCAAAGCCCTCTCGACTGAAAAATTCGATGTCCTTGTGATAGGTGGTGGAATCACAGGAACGGGTGCCGCCCTAGATGCTTCCTCCAGGGGCTTGCGCGTCGCCTTGGTGGAGCCCTATGACCTCGCCTCGGGTACCTCTAGTCGATCGAGCAAACTCATCCACGGCGGACTTCGTTACCTCGAACAGTACGATTTCAGACTCGTACGCGAAGCCCTCCAAGAGCGCGAAGCGTTGGTGACCACGCTGGCACCTCATTTGGTCAAGCCAGTTGCATTCTTGTATCCACTTCATGAAAAACTGAAAGATCGCACTTACGTCGGTGCCGGTCTGGCCCTGTATGACGTTTTGCGCGGCTTCCAACGCGCTCTGCCTTGGCACAAGCACTTGAGTCAGAAGAATGTTGCACAAGTGGCTCCTTCATTGCGGCAAGATATTGTCACGGGTGCGATTAAATATTTTGATGCTCAAGTAGACGATGCGCGGTACACCATGATGGTCGCTCGCACTGCGGCGCGTCATGGCGCTGTCATTGCTACTGGGGTCTCTTGCGAATCACTTATCAAAGAGGGCAAGCGTGTCATTGGGGCTGTGGTTCGAAATATCGAAACCGGCGAGCTCATCAAGGTGAGCGCAGGTGCAACCGTAATGTGCGCAGGTGTATGGAGCGACGAACTACACGAACGATTTGGATTGAAAGCGGGCTACGAGGTTCGAATGAGCAAGGGTGCGCACATTGTGCTTCCTGGTTCGGCCATTAACTCGGAAGCTGGCATTATTCTGAAGACCCCCGTCTCGGTTCTCTTCGTTATTCCTTGGGAAGACAAATGGATAGTTGGCACGACAGACACCGAGTACAAGGGAGATCGCAATGAGCCGTTGGCAAATCGTGACGATATCGACTACATACTTGCCCAAGCAAACCGAGTCCTTGAACCGCAATTGCGTTACGAGGACATCATCGGGGTCTATGCAGGGTTAAGGCCCCTCGTGTCAAAAAAGGCAGATGCATCAACAACAAAACTATCTCGCGAGCATACTGTTGATCGTCCCGCGCCGGGCTTCGTAAGCATCGCGGGCGGGAAATACACGACATATCGAGTGATGGCAGAGGATGTCATTGATCTGGCAGGCAAGGAATTGCACAAAGAAGTTCGCGATTCCACAACGGATCGCCTTCCCATTGTGGGAGCCGACGGTTACAACGCTCTAGTTCAACAAGTGCCATTGATATCTGCGGAAACACATTTATCCGAATCCACCGTAGTCCACCTCCTCAACCGTTATGGCTCACTTATGAGCGAGATTCTTCAACTGATCTCTCAAGATCCTTCGTTGTCGAGATCGCTTGGAGGCGGCCTTCCCTATCTCCGCGCAGAAATTCATTACGCGGTTAGCCATGAGGGCGCGCGCTCCGTGGAAGATGTTGTTGCTCGCCGCACGCGTATTTCCTTTGAAGCCGACGAGAATGGCTCGGCACTTCTTGAAGATATCGCCGACATCATTGCTCCGCTTTTGGATTGGAATCGCAAGCAGCGGGTCGAATCCATCGACCGATACCGAGTGATTCTGGAGCGAGAGCGCGCAGAGGCTAGAAGATTGCTGGTACCTAATGCGGTGGTTAGTTCTTAACTTGGTACTTGCATGAATCCACAGCGGGAGCCTTGGTCGGCTTTGGCTTTGGCGTGGGCGTGGGTGTAGGTGTGGGCGTGGGTGTAGGTGTTGGCGTGGGTGTAGGTGTTGGCGTGGGTGTAGGTGTTGGCGTGGGAGTGGGCCCTGGCGTGATCGTAAGTTGAACGGGAGCAGAACTCGTTGCGTGCGTACCGGAAATGTCGGTGAAGACAATTGCGCCATCCCACGTCCCTGCGGGAAGACCCTTGATTGTGAGAGTCCAACTTCCGCTTGATGATCGCACCGCGCTTTGAAGGGGAGTCAGTTTGAGGCCACTGAGAGCTGCGGCAATGAACTTCACCGTTCCGGTCACCACTGGAGCCCCAGATGGTCGAGTTACATCAATCTGGAATATGACTGGTTTAGTGATGCTACTTGCACTGGTGGACTTCACAGTCATCGTCGAAACCTCTTGCACCGGCATGAGGTCGGCGGCCTCCGGAGTCCACGTGCCTTTCACGAGATCTAGGAATGCGTTCGTAGTGCCTCGGAAGACATCCAGATCGACCCTCGTGCCTGGCACACCATACTTTTTTGCTATGCCGCAGGATGTGTATTGCCAGACCACCCAGAGCGATGAGCAGTTCGAGGTCGTCCAAGAGTGTACGAAACACCCAGCTGTTTTCTGGCCGGGTTGGGAGAGTGGATCAAACGGATTGAGTGAGTAGTGCGCAATCCAAAGTGGATACTGCAGAAGGTCCGGGCTTCGAGTCATGGCATTTTCAAGAAACTGAGGGTACGAATAAATGATCGGCGCCCGGCCAGTCTTTGCCTCAACTGCTGAGAGCCAGGTATTTGCCCAGAGTGTCACTGCGTTGCGCGCGGCATATTTGCTGCATGAGCCACTGCTTGAGACTCTGACACAGTTGTTTTCAAGATCTAGCGCATAGGAAAGATCACGATTTGTGTATCCACCTAGACTCGCCAGTCTCCAAATTGCCTTCTGTGCTTGCGCTTGGGCGTCTTGAATGATGACTGCAGTGTCAATTGTGTCGGGCAAGGTGGCGTAATAGTAAAAGCCCGTGTAAATGCCGGCAGATTGAGCTGCATTGTGGTCCATGACCAGATACTTCAGAGCTTGAGCATCGGAGGTATCTCGAGTGTCAGAGGCCTTGATCATGACAAAACGAATTCCTGCTCTGTACATCTTCACGAAGTCGATCGATGCGTTTGCCGGATGCTGCCATTTGCTGATATCCATCCCATGGATTCTTCCCCCAGGCCCAGATTCGCTGATGAGCGCAGATGGGTCGGCGCGGTTCATTTCTGGTATTTGCTGTACTTTCACAGAGCGTGCGCTGGAGTAGATGTGCTTGGTTCCAACTGTTACGACCGCGCGGTACTTCACTGTCGCATTGAGTGCGGTTGCCACCGCCTCGACTTTCCATGTTCCCGAAGACGTGGTTGAGGTTGTGAGGGCGGTCCCATGCCATTTCCTATTGGTTTCTACTTCTATCGCTACTCTTTGAGCCTTTGTCACTGGTTTTATCTGCCCGTAGAGGGTAACGGTGGGCTCGGTAGAGCTGGGCGTCTGCCTCACAGTTAAAGACAGAGTGTATGAGGCTGCCACGGCGGGGGTCAGATTCAAATTTGCCATTGCGAGGAGAACGCAGAGGAGTAGGGGGAGACCTCGAAATTTCATGCTCCGCCGACCACCTGTAAGTCAATTCCAACTACAGCCCGAATGGCATATTCGAGGGCGGCTTTGTGATGAATACGAATGTTTCTGTAATCCAGATTTCCCGAGAATTTCTGACTGTCCGAGAAATCCAGATGCAATATCGATCCCTCCAATGTGGCCAGGCGTGCATCAAAGAAGGCCATCCACGCCATACGGTCTTGGCGCTCGAGGTAATCAAGGACGTCACTCCATTGTGAACGCAAAATAGTGAGATCCATGTTCATGACGATACCCGACCAGACTTAAGATCGGCGAGTTGAAAAGCTTGAGCCTAGTGTCGGGGCGCGCCAATCCACTTGTTGTACTCAATTGTCATCAATACTCGAAGATTATGGCTGCGATCAGGGGTGATGCCCAGATGGCCGGCGATGCGTGCCACGATCTGTTCCACAGATTTCTCGCTCACATACCGGAGCCGACCAATCTCCCCGTTGCTCATTCCCGTGGCCACTAATCGCAAGGTTTCGGCCTGGACGTCGGTAAGTTGGTTTACGGTCGCGATGAAGGACTTCTCGTGACGGGAAGCAAACCTATTTACCCACTGTTTCTCCTCATTGCACTGGAGAGCATGGATCGAATCTGGAATTGCATCACAGAGGGCCTTGAGATCCGAGAGCGTACGCTTGAGAACAATCTGCACGCCTTGTGGGATGTCATCTTCGCGCAGGCCAATGAGTCGCAGATCAGGACAGGCTGAGGTAATCACCAGGCCAAGGCCGGCAACGGCCCTCCGCATGCTTTGGGCAATCGAAATGCCCCGATGGTAATCAAATTGCGCATCTATGACAACTACTTCAGGTAGCAGGGTTTTAAATAAATTTTCAGCCGCAACTGCTGTGTTCGCCTCGCCAACTATATTGATCCCTCGAAGGCGCATGGCCTCTGCAAGGGTAATGAGTTCGAATGCGTCGTCATTGACGAGTAGCACTCTTGGCGGCATGGTCAAAAGTAACTCGTTCCCTGAGTTTATTGCGGTGCAGTTATCACTATCCGATATGCAATAGGTCACTCATTATTTTGGGAACTGCATGGGCTACCCCCATGGCGGTGATCGGGCCACCGTTGGAAGCTAACTCAGCCGCCCTGGCATGGATGAATGAACCGGTAGCAGCGATCGCGGAGAGAAATTCAGGCTGCTGAGAGATTTCCCTCGTGTGGGTTGCAATGAGAGCTCCGAGAATTCCGACAAGAACGTCCCCCGTCCCGGCCGTGGCCAACCATGTTGAGGCAGAGGGTAGAGCGAATTCGCGCTCCTTGGAGACGACGTAACTTACGTTTCCTTTCAACAGAACCGTGACCTGGAAGGAGTCAGCCGCAAGGCGAGCCCATTTCTTGGGATCCGACTTCACTTGGCTCGCAGTGACATTGACTCCTGAGGTACTCAAGAGCCAAGCAAGTTCGCGGTAGTGCGGGGTGATGAGAATGGGTCCGCGCATTCCGCCCAGTTGAGAGAGTCCGCCAGCATCTAGAACGGTGGGGACGCCTTCTTCCAACTTTGCCTTAACCGTACGCTTTCGACGCCAACCGATGCGCTCTGCGTCCAGTCCAGGCCCGATTGCCCAGGCCTGGACTTTGCCGTCCTCGATGACCACTTCAGGCCTGTGGGTGAGAATCAGGTTTTCGGCTCTGGCTGGTCCGAGATATCGGATCATTCCCACACCCGTGCGCATCGCCGCTTCACACACCATGACTGCAGCACCAGGATATTGAGTTGAACCGGCAATGACTCCCAATACACCGCGCGAATACTTGTCATCGTGCTCGGAGGGCAGAGAGATTAACGTGCGCGCATCATCCTCGGTCCAAGACTGCCACTGTTCCATGAATGCACCTGTCGCCATCGCTCATGATCAGTATATTTGCAAACCTTCATAGATGACTATCTCTGCAAAAGTCCAAACGTATAACAATCCAATAAATAAGCTGATTTTGGGCAATTCCCCCTGAGGGATAACCGCGTCCTGTGCTTTGATTAAAACCCATTGTTGGGGGAATTTATGAAAAACACGTTTGCGAGTGCAAGAATATTTCGAAGGTTTCTTGCTATTGGAATGGGCTGCGCATTGGTCGCGGCTATGTTGCCGCAAGGGGCATCGGCTGCCCCTTCTACAGTCCATCTCACCGTTCACTATCAACGCCCTGGCGATGATTACACGGGATGGAATATGTGGCTCTGGAAGAACGTGGCGGGTACGGCCGGCGACGTGACAGTCTCAACGAATGGGGTGGAATTCAATGGCACAGATTCCTTCGGGAAGGTACTCAAAGTAGATATTCCGGAGATGGCGAATTTCGACAATGTTGGTTTTATCGTCCGACTCAACAATTGGTCCTCTAAAGACATCTCCGATGATCGCTTCATAAGCAATTTTGACGCCACCGGAAATGCGGAGATTTGGCTCATTCAGGGCGATACCCAGATCTATACCTCGGCGCCTACATCGACCACCACAATCCGATCAGCCAGTATCGATGGTTTTCGTCAAATCACTGTGGACTTGAGTGCCAAACTCGCCTTAGCTGGCTCTGGCAATGAGGGCTTCACAGTTTCGGACGGAATCAATGTCACCGCCGTGACACCGCTCAATGGAAGTTCCGCGGGTGCCAGCAGACTTTCACTGACATTGGACGCAGACCTTGTTCTTGGAAAGGTTTACACGCTCACCCACCCAAAATTCGGGAAAGCATCTACGACTCCAGGACAAATAATGAATTCGGTTGCATTCAACTCCCGCTACACCTACTCGGGGGATGACCTAGGAAATACCTACTCGCCTTCACAGACTCAATTTCGAGTGTGGGCGCCAACTGCGACTGGAGTTGACCTAGTTACCTATCCCAACGAATCCTCCACTCCATCACGAGGCATCGCGACGCCCATGAGCGCCGATGCGAAAGGAACGTGGGTTACTACAGTTAAGGGCGACCTCAACGGAACGATCTACAACTATCGGGTCACTGTCGGGGGAGTCGTTCGAGAGGCCGTCGACCCATATGTTCGAGCGTCCACCATCAACGGAATTCACGGTGTCGTCGTCGACCTAACGAAAACCAACCCCAAGTCATGGACTTCCACAAAACCTGCCTTTAGTGGCAAGTCGACCGACGCCATAATTTACGAATTACACATTCGAGATCTGTCGATGGACTCATCAAGCAATATTGCCGCAGCGCATAAAGGGAAATATCTCGCCCTGACCGATTTAAAAACGACTATGGGCAAGGGAACGCCCACGGGTGTCAATGCCATTAAGGATCTTGGCGTCACCCATGTTGAGCTCCTGCCGGTTTTTGACTTTGCCTCCGTCGATGAATCTGCACCCACTTTCAATTGGGGCTATGACCCACAAAATTACAATGTGCCAGAGGGCTCGTATTCAACTAATCCAAGCAATCCTGCAACGCGCATCACCGAACTAAAGAGCGCCGTTCAGGGGCTTCACGATGACAAGCTTCGCGTGATGATGGATGTCGTCTACAATCATGTCTACAACGCCTCGGATTTTAGCGAAGAGAAAATCGTTCCTGGCTACTTCTTCCGGACAAACGCTGATGGCACCCTGGCCAATGGCAGCGGGGTTGGCAACGACGTGGCATCAGAGCGCCCAATGGTCCGGAAATTCATCGTTGATTCGGTTAAGTATTGGGCATCCCAATATCACTTTGACGGCTTCCGCTTTGACCTCATGGGACTCCTAGACATCACCACTATGCAGGAGGTTCGCAAGACCCTCGACGCAATTGATCCGAGCATCCTTATTATCGGAGAAGGCTGGGATATGGGAACCCTGGCCGCCTCCGATCGAGCCAATCAAAAGAACATTGGCAGCCTTCCTCGGATTGCCGCATTCAACGATGAGTTGCGAGACGGCATTAAAGGATCGGTCTTTGACTCGGCAGATCAGGGATACGCAACGGGCAAGGTCAACCAGATTGGTCATGTCAAGGTTGGTATCGTGGGAAATATCGCGTACAGCAACGCAATTGTAGGCAAATGGACGACTAATGACCCGACGCAATCAGTCAATTATGTGGAATCTCATGACAACCTCACCCTCTTCGACAAATTAACTGCGAGTGTTAAGAATCCGTCAAGAATTGAAGCACTCGATCGACTCTCTGCATCCATTGCTTTCTTAGCTCAAGGAGTCCCGTTCATGCAGGCCGGACAGGAATTCTTACGATCAAAGAATGGCGACTCCAATAGTTACAAGTCGAATGACTCGATTAATTCTTTGAAATGGGATCTTCGTGCAAAAAATCAGAAGACGGTTAATTACTACAAGGGGTTAATCGCACTTCGCCTTTCTCATCCGGTATTCAGAATGTCATCCGCGGACCAGGTGAAGAAGAACGTGGTTTTCCTCATAGAGCCAAAGAATGTAATCGGCTACAGTCTAAATGGCAATGGGATGGACAGTTGGAAGTCAGTTCTGGTATTTCACAATCCGAACCTGACAGGTGTTAGGGTCGCGCTCCCAAGTAAGGGGGACTGGAAGGTCGTCGTTCAGGGCCCAATTGCTGGAACTAAGGTTTTGGCAACACTCAAGGCTGCGCAAAGCGTAAAGATTCAAGGTGAATCGACTCTCGTTCTTGAAAAATAGAATTTAGTGCTGCCCGTAGAGACATTGGACTATCTCTATTGACATTGAAATAGAGCTGTTCTATACATGTCTTGTCTCATTGATTTGGGTTTCGATCCACCTTAATGAGAAGCGGATCGGGAAACAATCCTGATACTTCCTTTTAGGAAGTCATCAACACGGCGACGACGTGAGGGTTGGGAAAACGGCAGGTTCGAGTCGGTCTACATTGGGTGAGTTTTTTTCAGGAGACTGAGAAGAGCACTGGTCCGTCGGCTTTCGTCGGTCGATAGCGATAACAGAATATATTCACCTTCAGTAGCGTGACGACATAGTGGGGCCCCTCGAACATCAATTTCGAGGGGCCCCACACATGTATTAAGTCATAGATGTCCCTTGAATCCAGGTCGAGACACGCAGTAGGGCTTTGATCTTTCGCGATTATGCGATGTAATCGAGTCGCGTCATCATGCCGGCTTCGGCGTGGTAAGCGTTGTGGCAGTGGATCATCCACTTGCCAGGGTTTTGGGCTTGGAAATCGACATTAACGCCGCCCATGGGCGGAACCAGAACTGTGTCTTTTCGGGCACCTGAGCCTCCCGCGCTGCCCAATTGGAAAGTATGTCCATGTAGATGTATCGGATGCGGCATCATCGACATATTTCTAATCCGCAACCTACCCATCTCTCCGGCTTTCACCATGAGGGGCTTGGTATCGGGGTACATTCGGCCGTTTATCTTCCACTGATAGGGGTTCATGCTCCCGGTTAACAGAAGATCGTGAATTCGATCAGGCTTGCGTGTGGGAAGTCGTACCTCTTCAGTAGCTTGTAGCGAATCTGCAGTGAGTGGAGTGTCGCTCAATTCACTAGGGCGGAAAGTTTCCAGCGGCGTACTCCCACTTCCAGATTTAATGAGTGCACGGGCGATGTCGGACTTTCCCACTGGCTCGGCAACGAAGGGAAATACTCCATCGCCTACGGTCACGATGACGTCATAGCGTTCGCCCATTCCGATTCGAAGCAGAGGAGTGTCGTAGGGTTTGACTGGGAATCCGTCGCTATGCGTGATCGTCATCATGTGTTGAGCTAGCGCAACATGGAATATGGTATCTGCGGCTGCGTTGATTATGCGAATTCGTATCCGCTCCCCGGGCCGGACGGAAAGTGTGTCAGGGTCGTTCTTTGGACGACCATTGATGAGATACATGGGGTAGGTAACGTCACCGCTATCCGTTCCGCTCATGGAACCCATGTCCATTCCAGCCATACTCGAAGTATTACTAGAACCTTGCATCAGCATGGCCAGGATTTCATCGGGATTCTTGCCGACTCCGTCGGTCCAGTCGTCTAATACAATGATCCATTCGCGCTCGTAGTTGGCCACCTCACTCGGGTCATCGACGATCAGAGGGGCGTATAGACCCCGATCAAGCTGTGTGCCACTGTGGGGGTGGAACCAGTATGTCCCTGAGTCGGGAGTAATGAAGTCGAAGTTGAAACTAGATCCAGGAAGAACTTCTGGCGTTGTTATGCCCGGAACTCCGTCCATGTCATTTCGAATTGCTAGCCCATGCCAGTGCACACTTGTGGGGACTAACAACTCATTCTTGAAAGAAACTTTGACTCGATCGTTTTTGTTAATTCGGATTATTTTTCCTGGCAAGGAGTCTCCATAAACCCATGTACTTGCTATCTTTCCTCCCAGGTCAACCTTTGCCAGTCGGGCTGAGAGTTCGAATGACTTAATTTTGCCGCTCCAAGCAAGGGCAGATTCGCGCGCCTGAACCTCAGAGAGTCCTAATGATCGTGGTTTTGAATTGCGTTCAAGGCCAGCCAGTCCAGATGCTGCGCCGATCCCTACGATTCCCGCTAATACGCCTCGTCGACTCAAGTGTGGCATGTTCATTCCTCTCCTTGGGAACTTCCGATAAACCTGAGTGATCGTCTCAGGAGAGACGGGCGAAAGCCTCTTATTTGCCTAAAGATTTGATGAAGATGACTTCTTTACGGAATCTTTAGGGTTCCCATGGGAAGTTCTCAATGTTTCCTCCTTAACATATGGTTAGAAATTCGATCTAGGAGGAAGCCATGATGAATTGGTACGGAGATGGATATGGTTGGATGGGCGGTGGAGGAATGATCCTAATGGCAGTCATATGGATCCTCCTTATCGGTCTTGGCATTTGGCTGGTTACGTGGTTGACGCGTAGGGAAAAGTCCACTCCGATTCAGGAGACACCGCGACAGATTCTTGACCGCCGGCTCGCAGCAGGCGAGATTGATGCAGCCGCGTATGCCCAATCGCGCAGATTAATTGAAGGACATTCCCCGGACGTGAATGTGACCAAGTAATCTAAGTACCCTCTTACGTTTGAGAAGTGGAACTAAGTGAGTCGGAGATTACGGGTACTTGTTGTTGAAGACGAAGTCGAACTGGCCGCTGTCGTTGCCAGCTACTTCGAGCATGAGGGTTATCTCGTCGAGACTGCAATAGATGGACCGACGGCAGTTGAGAAGACTAGAAATACCAAACCTGACCTTATTGTTTTGGATCTCATGCTTCCTGGGTTCGACGGAATCGAAGTCTGCAGGCAAGTTCGCACTTTTTCTGATGCCTATATTCTGATGCTGACGGCTCGCGATGAAGAAGTGGACAAGATTGTCGGCTTCGCAGTCGGTGCGGATGATTATTTGATAAAGCCATTTTCACCTCGCGAATTGATCGCACGCTCGAAGGCGATATTGCGACGTCCCCGCACCTCGGGAACGGAAGAGTCGCAGTGGAGTTCATCGACGGCTCTTCATTACGGGAATTTGACGATAGACCCTTCCTCTCGCATTGTGACCGTAGGGGAAACCGTCATTGAGGTAACCCGTACCGAGTTTGATCTTCTGGAGATCATGGTTGAAAGCCCTAAGAACATTTTCTCACGGCGGCAACTTCTGGAACTTGTGTGGGGAGGAGACTGGTACGGAGAGATTCATGTTGTGGACGTTCACGTGGGCCATCTGCGAAAAAAATTGATTGAGGCAGGAATGGTCGAAGGCGCAATTCGTACGGTCCGTGGTGTTGGATACGGAATGGAAATGAAGTGAACCCCCGTCGTAAACCACGGTTGATCACTCAGTTGTTGGTCGGTCAGACGGTTTTAATGGTCATTACCGGAGCCACCTTGATCGGAACTGCGTTGTTCGTCGCCCCCTCGATATTCGAGAAACATATGCGTGAGGCTGGCATTGATACCAGTGCTGCGAAGAAGCACATGACTGAGGCCTTTGCAGGATCATTCAGTCTGTCATTAGTGATCGCCATACTCACGTCGTTCGTTGTGGCGGCCATCATGGCATGGTATTTGATGCGCCGAATTGCCGAACCCATTGAAAATCTGGCGGTATTTGCAGAGGCGCTCGCCTCTGGGGACAGCACGGCACATGTTGCCCCGGAGAGTTCGACTCCGGAAATTGACCGACTCTCGGTCGCGTTGACCGTTATGTCCTCTGAACTCTCAAAAATTCAAAATGATCAAGCACGCATGTTGCGTGATTTAGCCCATGAGTTACGCACTCCTATCGCAACCATCGGGGCTCTCGTTGATGGAATTGAAGACGGCGTAGTCAAGGGCGATGCTCATTCCTGGAATACGGTACGAGACCAGTTACAAAGGCTCAATAGGCTATCTAGAGATGTCCGGGATGTTTCGCATTCATACGACCAGACACTGAGCAATCTTAAGACTCCTGTCGAGCCCGGTGAGATCGGTCGCTCGGCAATTGCTGCATGGGTGACGCGCTTTGAGAAGAAGGGGGTTCTCCTTGAAATGACCACCGTGGGAGAAATGGCGCTCATCAGCGCCGATCCTTTGCGGATCGGTCAGGTACTTTCTAACCTTTTGGAAAACGCTCTACGACATACGCCTAAGGAAGGTAAGGTTCAATTGGTCATTGAATCCATCGATGGTGGCGTTATTTTCTCGATTCGAGACAACGGAGAAGGCATCTCAGCTAATCAACTTCCCCAGATTTTCGAGCGTTTGTATCGGGGAGACAATGCTCGACAGTCGGGGGATTCGGGCTCGGGATTAGGGTTGACGATTGCGCGAAGTATCGCCGAGAGTCATTCTGGAACTCTGATGGCCACCAGCGAGGGGCGGGGACGCGGATCCACATTTACGCTGACAATTCCAGTATTGCACGAGTAGCCGCGTCAGAGGCGAGGACGCGAACCTGTTCCGTTGAGCGTGCCGCCAATTGCCACAACGCCGGCTGCGGTAAAAATGCCGCCGGGAAATTCAGCTTACATGTCACATTCGGTGAGCCATGGGAAAGAGGAAGAGCGCGACATTCAGAGCGCCAAGCACGCCGATCAGGATCGAGTAGGGAATCAGAGTTGCTGTACGGATTTCTGGGTCGCTGTATCGACGGTATGTAGTCCGACGAACGGTGTAAAGGGAACCCCATAAGCCAAGGGCTAAGACCATGAATTGGATTATGCGGATAGTTCCATTTCCCACGATGGCGGTTGACCCTGTCGCATCGTGCCCGAAGAGAGAACCTACGGAGTAGAAAACTGACTTGCCTTCGGCCAGTAGATGGAAGAGGTTGTGGGCTACGTGCCCGGCGACATCGAGGGGAATGAGCGCATAGCCGAACCGTGCGAAATTCTGTCGAGTGCTCTCAAGATTTGCTTTACCGGCTACCTTCCCGGCAATGACCAACAGACCAACTGGTATTGACACCCCTACTGCGAAGACAATCGTGAAGATGAACGCGTAGTTGGTGACACCGGTGAGTCTCTCAACAGTGGCAAGTATTTGAGTCCAAATTTTCAACATTGTGACGTTCTGGATAAGGACGATACCCATAATCGCCATCGCCAGAAAAGACTCTTCGATTTTCGGGGAACGTAGATACCAGAGTTCCTGGGTTGGTTTACGAAGCGTCAGGGTAATTGCGTCGTTGGGGCAACTCTTGATGCAGTTCGCACACAAATTGCAGTTCGCGTTCGAGTCCATCGTGCGTGGAAACGAAAAGAGCGGGCACCCTGCCACTTTCTCAGTTCCATTGAAGCATGCCGCCTTGGATTTGCAGGTTGCGCAAATATCTGTGTCTGCGCGAAGGGCAATCATGCCTGTTCTTGCGTAGTTGCCAGAAAGGCCACCAAGAAAGCAGAGGTGGCGGCAGAAGGTTCGGCGTTGGAAAAACGCACCGGAGACAATTACCGCAAAGGTCAACAGGAGCAGCAAAATCCCCGAACCCCACGGAGACTCCACAATTCCCCATACATGGTCAGCCCATGTGATTGCAATGAATGTGGCGTCGATGATCCATATTCCATACCTTTTGAGAAAAGCTGGCACCGGCCGATTGACACCGACAAGTTTTTGGACAAAGTCTGAAAGCGTTGCGAATGGACAGACTGCACACCAGAAGCGCCCTAGAAAGACAAATACGATTGGGATGAGCGGCCACCAGAGCACCCACATAAGGGCAGTTCCGGCATTATCGTGAGCACTTGTTGGACCGACCAATAGTTCATAGGCAATCAATCCAAATACAGCGGCGATCGGAATCTGCAGAACTCCTGGGTACCAGCGACTGCGCATAATTGATCGCACAGCGCGGATCTTTAGGAGATTACGCCCTTTCGGCTCTATGTCGTTGGATTCCGAACTTCGGATTTCCAGGTCTTGGCTCATTTGCCAGCACCACGGCTGGCCAACAATGATTCTTTAACGGCGAGTTTGGCCCGATCTTTTCTTCGGAGCAGAACTGCGGTCACGAAGACGGAGGAGGTTCCAAAGCCAAAGGTGCCGAGGGTGAGAGCTAAAGGTCTATTTGAAGAGGCTAGTTTTACATGATCCATCCCCGGCATATTCGGATCCATCGCAGCAACCTTCTTGGCGGGAATAGTAGCGGTGGAGGTTTGCCAGCTTTTGCCTCGATTAATACTCGTATAGATTTGCGCTTTGTTGCCAATGAGAACTCCAACAATGAGTTTCTTGCCGTCGGTTGAGTAGACGATTGCAGTCGCGCCGCTTGGAAGGCGAATTTCCTTCCAGGTCTTGCCACCATCAGTACTTATCCCACTGTTCGCCATGCTGATTGCCACGATATCTTTCATATTTTGCGAATTCCATGCCACGGCCATCGGTCCAGCTGGGCCACCAAGCGATGACCAAGTAAGACCGCCATCGGTGCTAATGGCCAATCCAGCTGACATATCGGGTGCGATAATTCGCTTTGGATTTTTCGGATCGACCAACATCGAACCCATGAAACTTCGGCCGACTTTTGCATTCCGCATTTTCCACGTGGTTCCACGATCAGTTGACATTAGAAGACCCACTTGCGGCGAACCAAGGTAAACATACTTGCCAGATGCTCCGATGGCGTGCACATCCGACGTAGAACCATAAAACTTGACTCGCTTGAAAGAAGCACCGTTATTCGTCGATTTAAAGAGACCATTATGTCCACCTGCAAGGATCGTCTTCGAGAAGGTGGTCCAACTCATCACATCGGTGCCCTTTAACGATGACATCGGAGTCCAGCTACTTCCACCGTCATCGGACATGCCGGCCCCTTCGTGGCCAGTCACAAAAACGCGATTGCCGAGGACACTTATGGTGTGTAGATCAGCACCGACAAAGACTTGATTCGTCATCGATTTCGAGGATGTGGATGGACTTGCAGTCGCACTAGCAGAAGGGAGGGAGCCCACGATTGCAAAACTGGCACCCAAAACCGTTATTATGAGCCTGATTCTCTGATTCATCAATTTCCTCCAGATGGTTCCTAACGCTGCTGATAGATGAATTCTGGTTTGCTCAAGCGAGGGAACCTTAAGGATTCTGTAAAGATTTGGGAAAGATTAAGAAGACACGGGGGTAGCCTCGTAATCTGGACACAGCCCAGTCGGCACAGTCAATTCCCCGAGTCTGCGACATGCCCACTGATACCTACTGAGGAGATCGCGCCGTAATCAGTCTCAGAGACCCCGGCAGGAGTAAGTCCTAGATGACCAGAATGCTCATTCGAAAGGGATTCGCAGGGAAGCCTTGGTACCAAAGCCCGGTTGGCTCTCTATCATGAGTTTGCCTCCAACCAGTTCCATCCGTTCATACATGCCCGAAATACCGAGGGATCTGGCAGGTGCGGAACCAAAGTTCCACATGCCGATCCCGTTATCGGTCACGGAGATCTCCAAATCCTCCTCGCTATACTTCCAGCGCACGCGTACGGCTGTGGCTTTTGAATGCTTTTCAATGTTGTGAAAGGCCTCTTGCATTACGCGAAAAACGTGAATTTTATCTTCATCTCGGATCGGCCTGCCCTCTCCCTCGGTATCAAAACTAACTTTGATGCCTGCATTTTTCTGGAGCTCTTCGCCAATCAATTCGACCGAGGCAACCAGGCCCAAAGTGTCGAGGAGCAATGGTCGCAGTGCTTCGCAATAGCGTCGAATGGCATCGGAAGTCTGCGTGATAGTTTGTTTCGCCCGAGCCATCTGTGCCTTGGCTTTGTCTTCGTCCTCTGCATTTATTGCCCCATCCAATTGAAGGATGACGGTCGCAAGCAGTTGCAGCGAATCATCGTGAAGGTCTCTTGAGATTCTCCTGCGCTCATTCTCCTGGGCCTCGCTCGCAAGCTTAAAAAATCTGTTTTTTTCGAGGATGATACCCTTCATCTTCTCGTTCAGCATCTGCAAGTTCAAGTGTGCAGCTCTCTCGCGAGAGAGTAAGCACGCGACGAGGATTGAAAAGCCGCTGATAATGGCCACTCTTAGGAAAATTATTCCAATATAAGGTGAGGACGACCAGTGAAGCAGTTTAGGAAGCAGAAAAATTGTGGTTATGAGGATGGTTGGAATGGCACCTCTTATGCCAAAGATGACCCCTGACGCGAGTGCGCTGATCAAAAAAACCAGTAAAAAGGATTTTATAACCCACGAAGTCTCCAGCATCTCGGTACGAACTTCGCTACTGCCGCTATTAGTTGGCAGTAGCGTGACTTGAATGCACGAAATTAGATTTAGAACTTGAATGAGCCAGAAGCGGTAGTCGCGGTAAGGAGGTGTGAATTCACGCAATCGTGCCATGAGGGGGCGAACTAACGTAGAAGTAGAGTTCGATTTCAAGTCTGGGAGGCCTTATAGGGGCAATTGAATTGAGCGGTCTCGTATGGCTCTGGTGACGGCCTCAGTACGCGAGGTGACTCCAAGTTTCATGAAGATATTATGCATATGAACTTCAATTGTTCGGTTACTCAAATTTAGTTGCTCACCAATTTGTTTGTTGGTTACTCCTCGAGCCACCAATTCCAAAATTTGAATCTCCCGCTTGGTGAGGCCTAAGGAATTTTCCATTGGTGCAGAGAGGTCCGGTGCATCTGGTTCGAAGGCGACAGATGGAGTGATAACTGTCGCACCTCCGAGCACGGTGACAATTGCTCTGCGCAATTCCGGTGTGCTGGCCGTTTTGAGCAAGTAACCATTTGCACCAGCCTGAAGCACCATCCGCACTTGATCAACCTCAGCGGTGGCAGAGAAAGCGATGATTTTTGTTTCCGGGAAATCTTTCTTAATATTTAGAGTTGCTTCGAGCCCCGTCATGCCGGGCATGTGGCTATCCATGAGCACTACATCGGGGTGAAGGGCAGCGACCTTCTCGTACGCCTTTTCTCCATCCTCTGCTTCACCGACAATCTCGATGCCCTCGGCTCCACCCGCGAGTTGCTCGCATAGGCCAGCGCGAAAAATGGGGTGGTCATCGACAACGAGCAACCGAATACCTCCGGCTCCTGCCGAATCAGCCGTAGTTTCCGTGTGCATCCGGCTTTCCCACCTCCCTAGATAACGACCAGTCAAATTGACCTTGGTCTCAGCCGGTCGTCGCAACAGCCTCGGCAAACCTCTCTAAGGGTGTCACCCAGTTGAGCGTTTGTCGAGGGCGATTGTTGAATTCTTCGGCCACGGCGTCGAACTCGCCTTCGCTATTGCTCCGATAGTTTCATGACTTTCTGCGTCATTTACGCGCGAACTATCTCCGCAGGGCGCGTCCGGTGGGCAGGGCCCTGGGCGATAGATGGCATCGACGGGTTGAGGCCAAGACTGGTCGGTATCACTTAAACCAGATTGAAACCGTACTGAATGCGCCTATAACGATTTGTAATACTGGCGACTAAGTGATTCCCGCAATAAAGGATGTGGTCCTCACCTATATTCTGGAACTATAAGTGGTGTCACTCTTAGTTGCCAGGACAAGTACTTTACTTTCTGGTATAGGGGGAAATCATGAGGCAATTCGGATTAACTTTTATCGCACTTGTATTAATCGTTACACCGGTCATTTCCGCGCATGCAGCAAATGAAGCTACTAAGGCAAAATCGGGTTCGACTAGCGCGCAATTCACACCAGTGGCCGTTTCTGGCAACAATGTGTGTTGCCGATAGGTAGAACCAATTTTCTAG